>LVAP01000008.1 GCA_001603025.1 Clostridiales bacterium Firm_10 | reverse complement strand
GGCAGCCGGGCTCATCGGCGCGGGGCTGCTGCTGGGCGGGCGGCCCGCGCGGCGGGCGGGCGTCCTGCTGGCGCTGGGCCTCATCACCGCGGCAGGCATCATCGCCGCGGTCCTGCTGGCCCGGGCGGATTTTGAAACGCTGTTCATCCGCTTTCACCAGCTGGCCTTCACCAACGACCTGTGGCTGCTGGATCCGGCGACGGACGCCATGATCCGCATGCTGCCCGAACCGTTCTTCGAGAACATGGCCGCCCTGGGCGGCAGGGCCGCGGCCGTCGGCGCGCTCGCCGCGTTCCTGGGCGGCGCGATTCTCCTGAACACTGGAAGAAGGAAGAAAGAAACATGAATTACGAAGCGATTGCCCGCGAAAAGGCGGATGTCCTCATCGGCAGGGGACACGCGCGCATCCTCGCCGTGGAATCCAGCTGCGACGAAACGGCCATGGCCGTCGTCGAGGACGGACGCAGGCTGGTGTCCGGCGTCATTGCCTCGCAGATCGACATGCACGCGCTGTACGGCGGCGTGGTGCCGGAGATCGCCTCGCGCATGCACGTGCAGGCGCTGGATCCGCTGCTGGACCAGACGCTGGCGCAGGCCGGCATGGGCATGGAGGACATCGACGCCGTGGCCGTGACTTACGGGCCCGGTCTGGTGGGCGCGCTGCTGACCGGCGTGGCCTGGGCCAAGGCCTTCGCCTACGCGCGGCAGCTGCCGCTGGTGCCGGTAAACCACATCGAGGGCCACGTGAGCGCCAACTACATCGCCCATCCCGATCTCACTCCGCCCTTCGTGTGCCTGGTGGCCTCGGGCGGGCACAGCCACATCGTGCGGGTGGACGATTACGGCGAATACGCCATCATGGGCGGCACCACGGACGACGCCGCGGGCGAAGCCTTCGACAAGGTGGCGCGCGTACTGGATATTCCCTATCCCGGCGGCCCGCTGCTGGACAAGCTGGCCGAGGAAGGCGACGACCGGGCTTATTCCTTCCCGAAGGTGCACACGCCGGGCGAATACGACTTCTCCTTCAGCGGGCTGAAGACCGCCGTCATCAACCAGGCGCACCACCTGCGCCAGCAGGGCGAGGCGATCAACGCCGCGGACTGGGCGGCCTCATTCCGCCGGGCTGTGGTGGACCTGCTCGCGGAAAAGACCGTCCGCGCCTGCCGGAATTCCTCCCTCAGCCGCGTGGCGCTGGCCGGAGGCGTGGCCAGCAACCGGCTGCTGCGGCGGGAGATGGGGCGGCTGGGGAAGAAGGCGGGGCTGGAGGTGTTCATGCCGCCCGCCGCGCTCTGCACAGACAACGCCGCCATGATCGGCAGTGCGGCGTTTTACCGGCTGATGAAGGGCGAGCTCGCGCCGCTGTCGCTGAACGCGGCGCCATCGCTGGACCTGATGTGAAAGGCGCGGGACCGGGCATGGCGCGGCCCCGCTTTTCTTTGCGCACAAGGCTTTTCGTCCGGAGGCATACGACATGAGAAAACTGCTGGTCTACATGAAACCCTATCGGAAGGAATGCGTCCTCGGGCCGCTGTTCAAGCTGCTGGAAGCCGCGTTTGAGCTGTTCGTGCCGCTGGTGATGGCCGCCGTCATCGACCGCGGCATCGCCCAGGGCGACGCGCCCTTCGTGTGGCGCATGGGCGGCGTGCTGCTGGGGCTGGCCGCCGTGGGCCTGACGTGCTCCATCACGGCGCAGTATTTCGCGGCGCGGGCCGCTGTGGGCTTCTGCGCCAGGCTGCGGCACGCGCTGCTTGAGCACATCCAGTCGCTCTCCTTCGCCGTGCGCGACGGGCTGGGCTCATCCACCATGATCACCCGCCTCACCAGCGACATCAACCAGGTGCAGTCCGGCGTGAACCTCACGCTGCGGCTGTTCCTGCGGTCGCCGTTCATCGTGTTCGGCGCGATGATCATGGCCTTCACCGTGGACGCGGCGTCCGCATGGATCTTCGTGATTGCCATCCCGCTGCTGTCGGCGGTGGTGTTCGGCATCATGCTGTGGACCATGCCGCTCTATAAAAAGGCGCAGGCCGGGCTCGACCGGGTGTTGGGCGTGGTGCGCGAAAACCTCACCGGCGTGCGCGTCATCCGGGCGTTCAACCAGGAGGAAAACGAGGCCGCCCGCTTCGGCGCGGACAACGGGTCGCTCACCCGGCTGCAGCTGTTCGTGGGCCGCATCGCCGCCGCCATGAATCCGCTCACCTACGTCATTCTCAACGCCGCGCTGATCGCGCTCATCTGGAGCGGCGCCTGGCGCGTGGAGGGCGGCTTCATCACGCAGGGCGCCGTGGTGGCCCTGGTGAACTACATGTCCCAGATCCTCGTCGAGCTCATCAAGCTGGCCAACCTCATCATCAACATGACCCGCTCGCTGGCCTGCGCGGGCCGCATCGCCGGCGTGCTGGAAACCGAGCCCGGCATGGCGGGCGGCACGTCGGAGGGCCCTGCCGACGCCGAGGCGCTGGTGGCCTTCGAAGACGTGGCGGTAACTTATCCCGGCGCCGGCGCGCCGTCCCTCGAGGGCGTGTCGTTCCGGGCGAATCGGGGAGAGACCGTCGGCATCATCGGGCCCACCGGCTGCGGAAAGAGCACGCTGGTCAACCTCATCCCGCGCTTTTACGAAGCCACGGCGGGACGCGTGCTGGTGAAGGGCGTGAACGTGAAGAACTACGACCTGCAGAAGCTGCGCGCCCGCATCGGCGTTGTGCCGCAGAAGGCGCAGCTCTTCAAGGGCACCGTGGCGGAGAACCTGCGCTGGGGCCGCGAGAATGCCACGGAAGAGGAGCTTATCGCCGCGCTCAAAACCGCCCAGGCCTGGGAATTCATCGAAACCCGGGAGGGCGGGCTGAACGCGCCTGTAGAGCAGAACGGCCGCAACTTCTCCGGCGGCCAGCGCCAGCGCCTCACCATCGCCCGCGCGCTGGTGCGCCGGCCCGATATCCTCATCCTGGACGACAGCGCCTCCGCCCTCGACCTGGCGACGGACGCCCGGCTCCGCGCCGCCCTCCGCGAGCTGCCCGACCGGCCCGCGGTGTTCGTCGTGTCCCAGCGCGCGGCCTCGCTGATGCACGCCGACCGGATCATCGTGCTGGACGACGGCAAGGTGGCGGGCGTCGGCACGCACGCGCAGCTGCTGGAGAGCTGCCCGATGTACCGCGAGATCTACCATTCGCAGTTTCCAAAGGAGGCGGCATAAATGGCGGAATCACAGAAGAAGCGGTCCGGTACGCTCAAAAAAGTGCTGGCGCGCGTGGCCCGCTACAGGCTGTCCATCGCCTGCTCCCTGCTGCTGGCGGCGCTCACCGTCACGCTGACGCTGTATGTGCCCATCCTCGTGGGCCGGGCCGTGGACCTGATCGCCGGGCCGGGTCGGGTGGACTTCGCCGGCCTCGCCCGCATCCTCGCCACAATCGGCGCGGCCGTCGCCCTCACGGCGCTCAGCCAGTGGCTGATGAGCCTCATCAACAACCGCATCACCTACCAGACCGTGCGCGACATGCGGGCGGACGCCTTCCGCAAAATCGGCATCCTGCCGCTCAGCTACATCGACAGCCATCCCGCCGGCGAGATCGTGAGCCGCGTCATCGCTGACGTGGAGCAGTTTGCCGACGGCCTGCTGATGGGCTTCACGCAGCTGTTCACCGGCGTCATCACCATTCTGGGCACCATCGGATTCATGCTGTCCGTCAATCCCGTGATCACGCTGGTGGTCGTGCTCATCACGCCGGTGTCGCTGTTCGTGGCGGCGTTCATCGCGCGGCATACCTACGACATGTTCCGCCTGCAGTCGCAGACGCGGGGCGAACAGACCGCCATGATCGACGAACTCGTCGGCGGGCAGAGCGTCATCCAGGCCTTCGGACGGGAAAAGAAATGCCTGGACGATTTCGACGAAGTGAACGAGCGCCTGCGCCGCTACTCGCTGCGCGCCATCTTCTTCTCGTCCATCACCAATCCCTCCACGCGCTTCGTGAACAGCCTGGTGTACGCGGGGGTAGGCGTCTGCGGCGCCATCATCGCCGTGGGCGGCGGCCTCTCCGTGGGCCAGCTGTCCTGCTTCCTCAGCTATGCCAACCAGTACACCAAGCCCTTCAATGAGATCTCCGGCGTGGTCACGGAGCTGCAGAACGCGCTGGCCTGCGCGGCGCGCATCTTCGACCTCATCGAGGAGACGCCCCAGGCGCCCGACGCCCCGGACGCCGCGGCGCTTAAAAACGTGCGGGGCGAGGTGGCCATCGAAGACGCGGACTTCTCATACGTGCCGGAGCGCCCGCTCATCGAGCACCTGAACCTGCACGCCCGGCCCGGCCAGCGCGTGGCCATCGTGGGCCCGACCGGCTGCGGCAAAACCACCATCATCAACCTTCTCATGCGCTTCTACGACGTCGACCGCGGCGTCATCGCCGTGGACGGCGCGCCCATCCGCTCCGTCACGCGCAAAAGCCTGCGCGCCAGCTACGGCATGGTGCTGCAGGAGACATGGCTGCGCAGCGGCACCGTGCGTGAAAACCTCGCAATGGGCCGGCCAGACGCTTCCGAGGAGGAAATCATCGCCGCCGCGAAGGCCTCCCACGCGGACAGCTTCATCAGGCGCCTGCCCCAGGGCTACGACACCGTGATCGGCGAGGACGGCGGTCTGCTCTCCCAGGGCCAGAAGCAGCTGCTGTGCATCGCGCGCGCGATGCTGTGCCATCCGCCCATGCTCATTCTGGATGAGGCCACCTCTTCCATCGACACCCGCACCGAAGCGCGCGTGCAGGAGGCTTTCGCCCGGCTGATGGAAGGGCACACCAGCTTCATCGTGGCGCACCGGCTTTCCACCATCCGGGAGGCGGACATCATCCTCGTGATGAAGGACGGCCGCATCATCGAGCAGGGCCGGCACGAGGCGCTGCTGGAAAAGGGCGGGTTCTACGCCTCGCTGTACAACAGCCAGTACGCGGGCCTGGCCTGAGCGGGCCGGCCGTTTCCACGGGTTATCCACAGGTTTCCACAAGTTATCCACATTTCCCTGTGAACAGGTGGAAATCCGGCGGCTCCACGCCCCGAAACGGGCGTTCGGAGCCGTTTTTCCCACAAAGGCCCGCAACAATTTGACCCGTTTTTCCGCAGGATGTGCACGGCTTCTTCGCAGGTTATCAACAGGTTTTTGTGGAAACTGTGGATAACCCAAGCCTTTTCAGGGGATTATTTCGCGATTTTCGCATTCTTTTCAGCGCACCGCAGCCATAATTCAGACAATTATTTCGCAAAGATTGCAAAATTATTTCTCCATTAATTCAATATTATTTCTTTGTTTATTCATGATTGTAACAGTCCCATGAGTGGGATTTTCCTGTGCAAAACCTTGTGGATAAGCAAGGAAATTATCCACATTTCAACAGGACAAACGTTCGTTTTTGGAAAGTTATCCACAGGTCACGGGTGATTATCCGCTTGCAGGAAGCGGGGAGTTCTGCTATAATAGACTGGCAGCCTGTATGGAAACGATCCATTCGCAACGCGAGGAGGATAACCTATGAAAACGCTTCATCTGCTGGGTCTCGATTTCGGCGCGTCGAGCGGCCGCGCCATGCTGGGCATCTACGACGGCAAGAGCCTTCGCCTGGAAGAGCTGCACCGCTTTCCGAACGACCCCGTGATGCTGAACGGCCGCTTCGTGTGGGACGTGCAGCGCCTGTTCTTTGAGACGAAGGCGGCGCTCCTGAAGGCCGTGAAGGCCGGTATCCGGCTGGATGGCATCGGCATCGACACCTGGGGCGTGGACTTCGGCCTGCTGGACAAAAACGGCCAGCTGCTGGGCATCCCCACGCATTACCGCGACGCCCGTACGGACGGCATGATGGAAGAGGCCTTCCGGACCGTGCCGAAGGAAGAAATCTTCGGTGAGACCGGCCTGGCTTTCATGCAGTTCAACACGCTGTATCAGCTGCTGGCCATGAAGAAGGCGAACGACCCCGCGCTGGATCTCGCCGACACCATGCTGTTCATGCCTGACCTGCTGGCCTACTTCCTCACCGGCGAAAAGGCGACGGAGTACACCATCGCCTCGACCAGCCAACTGATCGACCCGCACACCCGCGACTGGGCGTGGAAGCTCATCGGCCGGTTCGGCCTGCCCACCAGGATGCTCACGAAGATCCAGCCCGCCGGCACCGTGCGCGGCCTGCTCCTGAAGGAAATCGCGGACGAGCTGGGCATGGAGCAGGTGCCCGTGATCGCCGTGGGCAGCCACGACACCGCCTCCGCGGTGGCCGCCGTGCCCGCGCGCGAAGGCTCCAGCTTCGCCTACATCAGCTCCGGCACCTGGTCGCTGCTGGGCGCCGAAATCACCGAGCCACTGTCCAGCGTGGAGGTCATGAAGGCCAACTACACCAACGAGGGCGGCATCAACGGCACCACGCGGCTGCTGAAGAACATCATGGGCCTGTGGATGATTCAGGAGTGCAAGCGCGAGTGGGACCGCCGCGCCGACGCGGTGGACTTCGCCGGGCTGGTGAAGCTGGCTGAAAAGGCGCCCGCCTTCAAAGCCGTGATCGACGTGGACGACCAGCGCTTCCTCGCCCCCGGCGACATGCCCGCGCGCATCCAGCAATACTGCCGCGAGACGAACCAGCCCGTGCCCGAAGGCCGCGGCGAGATCTCGCGCGTGATTTACGAATCGCTGGCGCTGAAATACCGCTGGGCCATCGAACGCCTGGAGGAGGACCTGCTGCACCGGAAGATCGACGTGCTGCACATCGTGGGCGGCGGCAGCAAGAACCTGATGCTCAACCGCATGACCGCCAACGCCATCAACCGGCCCGTCATCGCCGGCCCCAGCGAGGGCACTGTCATCGGCAACCTGCTGGTCCAGGCCATGGCGCTGGGCGAAATCAGCTCGATTCCCGCGCTGCGCCAGGTGGTCGCGGCCTCGTTTGAAAACGAGGAATACCTGCCCGAAGGCGATTCCGCGGCTTGGGACGCGGCCTATCAGCGGCTGCTCTGCCTGACGAATAAGTGATATGGATAAAGACGATTTTCTTCACGGCCAGACGCCCGGTTCGCTGGAGCTGGCCTATCTCGGTGACACGCTGTGGGACCTGATGGTGCGCACGCGCCTGGTCAGGCGGGGCGGGCGCATGAAAGACCTGCACCGCATGGCTGTCAGCCAGGTCTGCGCCAGGGCGCAGAGCGAGGCGCTGGCCCGCATCGAGGCGCTGCTCACCGAGGAGGAAGCCGCCGTGGTGCGGCGGGCGCGGAACGTGAAGCAAACGCCCACCAAAAACGCCGACCCCGGCGACTACCACCGCGCCACCGCGCTGGAGGCCCTCGTCGGATGGCTGTATCTCTCCGGCCGGACGGCGCGCATGGACGAGCTGATGCGCCGGGCCCTGCCGGAAGAGGAATGATTTGAGGAGGAGCGCCCATGCCCCAGGTACAACCCAAGGTGAAGCTGATCCGATACACCCCCGCGCCCGAGGAACTGGTGGCGCTGGCCGCCAAGCTGTGCTATTCCGCCTCTGACCTCAGCGACCTGGACGAGGGCATCGCCCAGAAGGACCAGTCGAAATATCTGAACCGGCTCATGGAGATGGGCCATCTCTCGCCCGTGGAGCACGCCTCGTTCACGTTCGGCATCGAGGGCGTGTCGCGCAGCCTGCTGGCGCAGATCACGCGGCACCGCATCGCCAGCTTTTCCGTGCAGTCACAGCGCTATGTGGCGCTGGGCGACGACGAAACCGGCTTCGATTACATCGTGCCGCCCGCCATTGATGCGCTGGGCGAGGAGGACGCCGCCGAATACCGCCGCCAGATGGACACCATCAACGAATGGTATCAGGCCTGGCGGAAGAAGCTGGGCACCGGCGAGAAGAGCAACGAGGACGCGCGCTTCGTGCTGCCCAACGCCTCGGCCACCCGCATGCTGGTGACCATGAACGCCCGCGAGCTGCAGCATTTCCTCAGCCTGCGCTGCTGCAGCCGCGCCCAGTGGGAGATCCGCGCCGTCGCCTGGCAGATGCTCGCGCTGGCCCATGAGGCCGCGCCCGCGCTGTTTGAAAACGCCGGCCCGGGCTGTCTGCGCGGCCCGTGTCCGGAAGGCAAAAAGTGCTGCGGCAAAGCCGCCGAAGTGCGGGAACGCGCGCAGGCCCTGAAGCATCAGAACTGAAGCGGCGGACAGAACGCCGCGGGAGGAATCATCAATGGCATACGACAAATACGACAGGAACAGCAGCCGGCCGGCGCGCCGGGAGGGCGGCTATGCCCGCGGCGGATCGGACCGGCGCGGCGGTTTCCGCCCCGATGAGCGCGGCGAGCGGAATGACCGGCGCGGCTTTGGCGGCGACCAGCGCGGGCCGCAGCGCCCCGCTGCCGGCCGTCGAAACGAATTCCCTAAGCCCACCCGGACTTTCGGCGAAGGCAAGGCTCCGTTCCCGAAAAAGGAAGGCTTTAAGCGAGATTTTGAACGCAGAATCCCTGAAAAGCGCGAAAACGCCCGCCTGCCCCGGGCGACATACGACGCGCCTTTCGGCCGCCCGGAAACCGATCCGCTGGCCCGCCTGATGAGCGAAGGCGCCGCGCCCGCGCGCACGGAGCCGGAAAACCTGCTGGCTGGACGCAACCCCATCCGCGAGGCCATCAAGGCCGGCCGCGACATTGAGAAGCTGATGGTCGCCCGCGGCGACCTGTCCGGCTCGGCCCGCGAGATCGTGGCCAGGGCACACGAGGCGGGCATCGTGGTGCAGGAGGTCGACCGCGCCCGCCTGGACGCCGTCTACCCCAACCACCAGGGCATGATCGCCTTCGTCTCCGCCGCGGCCTACGCGGAGCTGGACGACATCTTTGAAACCGCCGCGGAGCGCGGCGAGGAGCCGTTCGTCGTTGTGCTGGACGGCATTACCGACCCGCACAACCTCGGCGCGATCATCCGCACGGCGGAATGCGCGGGCGCACACGGCGTCATCATTCCCGAGCGCCGCAGCGTGGGCCTGACCCCGGCGGCGGTCAAGGCCTCGGCCGGCGCGTGCGAATACATGAACGTGGTGCGCGTGACCAACATCAACCGCACCCTGGAAACGCTCCGGGATCGTGGGCTCTGGATCGTGGGCGCCACGATGGACGGCGAGGACGCCATGAGCGCCGACCTGAGCGGCCCGATCGCCCTGGTGATCGGCGCGGAGGGCGAGGGCATCGCCGAACTGACGCTGAAAAAGTGCGATCTGAAGCTGAGCCTGCCCATGAAGGGCCGCATCGACTCGCTGAATGCCTCCGTCGCGGCAGGTGTCATGATGTACGCCGTCGTCAACGCGCGCAGGAGCTGACCATGGCGGGCAAATCAAGGCTGCTCGTGGTGGACGGCTACAACGTGCTGGGCGCGTGGCCCGAGCTGTCGAAGGGACAGCCGCTGGCCGACGCGCGCGACGCGCTGATCCACCGCCTGCACGATTACGCCGGCTACTCCGGCCAGCAGGTCGTGCTGGTGTTCGACGCCTGGCAGTCCGACCGGCTGGAGCGCTCCAGCGAGACGCGCGGCCCGCTGACGGTGGTGTTCACGCAGAAGGGCGAGACGGCCGACCACTACATCGAACGCCTGTGCGACGAGCACGCGCGGCAGGTGGAGCTGGGCCGGCTGGAGCTGCGCGTGGCCACCTCCGACGGCACCGAACAGACCGTGGTGTTCGGGCGCGGCGCGGTGCGCATCAGCTCCCGGGAGCTGATCTACGAGATGCGCCAGGCCCGGCAGAACGGCGAGCAGTACGCCCATCCCGCCAGCCGGGCGTCGGGCCGGAGCACCATCATGGATCGCGTGCCGGACGACGTGCGCGCGAGGCTGGAAAAACTACGGCGGGGAGAAAAGTGATGGACGCAAACGAACGGTTCCGCGATATGTCCGATGAGGACATCGTGGCGCTGGCGCAGGCCTCGGACGGGGCGGCGCTGGACTACCTGCTGGAAAAGTACAAAAACTTCGTGCGCTCGAGGGCGCGCAGCTATTTCCTGATCGGCGCGGATCACGAGGACATCGTGCAGGAAGGCATGATCGGCCTGTACAAGGCCATCCGCGATTACCGCAGCGAAAAGCTGTCCTCCTTCCGGGCCTTTGCCGAGCTGTGCATCACCCGCCAGATCATCACCGCCATCAAGACCGCCACGCGCCAGAAGCACATCCCGCTGAATTCCTATGTGTCGCTCAACAAACCCATCTTCGACGACGAAGCCGACCGCACGCTGATGGACGTCATCAGCGAGGAAATGGCGGCCAATCCCGAGGAGCTGCTCATCTCCCGCGAGGACATCTCCCTCATCGAGGGGCGCATCGGCGACATGCTCTCCCCGCTGGAGAAGCAGGTGCTGCTGAGATACCTGGACGGCAAGAGTTACCAGGACATCTCCGACGAGCTGGGCAGGCACGTCAAATCCATCGACAACGCCCTGCAGCGCGTCAAGCGCAAGCTGCAGAAACTGCTGGGCGACAGGCATTCCTGACACAGTGAGAAGAGAGCCCGTTCCGGTCCGGAACGGGCTCTCTTTTTATCCCATCATTTCAGCAATCTTGTCCCTGAATCCCTCCGCCAGTCGCAAATGCCCTTCGGCCGTGATGTGGATGGCGTCCTCGCGGGAGCAGGCGGCAAAGCGGCCCGCGTCGAAAAACTCGCATCGCATCAGGCGGGCATAGCGGGCGTATTCGGCGGGCAGGCCGCGCGTCACGGCGGCGGCGTTCGGGCCGAACACCTGCGCGTAGGGGGTCTCCGTCACCCACTCGGCAATGGGCGGCGGGGCAGCCAGCAGCACCGCGGGCGGGTTGCCCCGCTCGTCCATACCGTAAAGCCGCGTCAGGCGGATCAGCCGCATGCAGCCCTCGGCGATGGTGCGGGCGGTCATATTGAAGCGCATCTTGGCGTCGTTGGCCCCCAGCATGATGATCACCAGGTCGAGCGGATTGTGGCTCATGAGGCAGGGCGGCAGGTAATCCGCGCCGCTCTTGTAGCCACCCTCAACCGGATCGTCGAACACCGTGGTGCGCCCGCCGAAGCCCTCCTCAATCACCGCCCAGTCCGCGCCCAGCAGCTCGCCCAGCCGCATGGGCCAGCGGGTGTGTTCGTCGAAGCGGCCGCCGTTGGGCCGGGTGCCGTAGGTGTTGGAATCGCCAAAGCAGAGTATGCGCTTCATCCAACCGCGCCTCCCTCCTGCAGGATGCGACCATTATAGCACAACCAGCGCCGGTTC
Organism: Clostridiales bacterium Firm_10; assembly: GCA_001603025.1. Lineage (GTDB taxonomy): Bacteria > Bacillota > Clostridia > Christensenellales > Aristaeellaceae > Firm-10. The sequence continues at coordinate 5,986 of LVAP01000008.1, read as the reverse complement.
GCAACGGAAGCGGGCCCTGTTCACGCGGGTTTCGTCCGCCGCCCGCAAGGAGCCGTAACCCATCGGATCCACGTGGGCGACGGCCCATCCCCGTATCGCCCTGTGATTTGGCCCGCCGTATTGAAATCTTTCCCGCCGTCTGCTATGATAGGGGCAGGACCATGCGCCCAACAATTGAAAACGGAGGACAATGCCATGCTTCGCCACATCGTTCTGTTCAAAATCAAGCCCGAATACAAGAGCCTCATTCCCGAACTCGTCCAGAATTTCTACACCATGAAGGGCCGCGTGGAGGGCCTGGTCGATCTCGAGGCCGGCGCCGACATCCTCGGCAGCGTGCGCTCCTACGACATTGCGCTGGTTTGCACCTTCGCCGACCGTGCGGCCTTCGACGCCTACCAGACCCACCCGCTGCACTTGCCCATCCGCGCCCGCATGCATGAGGTGCGCGAGAGCTCCGTGGCGTGCGATTTCAACCTCTGACGCCGGGTTCCGCCGCCCAATCCTCCTCCAGCGCCGCGAGCGCCTCGCGGAGCGCCTGCCGGCAGGCCTCCGAGGCCGGCACGAGCGGCAGCCGCACTTCGTCCGCGCACAGGCCCAGCATGGCCAGCGCGGCCTTGAGCGGAATGGGATTGACCTCCTGAAACAGCGCCGCGCACAGCGGCAGCAGCCGCAGCTGGATGAGGCGCGCGGCGGCGAGATCGCCCGAGAAAAAGCAATCGCACAGCCCGCCGACGAGGGAGGGACAGACGTTGGCCGCCACGGACACCACGCCCTGCCCGCCCAGCGCGAGAATGGCCAGCGTCTGGTCGTCGCAGCCCGAATAGAGCGCGAGGCTGTCGCCGCACAGCCGGGCCAGCCCGGCGACCTGCGAAATGTCGCCGGAGGCCTCCTTGACGCCGCATACGTTCGGATGCCGGGCCAGACGCGCCGCCGTTTCGGGCAGCAGGTTGACACCTGTGCGCCCCGGCACGTTGTAGAGGATCAGCGGCAGATCGACGGCGTCGGCAACGGCGGTATAATGGGCCACAAGGCCGGCCTGTGTGGTCTTGTTGTAGTAGGGCGTCACGGCCAGCAGCGCCGAGGCGCCGGCGGCCTGTGCCTGCCGTGCCAGCGCGATCACCGTCCGCGTGTCGTTCCCGCCCACGCCCACGATCACCGGAACACGCCCGCCCACCCGCCTGAGCGCGCACTCGATGAGCCACTCGCGCTCCCGCGGCGTGACAGAGGCCGGTTCGCCCGTCGTGCCGCACACCGCGAGCGCGTCCGCGCCGGCGGCCAGCTGCCGGTCAATGAGCCGCTCGAACGCTTCAAAGTCGATCTCTCCCGCGCGCATCGGCGTGGCCAGCGCCGTGGCCGAGCCCTGAAAAAGGCGGTTGTTCATTCGCTCACACTCCCTTCGCTTCACAAGGCTATGCGGTGGGCGCGCAAAAAAACACTCGCCGCGCGGGAAAAACCAAACCCGCCGCATTGCAGCAAATGTGGCGGGNNATGTATCCCTGCGCGCACAGCAGCTCGGCGGTGAGCACCGCGCCGCCGGCGGCGCCGCGGAGGGTGTTGTGCGCCAGGCTGGCGAATTTGTAATCGAAGATACTGTCCTCCCGCAGGCGGCCGATGGAGACGCCCATGCCGCCCTCGATGTCGCGGTCCAGGCGGGTCTGCGGCCGGTTGTCCTCCTCGAAATAGGTGAGGAACTGCTTTGGCGCGCTGGGCAGGTTCAGCTGCTGGGGCACGCCGCGATACGCCTTCCAGCGGGCGATGATCTCATCCTTCGGCGGCTTCCTGTCGAACGACACGGACACGGCGGCCATGTGGCCGTCCGATGCGGCCACGCGATAGCACTGCGCGCTGATGACCGGCCCTTCCGCGCACACGATCTGCCCGTTTTCCACGCGGCCCCAGATCTTCAGCGGCTCGCGCTCGCTCTTTTCCTCCTCGCCGCTGATGAAGGGAATCACGTTGTCGATCATCTCCGGCCAGCTCGTGAAGGTCTTGCTCGCGCCGGAAATGGCCTGGTAGGTACACACGCTGATCTGCTTCACCCCGAAATCGCGCAGAGGACTGAGCGCGGGCACGTAGCCCTGAATCGAGCAGTTCGGCTTGGCGGCCACGAAGCCCGTCCTCGTGCCCAGGCGGCGGCGCTGCGCCTCGATCACGGCGGTGTGGTCGGCGTTGACCTCGGGCACCATCACGGGCACGTCCGGCGTCCAGCGGTGCGCGGAGTTGTTGGAGACGACGGGCGTCTCCGTGCGCGCCACGGCATCTTCCATCGCGCGGATCTGATCCTTGGGCATATCCACGGCGCAAAATACGAAATCCACGTCCTTCGTCACGGCGGCGATGTTCGCCGCATCGAGGACCGGCATATCCGCGGCGCAGGCCGGAATGTCCCAGTCGAACGCCCAGCGGCTTCCGACGGCCTCCCGGTAGCTCCGCCCGGCCGAACGCGCGCTGGCCGCCAGCGCTGCGATCTCAAACCATGGATGGTCATTGAGCAGCGTCACGAAGCGCTGGCCAACCATGCCGGTCGCGCCGATGATGCCCACGCGGTATTTTTGCATATTTTTCGCCTCCAAACTTCAAATTGCAGCGGTTCTCACCCTATTTTATGCGAGTGATGATTTAATATGATACCATCGCCTGCATTCCCTGTCAAGTTAAGCTAAGGCGCACCGGCCGCCAAAATGAACGCGGAGGGATTTATCACCCTCCGCGTTGTCCGGAACGATCGCCCGAGGTTTCCCGTTACCGCCCGTAGCCGATGGTCATGGCTCCGTTTTTCTCTATCATGGCGACCAGCGCCGCCTTCAGCGCGTCATCCGATTTGCCGCGCACCTTCAGCTTGCACAGGTCGATGGACTTGCCGCTGGTCAGCACCACGCGCAGCTTGCGGGAATCCTCGGCGAAGTTGGTCTTGTGGATGTACTGGTGGGCGTTGCGGATCTCGTTGTAGGACAGGATCAGGCCGGAGCGTTTGCCGAAAAGATACTTTTCGCCCAGCAGGAGCTCGCCGTCCAGATGCGGGATGGCTGCGTTGAAGTTGGCGACGGCTTCGTCCATCAGGCCGCTCTGCTCGAAGATTTTCAGGGTGTCCGACCAGCGGGAAAGCTCGATGATGGTGCCGATGTTGCAAAGCAACGCCAGCGCCAGCATGATCAGGCCCGCGCCGATTGAGACGCTGACGGCAACACACACGCCAATCGCAATCAACACGCCGCCCAGGATCAGGGTGCCCATGCCGGGCCGGATATACTTCTTGAGTTCGTCTGCGCCGTTCATTGAAACATTCTCCCCTCACGTCATCATTTCATCGTATGATCAAGAAGCAGTTTAGCACAACAATGCCACGCCTGTCAACCTTCCCGCCGTAACGGCGCACCGCTTCCGACGGGCCGGCGCTTATCAACGCGCGGCGCGATTGTTACGCATGGGCGTCAAAAATATGGCATTTTTTAATAGGCCCATCACTTGACATCATGGCGCAATTGTGTTAGAATTTGTCCATCTTAAGAGATGATCTTCATTTCCGGTGATTATAGCGAGAGGGTCCCACCTGTTCCCATACCGAACACAGAAGTTAAGCCTCTCAGCGCTGATGGTACTTGGCTGGCAACGGCCCGGGAGAGTAGGACATCGCCGGATTCCAAAAGGCATTCTGTTGTGATTACACGGCGGGGTGCTTTTTTTCGTGCAAAAAACGGGCCCCATCCCATTGATGGAAGCCCGCGCGAAGCCGGGAAAGAGCCGCTCTATCCGGCCGACCAGCGGTAATGGCCCGTGATCGCCTTGTAATCCAGCGCGTCCTCCTCGAACGCGCCGCGGCTGGTGTGGTGGATGATCCACGGCCGGCCGTCCGCGTTGCGCCGGTCGGACACCACGCCCACGTGTCCTTCGTAAAACACAATGTCGCCGGGCTGCCATTCGGCAGTCTGCCCAGCGTCCAGGGTCAGCGCCTCGGCGTGCCGCTCGAAATACACCGCGAGGTTGACCACGCGCCGGAAGTCTATGTTGGTGTCCGGCGTGCCGTTCGGCAGCGGATAGCAGTCGGAATGCGCGGCGATGTCCGCGTCCACCAGCGCCTTGAGGTCGTACCCCGCGCCTTTCAGCGCCTGCGAGACGACGTCGGCGCATACGCCGTGCCCTTCCGGCGGGTATCCGCCCGCGTAATACTCGGCGTCATACACCGGATTCGTAAGCACATAGGCGCGCGCGGAGAGCAGAATGTCGGAATAGTCGTCCAGGAAGTCGTCGTCGGCATCCAGCGGGCTGTACACTGTGGCAATGCCGTAACGGATCCGCGTGTACAGCGCCCGCGCCCACAGGCCCGGTCTAGGCCACAAAAGCGCCAGAATTGCCGCGGCCGCCAGCAGCGCCAGCAACCTCAACAGGCGCCGCCCGCGTGGTTTTCGCACTTCTTCCCGCACTTCGGGTTCCATCGTCACCATTCCTTTGTTTACAGCCTCACGATAAAGCGGGACGACCCGCTGGGCCGTCCCGCGCCGCGCCGACGCGCTTTACTCGACCTTGGTGAAAGCATCCTTGCCCAGGCCGCAGACCGGACATACCCAATCCTCGGGAATGTCTTCAAACGCGGTGCCGGGCGCGATGCCGCCTTCCGGATCGCCCACTTCGGGATCATAAATATAGCTGCACGGGCATTCGTACTTGTCCATGGATAAACCCTCCTTATCCGTTTGATGTAATCATTATATACCATTTTGCGGCAGCGTGCAAGGGGCGGCGGGAAAATATCAGCGGCGTCTCGTTTGGGAATTCACGCGCAGGTTGATCGAACCGGGAGGCGAAAAAACATTGCTGCCCCGGGTCTGGCACCCATCGCGTCAGCCTCCCCTTTCCTCCCAACCTCCTTCTCCTCTCTGGCGGGCCGGGGCTTGCGCCGCCTGCATCTTTGTTCTGCCAACGCAGGCACAGGATGCGCCTTCCGCCCGATTCCGGGCCGCATGATATGGTTTTTTTCGATTTTAGCCATCATTTCGTCATATCGGAAGGCTCTCCCGGTGGTATAATAGTCACGTAAAATTATTTCGCCCCACGAGAGGAGGCTTTATCGGATGTATTCCTACTATTTCGACCCGACCTACCTGCTCATCATCGCCGGGCTGATCATATCGCTGATCGCGCAGGGCCGCGTTCAGAACGTCACCCGGGAATACGCCCAGGTGCCCGCGCGCTGCGGGCTGACCGGCGCGGAGGTGGCCCGCCGGATGCTGGACAGCGGCGGCCTGCAGGACGTCGCCATCGAATATATCAACGGTGACCTCACAGACCATTACGACCCTTCCTCGCGCACGCTGCGCCTGTCCGCGACGGTGGCCGGCTCCTGCTCCATCACGGCGCTGGGCGTCGCCGCCCACGAGACCGGACACGCCCTGCAGCATCGCGACGCCTACGCGCCGCTGGTGCTGCGCACCGCCGCCGTGCCGACGGTCAACATCGGATCGCACCTGTCCTGGCCTCTGGTGCTGCTGGGCCTGATTTTCAGCTGGCAGCCCCTCGTAACGGCCGGCATCGTGCTGTTCGCCTTTGTGGTTCTGTTCTCGCTCATCACGCTGCCGGTGGAATTCAACGCCAGCAGCCGCGCGCTCGCCGTGCTGGAAGGCGACGGATACCTGGACGCCGATGAAACGGCCGGCGCGCGCAGGGTGCTGAACGCCGCCGCCATGACTTATGTGGCCTCCGCGCTGAGCGCTATCCTCCAGCTGGTACGGCTGATCGCCATCAGCGGAAACGGACGCAGGCGGCGCTGACCGCACAACCCCCCTGCGGACAAAAATGATTCCCTCAGATTCCATGCGTTGAAATCCCCGGCCCTTTCAGCAAAGCAAAAGCCCGGCGCGATGCGCCGGGCTTGTTTTCGTTGTGCCGCTGTCACTGGGCGTTGACCCTGGCCTGCACGGTGCTGGGGCTGGTCTGGGCGGCGGTCGATACGGCGGCCTGGTGCGCCGCGTCCACCTTGTCCGTGCCG
>LVAP01000085.1 GCA_001603025.1 Clostridiales bacterium Firm_10 | reverse complement strand
CGGGTGCGTGAGCACGACGGCCTTGCCCTGAAGATCGGCGAAGATGGAGGCGAAGGGCTCGCCGCCGCCGTCATCGACGACGACGATGCGCGGAAAGCCGGCGGCCAGCAGGTCGTCGACGAGCTTGTTCAGCCGCCTGTCGGGCTTGTAGGCGGGGATCAGCACGGCGATGTTGTCATAGTTCATAGCGTTCTCCTTCTGAAATCCTGGGTGCGTTCGCTCTTCTGGGCGGGACGTTCGCCGCGGCGCGCGGCCTGACGCTCCCGGGCCTCGCGCACGCGGCGCCTGTATTCGGCGCGCTCCGCGCGGCGCTGCAGCGTAATGAGCTGAATGGCGAAATAGATGGACAGCACGGCGAGCACAAACGTAAGGCGCTTGTGGAACTCGTTGGTCATAAAGCCCATGGGCTTGTTGACGCGATCTATGACGAAGAACACGATCAGCATGCCCGAAATGACGATGGCGGCGTGCGGCAGCAGCTTTTTGGCCAGGCGGAGCCAGTCGGCCGGCCGGGCCTTCCTGATCCAGTCGATAATCCTTTTCATGCGCTGTGCCTCCGTCAGGTGCCGGTGTCGGTGATGCAGATGAGGTCGCTGGTCGGCCGCCCGTTCTTGTAGGGATGGTTGACCATGTCGCCCATGAAGGTCATCTGAGAGGTGCGGCCGCCGTCCAGGTTGTAGGCCACGGCGCAGCCCAGTTCCTTGCACAGGCTGGCGCAGCCGGAATAGGTCATGCCGTCGGAATAGTTGTTTTGCCGACCGTCTATCACGATGAACAGATAGTGGCCTGGCTCGATCATGGCGATGATGGTGCGCGGGTCGTGGTTGACGCGCTCGTAGCCCTCGGCGCGGACATCGCCGTTTTCGTCGAGCAGGCTGGGCCCGAAGCTGAACGACTGCCACGCGCCTTCGGCCATGGCCTGGGCCACGTTCAGTTCGGATTCCTTATAGGCCTTCATCGTGCCGTCTCGGAAGATGATGAGCACCTCTTCGCCCGGCTCGAAGTCGCTGCGGTAGAGCACCCCGTTGCGGATGACGATGCCCGCGTTGCCATAGCCGTAATAGTCCGAATTGATGGCGGCGATGGAGTTCGTGCGCCGGGACATCTCGACCACATCCTCCGAGATGGACTTGCCGAAGGTGTCCTGGGCGAATACCGTGCGCAGGCATTCGATGCTGCGAATGTAGATATCTTCGATGAAGTAGACCTCCCGGTAGTTGCCGTAGGTGGCCTCGTGCCGGGAAACGGTGACGTTCAGGTTGGCGCTCCGGTAGCTGTTTTCCGTTTGGATGATCTCTCCGTCTGTGAACATGCCGGCGAACTTCTCGCTGAAATCGCCTGCGGGGGCCGGCGTGGGTCCGGCGGTCGGCTGAGCCGTCGGCGTCGCGTCGGCTCCCACGGTTCCGCCCTGTGTCGGAACAGGCGCGTTCGTGGGCGGGGAGGCGGGTGCGGGCGTCGTGAAGGCGACTGTCTGCCCCGAATGGGGAACGACGTGGTCAAACAGGGCGAAGACGCACAGGCACGCGCCGATGACAGCGATATCGATCAGCGCGATCAGCGCCGGATGGAGCTGCCTGGGCGGTCGGATACGATTGTTCTGCATGGTGCGGGTACCTCGTTGGCGTCCGCCTGTCCGGCAAACGCCCGTTATTTTATCAGACACTGTTATATTCTATCATATTGCCTGTTCTTCCGCAAGACGGGGCGGGGAACTTTACAGGCAGGCGAAAGATGGAAAAACCGGCGCGAAGGTTATTTTTTCAATAAAAAAGCGGAACTGAAAGCGGTAAGCCTGCGTCAGAAGGGTATGGAAACCAGGTGGGAAATAATGGGATGCGGCTCTGCGGGAGGGTGAAGGGCTATGAGACTGTGGAAACTGTTCCTGGCGTGTGTTTTGTGCGCGGCGTTCTGCCTGCCGGCGGCGCAGGCGCAGGGTAGTCCGGGCTATGTCAGCGGTTACGCGGAAACGCCGGTCGACAACGCCACAATCAGCCAGCTGACCAATATCTATAAGGCAGCGGCCGCCATCGACGGCTGGGAGCTTGAACTGGGCGACCGCTTTTCGTTCAACGAGGTTGTGGGCGAGCGCAGCGCGGAGGCCGGTTATCAGATTGCGGTCAACGGCCGCGGCGCGCGCGTGCGGGGCGGCGGCGTATCCCAGGTTGCGACGACGCTGCTGCTGGCCGCGCAGGACTTCGGCTGGGTGGACATTGAAGACTATACTACTTACGGAGACAAGTTCACCGGGGATTATGTGGACGACGGCAAGCTGGCGATTGTGACCGACTACAAGGCGGGGCACGACCTGGCGTTTGAAAGCCTGTATCCCGGCAAGGTGACGATTGAGGCCTGGGTCTCGGGCGATTCGCTCTGCGTGGCGCTGACCGGCTACGGCGGCCAGATCAGCGGCGACGCGGAAGCGAGCGCTTCGACGCCCATGCCTGCCGAAAAGGGCCAGGCGGATAACATCCTGCTGGCTTCGTCGCTGATCGACGGCTGTGAGCTGACCTACGGCGAAAAATTCTCCTTCAACAACATCGTTGGGCCGAGGACGGCGGAGGCGGGCTTTGTGAACGCGACGAACGGCCGCGGCGTCCGCGTGACCGGCGGCGGCGTGGCGCAGGTGGCCTCGACGGTCTACCTGGCGGCCAAGCAGCTGAATTGCCTCACCATTGATCCGGTGCGTACCTATGGCGACCGCTTCACCGGCGGCTATGTGAGTGATTCCGCCGACGCGGTCGTGACGGATTACAACGCGGGCATCGATTTCGCCTTCACCTACTATGGATCGAAGACCCTGCTGATTTCGCTCTGTGAAGACGAGGGCCGGCTGTGGTGCTATCTGTACGAGCTGGACGGCAGCGGCGAATAAAAACGATTGCCGGGGATCAGGCGGACGGCGCTGCGCCGTCCGCTTTCTACATTATTTTATATATATCGCATTTGCAGCGCGCCTGGAAACCGCAGGAGGAAAAGAAAAGGGCGGGCAATGCGTGTGAATATGAAGGAAATGGTGCAGATGACGAGAAAACAGGATGAAAACATGTCAAATAAAAAGGCGGCGGCAAATTTATCATTAATTAACAAGATTGATGGATGCACAGACTAATGCATTATAATAGGAAATAATTTTTTTCCACCTTTTCGGAAAAAGCCTTGACATTTCGTGAGAAAGAGGGTATAATATCTTCTGTTGTCGCGAGCGAGGGGGGTGCTCCGAGGGAGCGACAGGAGCGATCCTTGAAAACGATATAGGGAAGAATGGGAAAGAA
>LVAP01000084.1 GCA_001603025.1 Clostridiales bacterium Firm_10 | reverse complement strand
GGAACAGCCGGCAGCGGCTCACGATGGCGGGCGTCATGGCCACCATGGGATTCTCGGTGGTCGAGCCGATGAAGCGCACAATGCCCTGCTCGATGGCGGGCAGGATGGAATCGCTCTGGGCTTTGGACCAGCGGTGGCACTCGTCCAGCAGCAGGTAAGTGCTCTGCCCATAGAGCCGCAGGCGGGATTCGGCGTCTCTGAGCGCCTCGCGCACCTCGCCGACGCCGCTTGTGACGGCGTTCATGCGGATGAAGGCGGCGGAGGTGGTTTCGGCGATGATCGACGCCAGCGTGGTTTTGCCGGTTCCTGGCGGGCCGAAGAAGATGGAACTGGTGAGGCGGTCGGCCTCGATGGCGCGCCTCAGCAGGCGGCCTTCGCCGACGATATGCTTCTGCCCGATGAACTCGGCCAGCGTTCTCGGACGCATCCGGTCAGCCAGCGGCGCTTTGGCCCGCGCGTTTTCGGAAAACATGTCCTGCATGGGATGACCTCGCTGCATGTGAATTGAGGGCGGATAACCCCGCTGCATCACAGTATACATCACCTCGGTTAAAAAGGAAAGCGCATTTGCGGCGCTTTCCCTGAACAGGTGTATCCGATGGACATTTACTGAGTGTCGGGCGGGGCTTCCAGCGCGGCCAGTTCTTCGCGGTAGCGGAACAGGATGCTGATCCGCCCGCCTTCGCTCACTTCGATCCGCTCGACGAGATCAGCGAGCAGCGCGCGCGACAGCGTGGCGAAGCGGCGGTATTTGATGAAATGCTCCAGGCGTTCCCGCGCGCCGTCCGCCCCGCCGCTTTCACGCGATAGGGCATCCCGCAGGGTGGCGGCGGCCCGTTCGAGGCTCTTCAGCTGTTCCTCGAAGCGGGCGCGCAGGGCAAGGTAGTCGTCCCGTGAAATCAGGCCGCTTTTCAGGTCCGGGTAGAGGGACAGCTTCGCTTCCGAAACGCGCCTTATCTCACCTTCCAGGGCAGCCAGACGCTTTTCCAGCGGCGTCCGGGCAGCCCTGGCGTTCTCTGCCAACGCATCCATCAGCGCTTTCGCGCTCATGCAGCGCTCAATCTGCCGTGCGATCGCCTCGCTCACGGCGCGCTCCAACAGCTCGGCGCGTATGGTGTGCTTTGAGCATACATGGAGTCGCTTATAACCAGAACAGACATAATAAACATAGACGCCATAGGGCTGCGGCACGACGCGTCGGGTCATGGACCGACCGCAGTCTGCACAGAAAAGCAGGCCTGCGAAGGCGTGAGGCTCCTCCCTGTGCGGCGGCGTGCGCATGCCGTGGCCAATCAGGCGCGCGGCCCGGGCGAAATCATCCTCGCTGACGAGCGCCTCGTGGGTGTTGCGCACGATCATCCACTCCTCGCGCGGCACGCAGAGCGAACGGTTTACCCGGTGGCTGATTGAGCGGCGCTTCCCCTGCGCGGTGTGCCCGCAATACACCGGGTTTGTGAGGATGCGGCGCACAGCCGAGTCGGACCAGAGGCAATCCGCGCGGCCGGCGCGGACGGCGGCGGGCGTGGGCACGCGCAGCTCCGACAGGCGCTTTGCGACGGACATGACGCCCATGCCGGAGAGAAAAAGCGAAAAGATCTCGCGCACCACGGGCGCGGCGGATTCATCCGGCACAAGGCGGTTTCGGTCGTCGGGGGATTTCCTGTATCCATACGGCGCGAAAGCGCCGATGAACTGCCCCTGCCGCCGTTTGACGTCCAGCGCGCTGCGCACCTTCTGCGAAATATCGCGGCAGTACTCGTCGTTGATGAGATTGCGGAAGGGGAGCAGCAGCCCGCTGGCGGAAGACGGATCGGCATAACTGTCGATGCGGTCATTGACCGAGATGAAGCGCACGCCCATCGCAGGGAACACCTGCTCCAGGTAACGCCCGGCTTCTATATAATTGCGCCCGAAGCGCGAGAGGTCCTTGACGATCACGCATCTGATACGGCCTTCCGTGACGCCTGCCATCATGCGCCGGAAGGCCGGGCGGTCAAAATTGGCGCCGGTGAAACCATCGTCCACGCAAATATCCTCGACCACCAACTCCGGACGCTCCGCCGCGAACGACGTGAGCAGCGCCCGCTGGTTGACGATGCTGTCGCTTTCGTCCTTGTCGCCGTCCTCGCGCGAAAGCCTTATGTACAGTGCGCACGGCCAGAGGCCGCCCTCCCGCGCCTGCGGAGCGTATCTGAAACCGGCCATGCGCATCCCTCCTTTCGTTCAGCTTATCACCTTGCCTTTTCGGGTTCAACCGGTAATGATTGCCATCAGAAATCCGCGATGCGGCGTTCGATGAGCGTTCTGAGCGGGGAACCGTGGGGGTTGAAGCGCACCTGCACCTCGATGGGCCCGCAGAAGAAGTGGTTCGGGTCGCCGGTTTCGCCGAGGCAGTCGCGGATGCGTTCCGCGCGATCCGGCGCCTCCCGAACGCGCAGGCGCGAAACATCCGCGCCCGGCAGTGTGTTGGACATATAAAACACCTCCGTCCATCAGCATAACCGATCCGGACGGAATCATGCGCCGCGCGGCGTATCCTGACGAACGTTTGCCTGTCATTCGTCAAAACACGCGCCTTTTCGCGCAAGGAAATGTAGCCTTCACAGCCGAAAAGAACAGGACGAAGCCGGCTGCGTCGCGCAGCCATGGGAAACGGGAGGTGTCTTGTTTGCTGAATTACGAAAAACGGGACGGAACGGTATACGTGCGCCTGGACGGGGAGTTGGATCACCGGCGGGCGGGGGAGATCCGTGCCGAACTGGACGGGCTGATCGCCGATCCTTCGGTGAAGCGGCTGGTGTTTGACCTGAACGGGCTGGAATTCATGGACAGCTCGGGCATCGGCATGATGATCGGGCGTTACAAGCTGATGAAGAACCGGGGCGGCAGTGTGGCCGTGATGCCCGGGGGACGGCGCGTCGAGCGCATCATGGAGTTGAGCGGGCTGTATGAAATCATTGAAAAAATGGCCTAGGAGGATGGGAATGAAGACAGTGAATGAGATGCGGCTGGACTTCCGGTCCCGCCCGGAAAACGAAGCGCTGGCGCGCATGGTCATCAGCGCGTTCATGATGCCGGTAAACCCCACGCTGGAGCAGCTGGGAGATGTGAAAACCGCGGTGTCTGAGGCGGTGACGAACGCCATCGTGCACGGCTATCGCGACCGGAAGGGGCTTGTGCGTATGCGCGCGTGGCTGCAGGAGGACGGCGAGCTGCTGATCGAGGTTTGCGACAAGGGGTGCGGCATTGAAAACGTGGCGCAGGCTCGCCAGCCGTTTTTCACCACAATGGAAGGTTCCGAGCGATCGGGCATGGGCTTTACCGTGATGGAGAGTTTTATGGACAGCGTGGATGTGGTCTCCCAGGTGGACAACGGCACCATCGTGCGCATGAGGAAGCGGCTGACGCCCGCCCTGTGCCTCATGCGCGACGCTTGACGGGCGGGGCCGACAAAAGCGATCCGGAACTGATCGAAGCCATACATCAGGGCGACAGAGAGGCGCTCGAGCGGATGGCGAAGCGGCACGACGCCCTCGTCCACTATGTGGTGAAGCGCTTCGAGGGGCGGGGAAAGGAGCGGGACGACCTGGTGCAGCTCGGGCGGCTGGGCCTGATGAAGGCCATCCGCAATTTCGATCCGCAGGCGTACAATGTGCGTTTTTCGACCTACGCTGTGCCGCTCATCATGGGAGAGATTCGCCGCTTCCTGCGGGACGACAACCAGATCCACGTGTCGCGGTCCATCCGGGAGAATGCCGTGAAGCTGGCGCGCCTTCGCGGGGAACTGGGCGATTCCACTCCGCTGGACGTGCTGGCGGAGCGGCTGAACATCCCGCGTGAGGACGCGCTGCTGGCCATGGAGGCGGGCTGCGGCGTGCGCTCGCTGAGCGAACCGCTGGGCGACGGCGATTTGCTGCTCCAGGACACCATCGGCGAGGACGGCACGGCGGCCCTCATCAGCCACATTGACCTGCAGGCCATGCTGGACAGCCTGCCGCCGCTGGAACGCGAGCTGATCCGGCGCCGGTATTTCCTTGACCAGACGCAAACCAGCATCGCTTCGGAGCTGGGTATGACCCAGGTGCAGGTATCGCGCATGGAAGGCCGTATCCTGAAACGCCTGCGGGCCATGTGAAGGAAAATGCGCCGAACCCTCGCTCTCTGGCGAGGAGTCCGGCGCTTGCGGCGCTGGTGCGGTTATGCCTCTCTGTAACCCAAAGTGTTCAGAAATCTGAGCACGCCCGCGCGGCCGTTTTCATCGTGCTTATAGACGCCCGCATCGGCGAGCACTGCGGCGCACTTCACGGCCATGGCCCGGTGAATGGCCTCGATAGCCTCCGCTCGCGTCAGCGCGCACCCGGTTTCCGCGGCGATTTCCTTCACCCATTCGTAGTGCTTCAGGATGGGGGAATCATCCGCGGGACGCTGATCCAGCGGAATCCTGCCGGTCAGGTAGCCGGAGAGCTCGGTCAGCTCGCTCAGCAGGCGGCCGGGCAGGATGAACAGGCCCATGACCTCGATCAGGCCGATGTTCTCTTTCTTGATGTGGTGCAGGGGCGCATGCGGATGGAAGATGCCCAGCGGGTTTTCCGCGTCCGTGCGGTTGTTGCGCAGCACGAGGTTCAGGCTCCAAAGCCCTTCTTTTCTGCGCAGGATAGGCGTGATCGTGTTGTGCGGCGCGTCGGTGCGGGCAAGCACGCCGCAGGCCTCGTCGCTGTATTCGCGCCAGGCATCCAGCATGGCCATGGCGGCACGTTTGATCGCGCCGCGGTCCGTGCCGGACAGGTTCACGCAGGTGAGCGGCCAGTCCAGCACGGCGGCCTTCACGGCGGCGTCCGGCCCGGTCAGGCTGATCCAGGTGCCGGCGTGATCCATGGGGAAGGTGTAGTTGCCGCCCTGGAAATGGTCGTGGCTGAGAATCGAGCCGCCCACGATGGGCAAGTCGGCGTTGGAGCCGATGAGGTAGTGCGGGAACTGCTCCACAAAATCGAACAGGCAGTCGAAGGTGTTCTCGCAGATGCGCATGGGCCTGTGCTGTTCGTTGAGTACGATGCAGTGCTCCGGGTAGTACAGGTAGGGCGAATACTGCAGGAACCACCGCTCGCCGTTGAGCGTGAGCGGAATCAGCCGGTGATTCTGCCGGGCGGGGAAGTCCAGCCGGCCGGCGTAGCCCGGGTTTTCGGCGCACAGCATGCACAGCGGATATCCCACCTTGGGCGCGTTGCGCTGGGCGGCGATGTCGCGGGGATCCTTTTCCGGTTTGGAGAGATTGATGGTGATTTCCAGCTTGCCCGCGGGAGAGTCGCTGAAGAAGCGCACGTTGCGGGCGATGTTGTCCACGCGGATGTAGTCGCAGGCGCGGCACATCTCATAGAACCACTCCGTGGCGGCCCTGGGACCCTGGCTTTCGTACAGCTCGGTGAATTTCCGGCGCACCACGGCGGGCGCGGGGGTGATTTCGCCGCACAGCTTCGCTGCGAACAGCTCTTTCGCGCCGTTTGTGTCCGCAATGAGGCCCTTTTCGGCGGCCAGCGCGGTGAGCTCCGTCAGCATGGGAGTGACGGTGGGCGGCAGCGGCTCTTCGCAGGGCTTCGCTTCCTCCGGCGCGCTCATCTGCATATCTTCCAGCAGGCGGTTGAGCGTATAGCTGCGATCGATGTCGTCGACCAGGCCGTGGGCGACCGCGAAATCGATCAGACGAAGCAGGTTTTCCGTGGCGTTCATGGGAATCACACTCTCTTTCTCAGTTATTCCTGTCCTTCCGCAAACAGATCCTGTATGCGCACCCTGGCGCGATAGATGTCGTTTCTCGGGCATCCGGCCTCCCGCGCGGCCTCCGCGGCCTCGTCGAGATCCGCGCCGTCCAGGATGGCGCGCAGCATGACGACTTCGGCCGGCAGGGCTTCGGCTTTCTTTCCGACGGGCGGCATGGGGCTCATGTCGATAACGAGGCAGTATTCGCCCTTTTCCACATTGGGATTCAGGCACAGCTGCTCCAGCACCGCTTCGCAGGAGCCGCGGTAAATTTTCTCATACAGCTTGCTCAGATCACAGCACACGGCCAGGCGGCAGCCCGGCAGTACCTGGCAGATCGCCTCGGCGAGCTTTACCACCCGGTGGGGGGATTCGTAAGCCACGGCCACGGGAATGCCCGTTTCGCGGATGGCCTGCAGCTTTTCCAGGAGCGGCTTTTTCTCGCGCGGCAAAAAGCCGTAGAAGGCGAACTCCCGCGCGTCGAATCCGGCGGCGGAAAGCGCCGTGACCACGGCGGAGGGGCCGCATACAGGGCGCACGTCGACACCCGCATCCCAGGCGGCGTCCACCAGCACATGGCCCGGATCGGACACGGCCGGCGTGCCCGCGTCGCAGGTGAGCGCCACCGTAAGGTTTTCGGAAAGCATGCGCGCGATGATCGCGCCGGCGCGGTTTTCTTCGTTGTGACGGTGGCATGACACGGTGGGCTTTGAGAGGCCGAGGTGGTTGAGCAGTTTCATGGCCACGCGCGTATCTTCCGCGGCGACGAGATCAGCTGCCGCCAGCGCCTCGCGGACCCGCGGCGACAGATCGTTCAGGTTGCCGATGGGCGTCGCCACGACATACAGAATGGGCATTTATCCGGCCCTCCTTCGGACGATATAGCACAGCTCGCCGAACAGCGTTTCGCGCCGCAGGATGTCGAAACCGGCACGCGCTTCGGCCTCGAACCAATCGCTGTAATGGCTTTCCATGCCAACGCTGCGCCCGCCCAGCGTTTTCAGGGGAAAGGTGACCGCAACGACCGGCGCGGGAATGCGCTCAAGCAGCTTCATGGCCGCACCTTTTTGCTGCTGCTCCAGCACGGGCAGCAGCTTCATGGCCAGCGCAGCGTCCGCCTCGGGCAGGGGCGGGTCGCAAAGCAGGTCGCGGCACTCGGCTGAAACATCCCAGCCCCGGGCCGCGGCCCAGTCGTTGATGAGGCTGACGCAGCCTCCGCTGATGTCCACGCCTCGTACGGCATAGCCGATGGAGCCAAGGTACAGCGGATTGAGCCCGCAGGCCAGGTCGAGCACGACGCGCGCGTTCAGCGGGCCGAGGAGCGCTTCGTAGAAGGCGCCGATGTTGGGAAGGCGTTCGCGCGTGGAGGCGTGCAGCCGCAGCGTTTCCCGCAGGGCCTGTTCAGGCTCCGCATCGCTGCCGGCGAGGAGCCTGCGCGCGCGCTTCAGCTCGTCCGGCGTCATGAACGCGCCGGTGATCTGGTGGAGCGCGGTTTTGACCGCCTTGTCGGCTTCCTTTGCGCTCCTGTAACGTCCCGCGGCCTGCGTCTCCAGGCGGGCCACGGTATCCGGACAGACGCCAATGTACTTACTGCCCATCGCGGATCAGCTCCATCAGGCGGGCGTAGAAGCGCAGGTTGTGCGCCGTCGCCAGGCGATAGGCCTGCGAATCGCCGGTTTTGAACAGGTGGTGCAGGTATGCGCGGGAATAGCGGCGGCACAGGATGCAATCGCATTCCGGGTCGACGGGATTTCCGTCGCGCACGTGCGCGTCATCCAGCATGTAGAGGAACGAGTAAAACCGGCCGTCAGCGCGGCGCACGCCCTCGGCGGTGGCCATGCCTTTTTTGAACACATATAACCGCTGGTGGCGCGCCTCGCGGGTGGGAATCACGCAGTCGAACAGGGTATAACCCATGCCCACGCACTTCACGATTTCCTCCGGCCTTCCCAGGCCCATGGCGTAGCGGGGGAGATCGGGATCCATGGCATCGGCGCAGTCCTGCAGAATGTCCTCGCGGAGCCGGCCATCCGCGTCCAGCGGCCAGCCGCCGAAACCGAAGCCGTCGAAGCCGATCTCGCGCAGGCGCGCTCCGCATTCCAGCCGCAGCGCCCGGCTCCCGCCGCCCTGCACGATGCCGAACAGCAGGGGCCTTGGTCCCTTGCGGCCCTTGACGAGCTTTTCGTATTCCGCCTTGCAGCGGGCGGCCCACTTCACGGTCAGCTCGACGGAACGGCGCTGCACGTCGTCCGGATCATCCGGTTCGGTGCATACGTCCAGCGCCATCATGATGTCCGAGCCGTACTGGAACTGAGCCTGGACGCACTTTTCGGGGGTAAAGGTGAGCTTTTCCGTGCCGCGGTCAGGCCGGAAGATGATTTCATTGTCACGGATCTCACCGTATTCCGGGTTTTCATGGATCAGCGAATAGAGCTGGAACCCGCCGGAATCGGTAAGGATGGGCCGGCGCCAGCCGGTGAAGGCGTGCAGCCCGCCCAGACTCTTGATGAGCCGTGCGCCCGGCCGGTTATACAGATGGTAGGTGTTCATCACACAGCCCGGGATCCCCGCGCTTTCCGCGTCCTCGAAACCCGTGGCCCGCAGCGCGCCGTAGGTGGCGTCCGGGAAAAAGGCGGGCAGCGGCACGGCGCCGTGGGGGGTGACAAGCTCAGGCATATGATCCTCCGGAAAAAAGAAATGTGTGTGTCAAAGGTGCTCGATGATGCGCAGCGTGGCGCTGCGGGCTCGTGGATTTTCGGCGAGCTCCTCTTCCGAAGCGGTAACGGGCTTGCGGGTGACGGGCTTTACCGTCGCCCTTTTGCCGCACACGCACACGGGGAAGGATGGCGGACAGGTGCAGGGATTGGCCAGCGCCCGGAAGGTGTTTTTAACCACCCTGTCTTCCAGCGAATGGAAGGCGATGACGCACAGGCGTCCGCCGGGGTTCAGCAAGGAGGCGATGTCCCTGATGGCCTGCTCCAGCGGAGCCAGTTCGTCGTTTACGGCGATGCGCAGCGCCTGGAAAGTGCGCCGGGCGGGATGGGAGCCGTCCTTTTCGCGCAGCTTTTTCGGAATGGCGGCGTCGATGACGGACACCAGCTGCCCTGTGGTGAGGATCGGCGAAGCCTTTCGCCGGTCGCAGATCACCCGGGCGATCTGCACGGCCCAGTTTTCCTCGCCCCAGTCGCGCAGGACGCGGGCGATTTCGCCCTCGCTCCACCCGTTGACGATGGCTGCGGCGGTGAGCGCCTGCGTCTGGTCCATGCGCATGTCCAGCGGCGCGTCGGCGTGATAGGAAAAGCCGCGCGAGCCCTCGTCCAGCTGATAGGAAGAAACGCCCAGGTCCAGCAACGCTCCGTCGATCTTGTCCACGCCGATGCCGCTCAGCAGCGCCTTTGCGTCATGAAAGTTGCCGCGCAGCGCGTCGAAACGGGGCCGTCCGGCCTTTTGAAGCGCGGCGATGCGGGCGGAGGCGGCCTCGATGGCGGCGCTGTCCCGGTCTATGCCGATGAGCCTGCCGCCCTTCAGCCTTTTCAGTATTTCGGCCGAATGCCCGCCGCCGCCCAGCGTGCCGTCCAGGTACACGCCGTCTTCCCGGATAGCCAGACCTTCCAGGCATTCGCCGAGCAGCACGGGCTTATGCTTAAACTCCATAAAACTCCCATTTCCCAAATGATTAATTGATCTTCATCTCCACTGCGCCGTCCGCACGGATCATGAGCGGCGTCACGGCGCCTTCGCCGAACACGGCGTTCATGGTTTCGGTGTATTCGGCCACCATATCCTTGGGAATGAAAGCCAGAATGGTGCCGGCGAAGCCGCCGCCGTGAATCCGCCATGCGCCTCTGCCTTCCAGCATACGGCGGGAAAGCTCCAGGGCCAGCGGCATTTCCTGATTGTCGCTGCCAGCCACATACAGGTTCTGAAGGAGCTTCCACGAGGATTCGCCGGAGGCCACCAGCATGTCGAAGAAGGTTCTGATGTCTCCGACGGAAAGCGCCGAAACAGCCTTCTCCACGCGCTTGTTTTCATCATAGAAATGAAGCGCGCGCAGGATGGCGCGGTCCTTCACCCTGCCCTTCAGGAGGGGAATGCGCTGCTCCATCTCGGCGGGGTCAATATCGCGCAGCACTTTGCCGCCCAACGCCTCGGCCACGGACTTCATCTCCGCGGGAATGGCGGCGTATTCGCCCGTCAGATTGCCGTGCTCACCGCCCACGCTTACCACAGCGGGGACGTAGCCGGCGGCGTCGAAATCGAATTTCATGGCGGTGACCACGGGATCTGCGCCGCCGAAGTCGATGGCTACCAGGCCGCCCACAGAGCTTGCCATCTGGTCCATCAGTCCGCAGGGCTTGCCGAAGAACACGTTTTCGGCGTATTGGCCGATCCGCGCGCGCAGCTTGGCGTCCACCACGAAGCCGTTGTAGAGCGAATCGAAGATGGCGCACACCAGCACTTCGAAGGCGGCGGAAGAGCTCAGGCCGGAGCCTTTGAACACGGTGGAGGTGACCACGGCGTCAAAGCCGCCGATGGTGTAGCCCAGCTCCTTCATGCGCGCAGCGACGCCGCGGATGAGTCCATCGGTGGTCTCGTATTCGCTTTTTTTCGGTTCCAGGTCGGAGAGATCGACGACGAAGGGCTTGTCGTAGCCCGCCGAGTACAGCGTGACGATGCCGCTGTCGCCGGGCGTGACCGCGGCCACGGTGTCCAGGTTGACGGCGGCGGCCAGCACGCGACCGCTGTTGTGGTCGGTGTGGTTGCCGGCAACTTCGGTGCGGCCGGGCGCCGAAACGAAGCGCAGGCCGTCCTTTTCGCCGAACAGCGACGCGTGGCGCTCAGCGAGGCCGGCGTACCGCTCAGCCTGCGCGGCGGCGGCCCCGCGGCCATAGAGGCGGCTCAGGAAACCGGCGGCGGCGGGGGTGGAGAGGAACTGGCGGGCTTGTGTATTCAGGCTCATGGCTGTCACTCCTGTCAGACGAAATAAATCTATACTATTGTAATGCAAAAACGTTGGGCTGGCAACCGTTTTTTGTGAATTTCAAGGCGAATTCGCCGGAGTCAGACGCCATTTTTCCCGCTTGTGTTAAAGTTTCAAACCGGGTTGACAAATGCCTAATGGCTGCATTAAAATATTAGCTGTGTCATTGCGGCTCACTAGCCCCGAGCCATATGACGATTGCAGCAAGGTGCCTACCATCACCGAGCGGCCATTTTCTGTTTGATACTTAAGGGGAGGAATTTTACCGTGAGCACGTTTATGGCAAAGGCGTCCACTGTACAGCGTCAGTGGTATGTCGTTGATGCTGAAGGCGAAGTTCTGGGCCGTCTGGCTTCCAAGATCGCGCTGATCCTGCGCGGCAAGCATAAGCCCACCTTCACGCCTCATGTCGATACCGGCGATTACGTCATCGTCGTCAACGCCGACAAAGTGGTCCTGACCGGCAATAAGCTGGATGAGAAGCTCTATCGTCGCCACACCGGTTATCCGGGCGGCCTCAAGGAGACCCCCTACCGCGTCATGATGGCGAAAAAGCCCGAGTTCGTTCTGCAGGAGGCCGTTCGCGGCATGCTGCCGAAGGGCCCGCTGGGCTATGCCATGCTGAAGAAGCTGCATGTCTATCGCGGTCCGGAGCACGAGCATCAGGCTCAGAAGCCCGTGGCTTTCGACCTGAAGACTCTGAACAAGTAAGGGAGGAGGACGAAACATGTCTGAGGTTTGCTACAATGCTGTTGGCAGAAGAAAAAAGGCGATCGCTCGCGTTCGTCTGATCCCCGGCGAGGGCAATATCATCATCAACAAGCGTGAGCTGGACAACTACTTCGGCCTTGAAACGCTGAAGACCGTCGTTCGCCAGCCCATGACCCTGACCGAGACCACCGGCCGTTTCGACGTCATCGTGAATGTGCACGGCGGCGGCTATACCGGTCAGGCCGGCGCGATCCGTCACGGCATCGCCCGCGCGCTGGTCAAGGCCGACGAGGAGCTGAAGCCCGCCATCAAAAAGGCCGGTTTCCTCACGCGCGACCCGCGCATGAAGGAGCGCAAGAAGTACGGCTTGAAGGCCGCGCGCAGAGCGCCTCAGTTCAGCAAGCGCTGATCGAGACCCCAAAACGACGCAAAAGCCCGGAAATTCAACGTTTCCGGGCTTTTTCCATGCCCGAAGCTTTTTGATTTGCTTTCGCTGATTCTGACGAAATCTGACCGGAAAACAGTAGTTAATACTGAGGGAACCGCCCTTTTTCGGGCCTCAGTGGTTAAAACACATGTTTTGAAATGAGTTCTGCATCAGGCGCTTGATGGGTTTGGGCAAATGTTGACATATTCCGACCTGAATTTATGCGCCGCGGCCGCCACGGCGGCGCTTGTCAGAATGAGCATTTCATTCCCTGACGTCGGAAATGACACAATATAACCATTATTGAGCGTAATAACCATGGAATGTGGGCGAATAAAGATTCAATTATGCCAGTTTTGCGTTTGCCGGCAAATGAGCTCGGAAGGAAAGCTCCGCTCTGAATGCGGGGGAAAGCGGATCACTTTTTCATGGAGACAGTTGACAATGAGATAATGCGGATTTATAATAAACGTAACTTATTTAACAAGGAGGTATCCCCATGAAAAAGCGGCTGCTGTCGATCGCCCTTATACTGGCCCTGTTGATCTCCTGCCTGGCATTTGCCGGCGCGGCATTCGCAGACGATGAAAAGATAACGCTGACTTTCCTGGACATTTCTCCCAGAGAAGAGCGCAAGACCTATTTCACCGATGTGTTCGCCCGCTACAACGCGGAGAAGAACGCCAATGTGACGATCGAGTATGAAGAAGTGCCGTGGGCCGACGCCTACAGCAAGATGGTCATCCTCGGTTCCTCCAATGACCTGCCGGATCTGATCAACATGTATCCCAGCTGGGTCAGCGAGTTCAAGATGAGCGACTGGATCGTGCCGTTGGACAGCTACGTGGAAGAGTCCGGCATCATGGACACGTTCGTGGCTTCCATGGGCCCGCTGGTTCAGGAGCAGATTGACGACAATGGCGCCATCTATTTCCTCCCCGACGGCCTGACCACCAGCTGCATCTACGTGCGCGCCGACTGGATCAAGGACACGCTGGGCATCGATTACACCGACCTGCTGGAGGACTGGACCTGGGAGCGCTACATCCAGCTGGTTCATGAGCTGACCGATGCGGAGAAGAACCGCTACGGCATCTCCTTCCGCGGCGGTTTCGGCGGTGTTGACCGCGTGACTGAATACCTGAAGGCCTACCGCGAGAACCCCGGCTACATGTGGGCCGGCCTGGATACCGGCAACATCGACGACATCGACTACCTGATGAACACGGAAGAAGACGTCAAGCTGATGACTGACTTCGTGGGCATGTACTGGGACGGCTGCGCGCCGGTTGACTCCATCAACTGGGGCTTCGTGGAAATGGTTGACGGCTTCTGCGGCGGCCTGACCGGCACCCTGTTCAACGACATGGAAGTCGTGGCGTCCATCCTGGCCAGCGACCTGACCGAGGACCAGTGGGGCGTGCTGCCCGTGCCCGCCGCCAAGGACGGCCGCATCTTCCAGGGCGTCAGCGGCAACTCCTACTGCTATTCCATCTCCAACCAGACCGAGTATAAGGACGAGGTGTGGAACGTCATCACCTGGCTGTATGAGGGCAACAACAACGCCGATTACTGCAAGGTCATGACCCTGTTCCCGCTGTCCAACTCCGCCGCGGACGATCCTTTCTTCGGCGAAGAAGGCCCCATGGCCGGCTTCCTTTATGAGATCAACTATCCGCTGCTGTCCAAGTCCGAGAGCAGCTATGGCCCCGCCGATGTGACCCAGATCCGCCTGTACGACGGCACCGGCGAGCTTCAGAAGGTTCTGGCCAAGACTCTGAGCGTGGAGGAGTGGCTGGCGTGGTTTGACGACGCCATCACCGAAACCACGAAGGAATACCTGGAAGACTATCCGGAAGCCATAGAAAACTTCGGCAAGGTTGAGCTTTACAGCGAAGCCAACTAACCGGCGCGCCTGTCAGGCGTTTG
>LVAP01000083.1 GCA_001603025.1 Clostridiales bacterium Firm_10 | reverse complement strand
CGCTATCCGCGAGGGCGGCCGCACCGTTGGTTCGGGCGTTGTTACCAAGGTCATCGAATAATTCGGTTCAGGAACCGGGTTTTCACAATACCCGCGCTGCTCGCGCGGGTATTGTTCGTGAACCATGATTTACCGGGGAGGCAAGGGCATGGAACAGCCGCGCACACACGAGGCAGGAGCCGGCCGGGCGGAAACGCCGAAAAAAAAGGCCGCGAAAAAAAGCGCGCCCAAGGCGGTGGGGAAAACCGGAAAACCCGTGCGCCATGAGGGGAAAAGCAAAAAATCAGACAAGGCCCGGCGGCGGCGCGGCAAGCGGATCCGGCGCATCGTGGGCCGCGCCCTGCTGTATATCTTCACGGTGCTTGTGATGCTGGTGCTCGGCCTGTATGCCATACTCAACGTGGTGTTCAATGGCCCCTCGCAGACGGCGGGCGACCGCCTGACGCTCACGCTGCTGGAAACCAGCGCGCTCAAGTTTGTGCCCGGTCTCTATTATACAGATGAAGAGATCGCCGCCGTCAAGGAGCGCAACAAGGTGGTCGAGCTGGAGCAGGAGACCGATACCAGCCTGATCGTGTTCAGCACGCCGGACGATGGCGAGGAGGTCGGCCCCGTGGGCTCCCTGGAAGAAGAAAGGGACATCGTGGTTGAGGAAATCGGCGGCGCGACCTATCACGGCTGGATGATGATTGTGCGCGATCCCTCACGCGTGTTCGTGGGCGTGTGCAACGACCACTTCAGCGAGGATCGGCCCGGCCTGAAGCTGCCCGCCCTGGTGAAGAAGTACGACGCCATCGCGGGCATCAACGGCGGCGCGTTCAGCGATCCGAGCGGCCAGGGCAACGGCGGCGTGCCGATCGGGCCCACCTTCTCGGAGGGCCGCGCCACCAACGCTTACGGCGGCGGCGACCTGACGGTGGCCGGGTTCGATGAAAACAACGTGCTGATCGTGGGCAAGATGTCCAAGGACCAGTGCAAGCAGCGCGGCATTCGCGACTCGGTGGCCTTCGGGCCGGCGCTGGTTGTGAACGGCGAGCCTGCGCAGTTCTCCGGCGTGAGCTCGGGCCTCAACCCCCGCTCGGCCATCGGCCAGCGCTCGGACGGCGCGGTGCTGATGCTGGTCATCGACGGGCGCCAGGTGAACAGCCCCGGCGCGAGCATGGCGGACCTGGTGGAGATCATGGTGCGCTACGGCGCGGTGAACGCCTGCAACCTGGACGGCGGACGGATTCCGACCGCGTTCCTCGTGCGCTGAGAGGTGTCGCTATGAAGACGGATCAGAAGAAGGCCGCCAAAGTCAGGAAGACGGGCAAGCGGCGCATTCAGGAGAAGAAGCGCAGCAGGCTGTACACGAAGATCTTCTACAGCTTCTATGCGCTGACCGTCGTGGCGCTGTTCGTGGCGATGTTCATGGCCTCGCGCTATGTGAATGAATACGTGAGATCCTACGAGGCCGCGCAGCCCAAGTATGTGGCGTCCGCGGCGGCCCAGCCGTTTTATGAGCACGACTACGATACGCTGGCGCAGTACGTGAACCAGGACATCTTCCGCGTTGAGTCGCGGGAGGATTACGCCGCCTACATGGACCGGCAGCTCGAAGGCCGTTTCATCAGCTACAGCGAGGTGTTCAGCGGGGATGAAAACCTGAAGCAGTACACCGTCAGGGCGGATGACATGAAGATCGGCGAGTTCACGCTGAAGCACTCGAGCGAGGACAAGTTCGGGTTCTGGCGCTGGTCGCTGGACTCTGTGCGGGTGGAAAGCCCGCAGAGCCAGACCTACACCGTGAACGTGCCGGCCGGCTCCGCCGTTTACGTGAACGGCAAGGCGCTGACGGAGGAGGATATGACCCGCAGCGGCATACCGGAGTTCGATTTCACGGTGGCGCTGCCGGAGGGTGCGGCGATGCCGACGCGCTGCGAGTATCAGTTTGAGCGCTACTTCGGGGTCGACTCGCTCCGCGTGGTCAACGTCCGCGGCGAGGACTGCGAGCCGGACGTGGCCGGCCGGACCTACACAGTGCCCTTCGTCTACGACGACGCCGACATGGCCGCCGAGCTGGACGAGCGGGTGATCAAGGTGGTGCGCCGGCTGTCCTGCTACATGACAAACGACTACTCGCTGTATAACCTGGACAAGGACATGGTCAAGGACTCTCAGGCCTCCAAGTACATCCGGGCGTTCGACAACCAGTGGATCGCCACCCATCGCGGCTATGATTTCCTGAACATGGACGTGCGCAACTACGTGCGCTATTCGGACGACTGCTTCTCGGTTGAAACGCGCTACGATTTCAAAATCATCTACTACAGCGTGGATCCCGAAATCTACCCCACCGCCTACCGCCTGTACTTCCAGAAGGAAGGCGACACGTGGAAGCTGTTTGATTTTACGCTGATCTGACAGAACCATGACACCTTTAAGGCGGAAGAAATGTTATTTGTGTTGGAATTTTTCCAAATTTGTTGACAAGGGACCGCCGTGTGTGATAAAGTAGTAAGGCGTGTTCAAGGGCTCTGTTAAGCATACTTTTCAATAGGGAGGTGTCGCAGATGGCATCTGATAAGCGTGTTAAGATTACGCTGGCCTGCAGCGAATGCAAGCAGCGCAATTACAATACGATCAAGAACAAGAAGAATGACCCCGATCGTCTCGAGATGAACAAGTACTGCCGCTTCTGCAAGAAGCATACCGCTCATAAGGAAACCCGCTGAGTTTCCGCCGGGAAAAGCTGCAAGGATGTGAATCACATGGCTAAGACGAATGAAACGGCTGCTGCGAAGGGCAACTTCTTCAACAAGGCAGTCAATTTCTGCAAGAATCTGGGCATCCGGATCGCCCGCAGCTTCAAGGACATGTATGCCGAGCTGAAGAAGGTGACCTGGCCGCAGCGCAGTGAGCTCATCAACTACTCTCTGGTGGTTCTGGGTTTCATGGTCGCTATGGGCATCGTCATTTTCGTCATCGACGCCGGCGCCGGCGCGCTGGTTCAGCTGATCACCCGCTGACCCTGGTTGGAGTGGCGATATGTCAGAAAAGGCTGAGACGGCCCAGTGGTATGTCGTGCATACCTATTCGGGCTATGAAAACAAGGTAAAGGCCAACCTCGAGAAATCCGTGGAGAACAACGGGCTTCAGCATCTGATTCAGGAAGTCAGCATTCCTGTTGAGGAAGTGGTTGAGATCCGCAATGGCAAACGCCATGCGGTTCAGAGGAAGATTTTCCCCGGCTACGTGCTGGTGAAAATGCTCATGACCAATGAGGCCTGGTATATTGTGCGCAACACACGCGGCGTCACCGGATTTGTTGGCCCGGGATCTCACCCCGCCCCGCTGGCGGACAGCGAGATCGAATACATGCTCACCCGCGCGGCGGTGTCCATCGACATCGCGGTGGGCGAGGATGTGCGCGTCCTGTCCGGTCCTCTGGCGGAGCACGTCGGCAAGGTGCAGGACATCGACACCATCCGTCAGAAGATTACGGTTGGCGTGTCCATGTTCGGCCGCGACGTGTCCGTCGAGCTGGATTACGACCAGGTCGTGCGCGTTTGACCGCTTGAATATTCCCCGAACGGGGGATTTCAGGGAAGTGGGAGGAGCGCGAAGCGTGCGCTCCGCTACACCACATACGAGTAGAGGAGGATATCCCTATGGCAAAGAAAGTAACTGCGCTCATCAAGCTGCAGGTTCAGGCCGGCAAGGCTACGCCCGCGCCGCCCATCGGCCCTGCGCTCGGTCAGCACGGCGTGAACATCCCCGGATTCTGCAAGGAATTCAACGACCGTACCGCCAAGCAGGTCGGCCTGGTCATCCCGGTGGTCATCACCGTGTATCAGGACCGCACCTTCACCTTCATCACCAAGACGCCTCCGGCCGCCGTGCTGATCAAGAAGGCCTGCGGCATCGAGACTGCGTCCGGCCGTCCCAACAAGGACAAGGTCGCCCAGATCACCAAGGCTCAGGTGAAGGAAATCGCCGAGCTGAAGATGCCCGATCTGAACGCCGCGTCCCTCGAGGCCGCGATGAGCATGGTCGCCGGTACCGCCCGCTCCATGGGCGTCGTCGTTGTCGACTGACGGTTTTTTCCGAGCGTCCGGCGTTGTTCGGGCGCCAGAATCAAGTGGGAGGATTCATTCCGCTTGTACCACGAGGAGGAATATAGATGGGTAAGAAATATACTGACAGCGCAAAGCTGATCGACAGCCAGAAGCAGTATGATCCCGAAGAGGCGATTGCCCTTGTGAAGCAGACTGCCAAGGCCAAATTCGACGAAACGATTGAGATCTCCCTGCGCATGGGCGTTGACCCCCGTCACGCCGATCAGCAGATCCGCGGCACCGTCGTTCTGCCCCACGGCACCGGCAAGAAGCTGACCGTGCTGGTCTTCGCCAAGGGCCCCAAGGCCGACGAAGCGCAGGCCGCCGGCGCGGATTTCGTTGGCGCTGAGGATATGGTCGCCAAGATTCAGGGCGGCTGGTTCGGTTTCGACGTCTGCGTCGCCACCCCGGACATGATGGGTGTCGTCGGCCGCCTGGGCCGCGTGCTCGGCCCGAAGGGCCTCATGCCCAACCCCAAGACCGGCACCGTGACCATGGACCTGGCCAAGGCCATCAACGACATCAAGGCCGGTAAGGTTGAGTACCGCGTCGACAAGACCGCCATCATCCACTGCCCGCTGGGCAAGGCTTCCTTCAGCCCCGAGGCGCTGAATGAAAACCTGCGCACCCTGATGGATGCGATCATCAAGGCGAAGCCCGCCACCGCGAAGGGCACCTACATCCGCTCTGCGGTCATCTCCAGCACCATGGGCCCTGGCATCAAGCTGAACGCGCTGAAGTTCTGATTGACGGCCAGACCCACGGACGAAGCCCAAAACACGCACGCAGACAGTCCGCAGCTCGCGAAGAGCTGCGGACTGTTTTGTCTGATGGAGGGAAAACCATGGAAATCAGAACGGAACGCCTGCTGCTGCGCCCCGTCTGCGCGGACGACGCCGGGGCGATCTACGCTTATGCCGGAGATCCGGAAAACACGAGGTACATGGTGTTTCTGCCCTATGCCTCCCTGGAGGAGACTGCGGCGCACATTCGCGAGGCAGAGGCGGAATGGGCCGGGACGAATCCGGCGTTTCTCGAATTTGTGATCCTGTGGAACGGCGCGATTGCGGGCGGACTCAGCGTCTACTATACGTCTGAGGCCGGCGTCGCCGAGCTGGGCTGGGTGGTGAACAAGGCGTTTTGGGGACGCGGCTTTGCCCTGGAGGCGGCGAAGGCGCTGATCAGCCATGGCCGGCAGGCATGGGGCTGGACGCGCGTCATCGCCCAGTGTGACAGCGAAAATACCGCCTCCCGCCGGGTGATGGAGAAGCTGGGCATGCAATGCGTGAGCCGCACGGGCGGCCGGAAAAACCGCTCCTCGGATGAGGAGCGGACGGAGCTGACATACGAGCTGGTTCTGTGACGCGGAGCAGGGGCCGCCGCGTTACTTCAGCAGGAGGCTGGCAAACTGCTCCGGCCGGTGATAGTCCGGCCTGGGCGTGTCGTAGGGCTTGAACATGCAGTAGTGGATGTGGCCGGTGAGGTCGCCGCACTTGTAGAAGTTGCCGCGCATCCGCTGCCCGGCGGCCGGGACGACCCCGAACCGCTCTTTCAGGAAATCCGCCGGGATCGTGTAGCTCACAGCCCACCAGCCGCCCTTATGGTCGGAATGGGTGGCGTTGAAGCCGGCGGGCACCGCCTGAAGCACGGTGCGTCCATGCCGGCCTTCGCCCAGGCCGATGTGCATCACGCACAGCGGGTTGACCTCGCAGTTGACATAGAGCGGCTTGTCCGCGTCCGGCGCGAGGAAGAACTCCAGGCAACTGTCGGTGCACACCATGCCGCCGGTTTCCTTCACTTCGGCGCGGATCTCCGGCTCCCTGGCGTACATCAGCACATGTATGCCGTTTTCGTTCCAGCCGACGCGCGCCGCGCAGGCCGGGCGGTAGTCGCCGCCCCAGGGGAATTGGTCCAGCCTGGCCTCGTTGAGGCTTTTCCAGGGTTCCGGCAGCCTGTCCGGATCGAATTCGCCGGAGAGGGGCAGGGCATTCGCGCCGTTGAGACGGAGCAGTTCATAATCGGTCTGCATGGTAATTCCTTCCTTTCCCTGTATAGATCGCGGATGTCAGTTGTAGGGGTGCGCCCAGCCAGAGCGCAGAAAACTGCGCCAGATTTCGTAATCGGGTTGCCAGCGGGCCACGCGCGCCCAAAATTTCTGCGAATGGTTGAACTCGTAGAGGTGGCACAGCTCGTGAATGACCACGTAGTCCAGCGCCTCCGGCGGGGCCATGATGAGTTTCCAGTTGAGGGCTATGTTGCCCTGGCCGGAGCAGCTGCCCCACCGGGTGCGCTGCCCGCGCACGGTCACCCGGGCCGGGCTGCGGCCCACCAGCGGAACATAGTGCGCCAGCCGCTCCGCGAAACGTTCCTTCGCGCGGGCGATGAGCGCTTCCTCCAGCTGCCCCCGCACGGCCTCGGGCGAGAGATCCGGCCCGCGCAGCAGGATGACGCCCTCGCCGAAGCGCACGCCTGGCGCATCGGCCGCTTCCAGACGCAGCGCGCAAGGGCGCCCCTCGAAGGGGATGGTTGTGCCTTCCGTCATGGGAAAGCTGGTCTGCTCACGGCGTCGGTAGGCGTCCAGCCGCTCCTGCGCCTCCCGGATCCAGTCGAGCCGCTCGCGCACGAATTGGTCCGCCTGCCGCAGCGGGAAGGATTTTGGCGCGAACAGGCGCGTCCCGTTCGGCGTTACGCGGAGCTCGACCGAGGCGCGCGGCGTCTGCATCAGCTCGTATTCGACGGTTTGGCTCCCGACCCGGACGCGTCGCAGCATAAACCGAACTCCTTTCCGGCGGACTAAGGCATTATTTCGACGCCCGGGGCGTTAATCCTGCCGTCTGAGGGACATACAAACTCGAAAAATAACCGGACAGACCTTGCAACGATGCATTAAAGTGTTTATAATAGATAAGGATTACTGTAGGGAGGCATACGCAGTGCCGATTTATCAGTTTACATGCACGCGGTGCGGCCATGCGTTCGAGGTGCTCACCAGCATCGAAAAGCGCGGCGAAGCGGTCTGTCCCAAATGCGGCGGCGCGGGAAAGCGCTCTTACGAAGGCTCGTGTTCTTTCGGGCCGATGAAATATTCCGGCAGGCGGCCGGAAAAATGCGAAGGCTGCCCGCATGCCTGCGGGCGCTGAAAAAACAGATAACGGATGGGGAGTGCCGGGCATCCGGCTGCAGACAGAATGGCTAAGAGAGATTTCTTTACAATAGAGGGCGGCGTCCGGCTGCGCGGCGAGGTCAAGGTGAGCGGCGGCAAGAACGCGGCGGTGGCCATCATTCCGGCGGCGCTGCTGGCGAATTCGCCCTGCACCATCGAGAACCTGCCGGACCTGTCGGACGTGCATGTGCTGGCGGATATGCTCAAATGGCTGGGCGCGGGCGTCGAGTTTGAGGGCGACACCATGCGCATCGACCCGACGACGGTCAACCGCTTCGATCCGCCCTATGAACTGGCCCGCAAGATGCGCGCCTCCTATTACCTCGTGCCGGTGCTGATGAGCCGTTTCGGGCAGGCGCATGTGCCCATGCCCGGCGGCTGCGACATCGGCGCGCGGCCGGTGGACCAGACCATTAAGGGCTGGACGCTTCTCGGCGCCGAGGTGAATACGCAGGGCGGCGTGTTCAACGTGGTGGGCGAACACCTGCAGGGAGCGGACGTGCATCTCGACATGCCCAGCGTGGGCGCGACGGTCAACACCATGCTGGCCGCCGTGTTCGCCGAGGGCAACACCAACATCCACAACGCGGCCAAGGAGCCCCACATCGTCGACCTGGCCAACTTCCTGGGCAGCATGGGCGCGTGGATCAAAGGCGCGGGCACGGATACCATCCGCATCCGCGGCGGCCGGCCGCTGCACGGTTCGACCTACGCCGTCATCCCGGATCAGATCGAGACCGGCACGCTGATGATCGCCGCGGCGGCGACGGGCGGCGACGTGGTGCTGACGGACACCATTCCCTTCCACATGGAGGCGCTGTCTGCCAAGCTGCTGGAGATGGGTGTCTACGTGCACGACGAGGACGACCGCATTCACGTGCGCCGCGACGGCGACCTGCGCAGCATCAACGTGAAGACGCAGTATTATCCCGGTTTCCCCACGGACCTGCAGCAGCCGATGGTGAGCATGCTGACCACCGTGCGCGGCACCAGCTTCGTGACGGAGAACATCTTCGAGGCGCGCTTCCGGTATGTGGAGGAGCTGCGCCGCATGGGCGCCAACGTGCGCGTGGTGGACCGCGTGGCCATCGTGGAGGGCGTGGATCACCTGACGAGCGCCCCGGTGACGGCAACCGACCTGCGGGCAGGCGCGGCGCTGGTGGTGGCCGGGCTGATCGCGGAGGGCACTACGGAGATTTCGGACGCGCAATACATCCGGCGGGGCTACGAGAACATCGACCGGAAACTGCGGCAGCTCGGCGCGAAGCTGGCCTGGAGCACGCGCGAGAGCGACGACTAGACGAGAGGGAATCGGCGCATCGGACGATCGTCTGATGCGCCGTTTTGCGAGGCGGAACAAATGGGCAAGACACTGGTGCTGGCGGAAAAGCCGTCCGTCGGCAAAGATATCGCCCGGGTGCTGGGCGCAAAGGGCCGGGGCGAAGGCTTCATCAGCAGCGATGAGTATGTCGTCAGTTGGGCCATCGGCCATCTCGTCACGCTGTGCGAGCCGGACGAGCTGGATCCGGCCTGGAAGAAATGGACGATGGACGCGCTGCCCATGCTGCCGGAGACGCTCAAAACCAAAGTCATCAGCAAGACGCGCTCGCAGTTTTCCGTGCTGAAGAAGCTCCTCGGGGATCCCGAAATCGACCGCGTGATCTGCGCCACGGACAGCGGGCGCGAGGGCGAGCTCATCTTCCGCTATATCTACAGCCAGGCGGGCTGCAAAAAGCCCGTCGACCGGCTGTGGATCTCCTCCATGACCGACGCCGCCATCCGCGAGGGCTTCCGCACGCTCAGGCCGGACGCCGAGTACGACGGGCTGTATGCCAGCGCGCGCTGCCGCAGCGAGGCGGACTGGCTCATCGGCATGAACGCCTCCCGCGCGTTCACGCTGAAATACGACGTGCTGCTCTCCATCGGCCGCGTACAGACGCCCACGCTGGCCCTGCTGGTGCAGCGCGACCGCGAGATCCGCGCCTTTGTCCCGCGCGACTATTGGGAGATCCGCGCTGATTTCGGCGACTATGAGGGACTGTGGATCGATCCGGCCACGAAGGAGACGCGCTGTTTCGACGAGGAAACAGCCCGGGCCGTCGCCGCCGCCGTGAAGGGAAAAACCGGCCGCGTGACCGAAAACCAGCGCGAGATGAAGCGCCAGCCGCCGCCCCAGCTGTACGACCTGACCTCTCTCCAGCGAGACGCCAACCGCATGCTGGGCCTCTCCGCCGCGAAGACGCTGGAGATCGCGCAGGCGCTCTATGAGCGGCACAAGGTGCTCACTTATCCCCGCACGGACAGCCGCTATCTTCCGAACGACATGAAGCCGCGGGTGGCAAAGGTGATCGGCACGCTGCCGGAGCCCTGGGCCGCGCTGGCGCAGCCCCTCAGGGCCATGGAGAAGCTGCCCGTGAGCGGACGCGTGTACAACGACGCCAAGGTGTCCGACCATCACGCCTTGGTGCCCACCGGCAGCTACGGCGCGCTGGACAAGCTCAGCGACCTGGAGCGCAAGGTGTTCGACATGGTGGCCCGGCGGCTCATCGCCGTGCACTATCCGGACTACGAATACCAGTCCGTGCGGCTGACCACGCAGGTGAACGGGCACGGCTTCCGCACCACCGGAACGGTGCCTGTGAAGGAGGGCTGGAAGGCCGTCTACCGCGGGGAGAACGCCAGGGACGAAGCCGCGCTGCTGCCCGACCTGCCCGTCGGCACGGAGCGCGCCGTCAAGTCGGCGAAAATCAAGGCCTGCAAGACCAAGCCGCCCGAGCCCCACACCGAC
This sequence comes from Clostridiales bacterium Firm_10, assembly GCA_001603025.1. Taxonomy (GTDB): domain Bacteria; phylum Bacillota; class Clostridia; order Christensenellales; family Aristaeellaceae; genus Firm-10. The sequence goes on along the minus strand of LVAP01000083.1, from coordinate 10,119 downwards.
GGAACCCTCCTGCAGGCCATGGAGAACGCCGGCCGCACGCTGGAGGACGAGAGCCTGCGCGAGAGCATGAAGGACAGCGGCCTGGGCACACCCGCCACCCGCGCCGCCATCATTGAGCGGCTGATCGAGGTGGGCTATGCCCGGCGCAAGGGGCGCTCGCTGTTTTCCACGGAAAAGGGCGACAAGCTGATCTCCGTCGCGCCGGAGGAGCTCACGTCGCCCATCATCACCGGCCGTTGGGAGAAGTCGCTTTCCCTCATGGCGCGCGAGCGCGATCCACAGGCCATGGCGCAGCTGTCCGGCCGGTTCATGGAAGGCATCCGGCGTTTCGCGGCCTTCCTTGTGGAGCAGGCCAGAAACGCCGCGCCGGAGGTCGAATTCGAGCCGGAGGAGCGCCGCAGGGGCAAGGGAACCCGCCGCAAAACGCCGGCCGTGAAGGATCTGGACATCGCCTGCCCCCTGTGCGGCCAGGGACACGTGACGGAAAATTCGAAGGCGTTCAGCTGCAGCCGCTGGCGCGAGGGATGCCAGCTGACCATCTGGAAAAACTGCCTGGAAAGCCGCGGCGGCCCGACGCTCACGGCGGCGCTGGTGAAGCGCGTCATCGGGCAGCGGGAGGTGGCCGGCAGCACGGGCGTCATCCGCTATGAGCCCGGCAGCCTTCCCGTGTTCGAGCCGAATGAAAACGCGGTGATCCCGGAAAAGAAAAGCGCGCCGAAAAGGGCGAAGCCTCCGGCCGGAAAGACTGCCCCGAAGAAAGCGGCTGCGGCGAAGAAGGCCGCTGGGAAGGATACGGGGGCACCCGCCGCCCCGAAGAAACGCGGCCGGAAGAAGGCCGGGCCGGCGGTTCCGCCGGAGGAAGCGCCGATCGAATCGCTTTTGGATCTTTTGAAGGAGTAGGGAGGCTGCCGCCCCCTCATCTCTGCATAACAATCATTCATTTGACACATATAAGGAGTAATATTCGTGGGTACGACAAATTTCGCAGTTTTCGTGGACCTGGAAAACGCAGGCGCGAAGGAATCGATGCTGAACAACATCATCGAGAAGGTGAAGATCCGCGGCGACATCCTGCTTGGCAAGGTGTACGGTTACACGGACCGCTACTCCAACCTCAAGGAGTGCCTGCTTTCCAACACGTTTTCCGTGGTGCCCTCGCTGCGCTACGGCAAAAACCAGAAGAATAACCTGGATATCCAGCTGGTCATCGACGCCATGGAGGTGGCCTATACCAACCCCCTGATCGACAGCTTCTGCATCGTTTCCGGCGACAGCGACTACATGCCGCTGGTGGGCCGGCTCAAGGCCATGGGCAAGCACGTGCTGGGCATTTCCCGTTCCGAGGTGGCCAGCGGCATCTTCATCAAGGCGTGCAACGAGTTCATCTTCCTTGAATCGGTGGCGACGGTGAGCAAGCCCAAGAAAGCGCTGCGCCCGGCGCAGGAGCAGGAGCAGGACCACGGCGCGGACCTGTCGCTGGACGAGATGCGCAAGCTGGTGCTCACCATCCTGCAGGACCAGGACGAGGACCAGATGTACGCCAGCAGCCTGAAGGACACCATCATGCGCCTGCATCCCGATTTCAACGAGAGCAATTACGGATGCTCGACGTTCGGGCGCTTCGTCCAGCTCATCGTGAAGGACAGCGGCGAGCTGCGGGCGTGGACGGAAGCCTCCTCGCTGATGGTCGGCATCAACTCGGCGGCCGAGGCCTCCGCGCCGCAGATGACACGCGCCAACTGGCTGCGCGCCTTCCGCGACGCGCTGAACCGCTTCAAGGAAGACGGCTTCGAGCGCGTCAATCCCTCCATCCTGAAGGCGGCGATCCAGGCGGATTATCCCAATTTTGAGGAGCGTCAGATCGGCTTCAAGCGCTTCAGCGACGTCATGAAGGCGCTGGAAAAGGAAGGGCTGCTGGTGATCGAAATGGATGAGCAGCACACCATGCTGCTGAAAATCTGTTAAACTCGGCGCGCGGAAACGGAGGACAGCTTCTATGGCCCGCATCACAAGGGACAGGTCGTTCTACAGGCAGTTTTTCTCGCTGCTGGTGTTCATCGCCCTGCAGAACCTCATCGTGTACTGCGTCAACCTGGCGGACAACATCATGCTGGGCCGCTGGAGCGAAGAGGCGCTCTCGGGCGTGGCGCTTGCCAACCAGGTGCAGTTCCTGCTGCAGATGATCATCTCCGGCGTGGGCGAGGGCGTGGTGGTGCTTTCTTCCCAGTATTGGGGCAAGCGCGATCTCAACCCCATCCCCTTCATCAACGGCGTTGGCCTCAACGTGGCGCTGGCGGTGGGCACGCTGTTCATGCTGGCCGGGCTTATCGTGCCCGAGCCCATCCTGCGGCTGCTGAGCCGGGACCAGGCCATTCTGGACGAGGGCGTGAAGTACATGCGCATCGTGTGCTTTTCGTACCTGTTCTACGCGGCCTCGACGGTGCTGCTGGCTACCATGCGCAGCGTGGAGAACGTGCACATCGGCATGGGCGTGTCGGTGATGGCGCTGGTGGTGAACATCGCGCTCAACTACGGGCTGATCTTCGGCCGGCTTGGCCTGCCCTGCCTGGGCGTTCAGGGCGCGGCTCTCGCCACGCTCATCGCCCGCGCCTGCGAGCTGATCGTCTCGGCGGCGTATGTGCTCAGGATCGACCGCAAGCTCAGGCTGAAGGTGAGCCAGCTGTTCCGCACGCAGGCACGGCTCGCGAAGGATTACGTGCGCGTGGCCACGCCGGTGATCCTCTCCGGCCTGTCGTGGGGCATCGCGCAGTTCATCCAGACCAGCATCCTGGGCCATCTGGGCAGCGCGGCGGTGGCGGCCAACAGCATCGCCGTGTCGCTGTTCTCGGTGATCATGGTGGTCAGCTACGGTTCGGGCAGCGCTTCCGCGGTGTTCATCGGCAAGGTGGTGGGCAGCGGCGACCATTCGCGCATCCGCGAATATGTGGTCACGCTGCAGTGCCTGTTCCTGGGCTTCGGCCTGCTGACGGGCAGCATGATCTTCCTGCTGAAGGAGCCCATCATCAGCTTCTACAACGTGTCCGAAGGCACGCGGGCGCTGGCGCGCCAGTTCATGATCGTGCTGTCCATCACCTCCGTAGGCTCCTGCTACCAGGCGCCCTGCCTCACGGGCATCGTGCGCGGCGGCGGCAACACCGCCTTCGTGTTCTACAACGACCTGATCTTCCAGTGGGGCATGGTCATCACCTTCTCTCTGCTGGCGGCGTACGTGTGGCGCCTGCCGCCGGTGTGGGTGTTCCTCTTCCTGAAGAGCGACCAGCTGGTGAAGTGCATCGTGGCGGTGTTCGAGGTGAACAGCTACCGCTGGATCCGGAAGCTGACGAGGGAATAGGCGGGACATCCTGTCCGCAAAAACGGCCCAGTGTGGCGAGAGAGTTAATTTTATGTAAGTTTCAGTATTTAATTTGAAGAATGGTTGAAAAAAGCAGGGGATTATTATAAAATAAAAATGGAAGTGATGATATTATAACAAAATGGACGACAGAAAACCGATGGGGGGCGATTCCCTTGTTCAAACAGCATAGTCAATAAAGTGTGATAACGCTCGTGCACAAAATTTCCCCACATCATACAAGTCAAAGTTATCCTTCATATGCCATCGGTTCAAGCTGGAACAGCGGCAGTGGGATGGGAATAAGCGTTACTGCTAATATTGGTTCATGGAACGACGATGCTCCGTGTCAACCTCTTTTCTGAGAGCGGGCAGTTGTTCCCCTATGCCAACTGCTTTTCTAATGGGGGGATTTGTGTGAAGAAAATCATTTCGGCGTTGTTTTTGCTCCTCTTCGTTCTCCGCATCGGGCTGTGTGACACCGCCCCGGCGGGAGACGTCCTGTTTGCTGCCCCCTCGGGAGAGCCGGGCTTTTTGAGCGCCGACCTGCTCGACGTCGGCCCGGAGGGAGACGCGGTGTTCACGGGCGTGCCGGAAGCGCCAACCATTCTGGATGTCGCCCTGCTGACGCCGGAGGAGGAGACCCTCGCCGCCTTTGAAGAGAGGGGATGCGCGCGGGAGAGCGCGATGATCGCCATCTACGGCGATCAGATGATGATCACAAGATACGAATGGATGACGGAAGACGAGACCCGCAAGCTCCGCGCCTATATTGCGGATGGGCAGACTGTTGGCCTGGGATTCCTCGAGAGGGGAGCGCCTGAGGACGCAGCCGCGCTGGCGGAGGCGCTGTATGAGCGGCTCACCGATGCCTACGGCGACGCCGCCCAACCGCTGATCTTGCCCGAGACGTGGCCCGAATTTGCCCTCAAGGACGTGCCGCTGGCCGCCTGGGGCGAGGAGGATGAGCCGACGCTGACGCTTACCTATCAGGTTCGCAGGGATAAGCTCGTCGAGATCGAGGCCAGGATCGGAATCGCCATGGGAAACCCCTTCTGAAACCAATGACGCAAACCCCGGCCGGGCTGTTGGGCCCGGCCGGGGTTTCTGTCGTATTGCGTTTTTCATATCATCGAAATGGCCGCCTGCACGATGAGCGCCGCGGCGCTGGCCGCGATGGCCACGGTGAGCAGCGATTTTTCCAGCCACGCCAGGACCAGCGCAATCGCCAGCGCGGCGCAGGCCGAGGGCAGGCTGCCGGTGGCGTACAGGATGGCCGGAAAGGTCATGGCGCTGAGCACCGCGTAGGGCACATAGTAGAGGAAGGAGCGGATGAAGCGGCTGTTGATGCGCCGCCGGAACGCCGCCAGGGGCAGCATGCGGATGAGGTAAGTCACAACCGCCATCACCAGCACATAGGGCAGGAAATACTGCCAGTTCATGCGGCGCCGCCCTCCTCTCCGGCATCCTCCGGGATGGGAAACAGCTTCGCGCACAGCGCCGACACGGCCACTGCGCAGATGATGATGGCAAAGCCGCCGGATATCCGGTTGAGAGCGGGGAGATAGAACATGGCGCAGCTCAGCGCCGCGGCGAGGATCACCGCCAGCCGCACGGCCCCGTTGTGCTTGGAAGGCGGGATGACGATGGCGATGAACATGGCGTAGATGGCCACGCCCAGCGCGTCGCGCACCATGGCAGGCAGCAGCGTGCCGGCCGCCGCGCCCAGCAGCGTGCCCAGCGCCCAGCCGAAATACGGCGCGGTGATCAGACCGTAGAGATAGCGCCGGCCCACCGCGCCCTTCTGCCCGGAAGCCACGGCGAACACCTCGTCCGTGTTGCAGAAGGCGAAGAGCATGCGGTGGAGGGTGGTCATGCCGCCGTCCAGCTTCTGCGAGAGCGACAGCGACATGAGCGCGTAGCGCAGGTTGATGATGAACTGCGTCAGCGCCACCTCCAGCATGGGCGATCCCGCCGCGATGAGGTTCAGCCCGGCCAGTTGCCCGGCGGAGGTGACGTTGGTCATGGAGATAAACACCGCCTGCGCGATGGTGAGCCCGCTGCGGGCGGCCATCATGCCGAAGGTGAACGAAACCGACAGGTAGCCCAGCCCGATGGGGATGCCGTCCCGGAAGCCCTTTGCGTAATTCATGCTGTTTCTGCCTTTTGCGATGGATGTGGGAGCCTGCCGCTGCAGGAGCTACGCTTCGTTCTGCTGCAGGATCTCCAGCAGATCCCATATGCGCTGCAGGTCGTCCGCGGTCTGGTAGTGCACGATCAGCTTGCCGTGGTTCTCGTCGCCGGAGAGTTCGGCCTTCGTGCCGAACACGTCGCGCGCCATGCGCTCCAGGCGCTTGAATTCAGGGTCGCGCGGCGCGGACGGCCGCCTGTCCGGCTTTTTCTTTTCGTTCTGCTGCTGGCAGATGCGCTCCAGCTGCCGCACGGACCAGCCCTGCGCCGCGGCCAGCTGGGCCAGGCGCAGCTGCATGTCCTTTTCCACCGTGACCAGCGCCCGCGCGTGCCCGGCGGACAGCGTGCCCTCCCGCAGCATGACCTGGATGGGGGCGGGCAGGGTCAGGAGCCGGAGGAGGTTCGCCACGGCGGGGCGACTCTTGCCCAGCCGCTCGGCGGCGGCCTCCTGGGTCAGGCCGCACTGCTCCATCAGCCGGCTCACGCCCGCGGCCTCTTCAACGGGATTCAGGTCGTCGCGCTGCAGGTTTTCAATGAGGGCGGCCTCGAGGCGCTTCACTTCGTCCCAGTCCCGCACGATGGCGGGAATTTCATCCAGGCCCGCCAGCCGCGCCGCGCGCCAGCGCCGCTCGCCCGCGATGATGGTGTAGCGCTGCCCGGCTTTGTATACCAGGATGGGCTGAAGCACGCCCACGGCCCGGATGGACGCGGCCAGCTCCCCGAGCGCCTCTTCGCTGAAGCGCTTGCGCGGCTGGTCGCGGTTGGGATCTATATCGCTGAGCCTGAGCGAGACCACGGCGTCGCCCGTCTCCGCCGGCCCGCCCATCAGCGGATTGGCGGCCACGTCCTCGGGCATGCCGCCCAGCAGCGCGTCGAGGCCCCGGCCCAGCCCGCTCTTTCCCTTAACCATATGCGTTCGCCTCCGATTGTGCTATTCTTCGTTCCATTCGATGAATTCCTCGGCCAGCCTGCGATAGGCCTCCGCGCCGGCGCTGCGCGGATCGTACACGTTGATGGGCAGCCCGTGGCTGGGCGCCTCGCTCAGGCGCACGTTGCGCGGAATGATGGCGCCGTATACGCGGCCCTTGAAATATTTCTTGACTTCCTGCACCACCTGCAGGCCCAGGTTGGTGCGCCCGTCCAGCATGGTGAGCACCACGCCTTCGATTTCCAGCCCGGGATTGAGGCGCTTCCTGACCAGCTGCAGCGTGTTCATCAGCTGGCCCACGCCCTCCAGCGCGTAGTATTCGCACTGGATGGGAATCAGCACGCTGTCCGCCGCGGTCATGGCGTTGAGCGTCAGCAGGCTCAGGGAGGGCGGGCAGTCGATGAAGATGTAGTCGTACCGGTCGCGTATGGGGGCGAGCGCCTCGCGCAGCAGCGTTTCGCGCGCGGGCATGCCCACCAGCTCGATCTCCGCGCCGGCCAGGCTGATGGAGGAAGGCATCAGGCTCAGCGGGCCGAACTCGGTGGGCAGGATGGCCTCGCCGGCGCCCGCTTCACCCAGCAGCACTTCATACACCGAGACGCGGTCCTTACCGCTCAGCCCCAGGCCGCTGGAGGCGTTGCCCTGCGGGTCAATGTCGATCAGCAGCACGTTTTTTCCCTGCGCGGCCACGGCGGCGGACAGATTGACCGACGTGGTGGTCTTGCCAACGCCGCCTTTCTGGTTGGAAACAGCGATGATTCGGCTCATATCTAATCCCTCGTATGACAGACGGCCGGCGGCCGGTTTGTCGGTCTATTTCAAATGATTATTCGCAGCCTGTTCAACATATGATATTGTATCAACTTTCGGCGTGAATGGCAAATAAATCTTCGTTAATGATTTGCGGAAGCGCCTCCGCGGAGGGCGAAAGCCGGCGCCCGGGGAAAATATTGCCCGGGTTTGTTTGACAGGGTATGCGGCGTGTGCTATACTCATGCCGTGACTGTATGCGCCGGCCCGCGCCGGCCTGAAAAAACCCGAAGCGCCGCACGGCGATCATTGGAAAGGAAGATGCTGCTTTATGAAGGCGATTGTGAACGGAAGGATTATACTGCCTGGGGAAATCGTGGAGGGACGCGCGCTGCTGTTTGACGAAACGATCGTCGGCATCGTGCCGCGGGAGGAAATCGGCGGGGCGGAGGTCATCGACGCGCAGGGCGGCTTCGTGTCGCCCGGTTTGATCGACATCCACATTCACGGCTACCTGGGCGAGGATGTGTCCGACGGCTCCGAAGAAGGCCTTCTCAGGATGGCCGAGGGCATCGCCAAGAACGGCGTGACGGCCTGGCTGCCCACCACGATGACCGTCTCCTATGAGGAACTCCGCCGCGCGTTCGACGCCGTGCGCAAGCTTTCCAGGCGGGAGAACAACCCCCGCGGCGCGCAGATGCTGGGCGTCAACGCCGAAGGCCCGTTCATCAACCCCTCCAAGAAAGGCGCACAGGCCGTGGAACACATCCGCCCCGCCGACGCCGCCTTCCTCATCGGGAACAGCGACATCATCCGCCTGTTCACCATCGCGCCCGAGATGCCCGGCGCGCTGGACTGCATCCGCGAGGTGACCGAAAAGACGGCCATGCGCGCTTCTATGGGCCACACCGCCGCCAACTATGAAGAGGCCAAAGCCGGCATCGAGGCGGGCGTGCGCCACGCCACCCACCTGTTCAACGCCATGACGCCCCTCAACCACCGGGATCCCGGCGTGGTGGGCGCGGCGCTGGCCGACGACCGCGTGACCACCGAGATGATCGCCGACACCTTCCACATCAGCGCCGACCTGTTCGGCCTGGTGGCCAAGGTGAAGGGCGACAACCTGATCCTCATCACCGACTGCACCCGCGCGGGCGGCCTGGCGGACGGCGAATACACGCTCGGCGGCCAGCCGATCTTTGTGAAGGGCATCGAATGCCGCCTGAAGGACGGCACCATCGCCGGCAGCGTGCTGCGGCTGAACAACGCGGTGCGCAACGTGCGCGCCCACACGAACCTGCCGCTGGAGCAGATCGTGCGCATGGCCTCCCTGAACCCGGCGCGCGCCATCGGCGTGGCGGACCGCAAGGGTTCCCTGGAGACCGGCAAGGACGCGGACATCGTCATCACCGACGCCGATTTCCAGATCGAGCGCACCATCATCGGCGGCGAAACCGTGTATCAGAAATAAGCGATTCCAAAACGAATGGCTCTCCGCCGCGGCTTTGGCGGCAGGCCGTTCATGAAAATGCATCCGGAGGAGGACAACCAATATGACCCCCATTGTGAAACGCATCCTGTGCCTCGCGCTGTGCGCCCTGCTGGCGTGCGGCTGCGCCCTGGCCGACGCCGCGCCCGAAGGCGTGCTGGCCGTGATCAACGGCCGGGCCTATTCAGCGGAAGACGTGCAGGCCGAGTTCGACTACTACGCCGCGATGTACGAGGCGTACGGCCTGAGCGACGAGATCGAAGCCCTGAAGGACGACATCATCGAGTACTACGTTCAGTACTATGTGCAGCTGGACGCGGCGCGCCAGCTGGGCCTGGACGAGTTTTCAGACGAGGAGCTGGAGGAAATTTCCGCCCGGGCGCAGGAAACCTATGACGCCACGCTGGCCGAGTACATGGCGAGCTTTGCCGAGGAAGGCGTGAGCGAGGAAGACGTCCGGGCCGCGACGGTGCTGTTCCTCGAGGGAAACGCCTACACGCCTGAATCCGTGATGCAGTCCCTGGTCGACAGCGAAATCATGGAGCGCTATTACGACTACGTGACGGCGGACGTGGAGGTGGACATCGAGGCGCAGTACGACCGGCTGGTGGCCGAGCAGAAGGCCGATTATGACGCCGACCCGATGAATTTCGAGTACGATGTGATGTACGAGGGCGACATCTACTATATCCCCGAGGGCTTCCGGGCGGTATACCACATCCTGCTGCTGCTGGACGACGCCGACGCGGGCACGCTGGCTGACCTGCAGGGCCGGCAGCGTGAAATCGGCATGGAAATGGACGCCGAGGACGCCGACACCGCCGCGCTGGGGGCGGAGCTGGAGAGCATCGATGCGCAGATCGACGAGCTGTGCGCCCCGCTGCTGGAACGGGCCGACGAGATTTACGCGCGCCTGGAGGCGGGCGAGAACTTCTTCGACCTGATGGACGAATACGGCGAGGATCCGGGCATGCGCGAGGAACCTTACCGCACGAAGGGATACTACGTCTCCGCGGACAGCGCGATGTGGGTGGAGGAATTCCGCGACGCCGCCATGGCGCTCGAGAAGGAAGGCGACGTGAGCGGTCCGGTGCTGACCAGCTATGGCATCCACCTGATCATGCACGGCGGCGAGCTGGCGAGCGGCGCGGTGCCGCTGGAGGATGTGCGCGAGGCGCTGACGGAAACGGCGCTGACCGACGCCCAGCAGGCGGCCTACAGCGCGGCTGTCGAGGCGGCCGTTGAGGCGGCGGACATCGTGGTGTATCCCGAAAACGTGGTGTATGTGCCCTCCGACGCGAGCGCGGCGGGCTGAGCGGAATAAAGAGAAAAACAAGGCGGGCGGCGCGCTGCGATGGCGGCGCGCCGCCCGCTTTGTTGCCGTCCGCCCGCGTGATTGCGATATTAACA
>LVAP01000082.1:3213-30510 GCA_001603025.1 Clostridiales bacterium Firm_10 | reverse complement strand
GCATATGAGATCATCACCTCAATCCCTATTATATAAGGATTTTAGACAAAGCGCAAGTTCATTATGCCAGAAAATCCGGATAATACGCAGTTTAACATGATGAAGAAAACCGGACTATGCGCACTATAACGAGCCAGCATGTCTATATGGGGCCCCTGCCGCTTCAGGGAATTCCGGTAATCTGCTGTTTTCAGCTAATCCTTTTCCATGCTGAACATGGCGAGCAGCCTCTTGAAGGTATCCTGCCCGTCGGGACAGGTATCTGTAAGCCAGCCCTTTTCGTTCTCCCATTCGGACAGCGCACAGTAGTGGAATACCTTCTCTGCTCCGGCGTCATGGTGTCAGGGGCGTTCGGCATATCAATGGATTGAGATATCTTTGCATTGCTTGCAGATAACACCTCCTGCCTCTGTATTTGCCTCGCTGGTTCCTTTATAATCTTATATACCGCTGATTCCTGCTCGTCGGCTTATCCGGCATGGTCATCTGAATCAGCCCCTCTTTGATCGCCGGGGCCAGGTAGTTGTTGCGCAGCGCGTCGCGGGACTTGAGCCCCAGCAGCTTCATCAGCGCCGCGGCGGTATAGGGCGCGTCGTACTCCATGACGGCCAGCAGCCGCCTCACCTGCTCGGACTGGGCGCTGCCGGCGTGTTCCTGCGCGATGACCTGATCCAGAACCTCGTCGATTCGCGCCAGCATGAACTCGACGAACGCCGCCGAGCGGCCCTCGCCGGTGCTGCGGACAATGGCGTCGTAGTAAGCGTCCTGGAAGCGCTCGATCTGACTCTCGATGGGGATGTACAGAAACAGCGGATTCCACTTCGACAGCAGCGCCGTCTGCCACAGCCGCGCCATGCGGCCGTTGCCGTCGCGAAAGGGATGGATGAACACAAATTCGTAGTGGAACACGCTGGACAGAATCAGGGGATGGATGTTTTCCCGCTGTTCCGCCATCCAGTCGAACAGCTGCCGCATCAGCGACGGCACCATTTCCGGCGGGGGCGCGATGTGAACGCAGACGCCGCCGCGATAGACGCCTTCCGCCCCGCTGCGGAACACGCCGGATTCCTCCACTGTCAAATACGTCATCACGCCGTGCAGGCGCAGCAGGTCGTCCAGGCTGTACGGATCGACGGCCCCGATCTGGTCGTAGGCGGCAAAGGCGTTTTTGACCTCCTGTATCTCCCTGGCCGGGCCGATGACCTCGCGGCCATTCAGCACATCCCGCACGTTGTCCAGAGAGAGCGAGCCGGCCTCGATTTTCAGCGAGGAATGCACGGATTGGATGCGGTTGTTCCGCCGCAGGCGCGGCTGGCGCTCCAGCGTGCGCCAGGTCTCAATCCGGCCCAGCTTTTCCGAGATGGAGGACACGCTCTTCAGCATTTGGTTTGTTATCGCAAAAGGCGGCTCATAACGCTCCATGAAAAAACCTCCCGCCATGGTCTGATTTCATTATACCATGGCGGGCGCTTTTCAGCAACATCTTGCATATTATCTTGCGCATCATCATGACTGGATGCTCATTTTTGTTCCTTGGAACGGATTTATCGCAACTCGCGGCAAAACCGCGCGCCGCTTCCCGCTTGCTGTCGCGGGCGTGGCGTAACGACCGGCCATGGTCTTGAAGTCGGACTGGCCGATGATTGGTTGGATCGTCTTGATCGACGCGCCGGCGTCGTTCAGCATGGCGACGAAGCTGTGCCCGAATATGTGGGCCGTGGCCCCGCGCATGTCGGTTACGCGGTTGATGCGTTCCATGAAGTTGTCGGCATAGTTGTCGCAACGGCCGGGAATCCTCTTGCGAACACCTTCGTCGCTGGTGAAATCGTGTCGTTCCTGATGTCCAAAAAACAAGTTAAAACATGGAATTCCTCAAGAAAACCTGTCGAATTGAGATAACTGCACCCTACCCTCGCTATATCCCTGCCGCAATTGCCTCCACTTTCCTGGCTTCTCCCGCGGCGTTGCGCAAGGCGGTGACCGTATTCAGGAGGATCCGCTTTTCGGCTATGGCGTTTTCATAGTTGGCCGCCTGATCGGCGAGATCATCCATGGCTCGAGCGTAGTTTTTCAAAACGTCTCCCGATCGGCCCAGAAGATAGATCGGCGGGCCGGGACAGACGTTCGTCAGCTCTTCAAAGAGAAGATCGCCTTCGTGCCGCGCGCCGGGTCCGTCAAAATAAGCCTGTTCGGCGTGCAGAACGATCTGCGTGAGGCGGGTTCTCGTTTCGCTGTTCAGCGGACGGTACAATTCGTCCACCGCCGCTTCCGTTGCCGCCTCATCCGACAGGGTGGGGTCGAGCAGCAGAGCGCCCAGCGCGCGAAGGGACACGGCCGTTCCCGGATTCATCAGCGGTCCGGCGAAGATTTCGCTGGCGCGTCCTCCATCCTCAAACATAGTGCGGATAAACGCGCCGTTAAGCCGCACGTGCGGCAGATACCAGCGCAGCCTGTCCCAGGTCTGCGGGCAAGTCACAGAACAGCCCGCCGAATCGCCAAACGCGCAGGGTAGCTGGGCGATGAGCTGACGGCGGAACTCCCGGCCGGTTTTCAGACTGGAATTCGTGATGTCCGAAAGGTAATCAACGTGTGACGCCATGCGCTTAACCGCGTCCATATTGGTTTGGCGGTCAAAGCTCATACCCCAACCGCTCACCGCGACCAGCTTGTCGGGCCATTTTTCTTTAATGTAGCCGGCGATGTCGCATATCAGCGCGCTGAAATACGTTGAATCATCCATTGACGCGCACTGAGGGCAGATACAGCGCCCCCTGTCGAAGGGCTGCAGCTGAAAGCCAGGCGCGTTGGTTGTTTCCACGATGAAATCCACAATCCTGCGCATCCACTCCCGGCTATCCAGCTGTGAGAAGCACATGCAGTCGCCGTTATGCGGCACTATTTTTCCCCAGCACTTGATGGATTCACCCTGCCGGACAACGGGGCAGGCCTTTGTGATTTCTTCAAAACCCCAGCTGTAAACACCCAAGCCGACCAGGAGCTTCACGCCCTTCGACGCGGCGGCGTCAAATAGGACGCGCAGTTTCCTCATATGTTCCTTCGGCGCGCAGCGCGCCAGATCTGTGGGCCAGGCGTGAGCCACGAACAAGCCCCAGGAAACCAACGCGTTATAGCCCCAGCGAGCGGCCGTATCAATCAGCTTCAGCGTGTCGCCAACCGTTTCGTCGCTCAGCTCAATCATGGGCCAGCGCCCGCCCCAGTGCGGCGCGGCGCTGATGTCGTTGACCCAGGAGGTCAACACCCGATAACGATACGATTCCATATCATCATCCTCCCGCTGAAAAAGGAATGGTGTCGGAGATGCTTTCCATTCCGTATCTGACGCCGTTTACGGAAGAAGGTCAGCAAAATGAAACGGATCCATCCCGGCCGATTCCACGGACATGGCCGTCGTGGGCATAGCATACGGCGGTGACCCATGTCTCCAATTGTTCGCCCGGATCGATCCAGAGCGCTTCGCCCGCCTCGATGGCCCCTGGCAGATTGTCCGGCAGGCTCGAATAGGGTTCGATCGCGATCGTCCGCGTCCTGCCATACCAGGGATAGTGCTCGTAGCCATTGTAGACCATCCAGAGCCACAGGTGTCGGTATACGGCGGGGTCAAACGCCAGGCCGAAGCCCACACCCAAGGAGGGCGATGTGCACGCGTACCAATTTTCAGAAAGATGGGACAGCGCGCAAAGTCCCGCCCATTTTCCCTGGATGGCCGGCATGACGCTGAGATCCAGGCCGCCGGCCTGCGGCCAGTCGAAGGCGCGGTTGGCCGGGAATGCCGGATGAAAAGAGGTATGGTAGGTTACGCCACGCCCCTTCGGCATATCGATCTGCACGGGCGATGCGAGGAACAAGCCGCCCAGCGCCGGGTGCTGACCCCACATGCAGGGCAGAGGCGCGCCTCCTCGATTGACGGCGCGCTGTGCGATGAAGAGCGCGGGTTGATGGAGTCGTATTGTGAGGATCTTCTCCAGATCGAAGGGCATAGTCTGAAGCGATACGCTCAGCCGGACGCTGACTTCCTCGCCGGTGTCCTTCAGCACATCCATATCCCAAGCCCGCATGAAGGCCTCGCCGTGTACGTCGAGCGCCGCCCCGCGATAATCGCAGGCGTCTCCTATATTTGGAAACAGCTCCTGCCAGCCGCCCTCGTAACTGCGCAGAAAGGCCCCCGGCGCGCCATCCGGCGCGCGCAGTCCGTCCTCAAAATGATACATGAAGTCGATATCTTTCGCCTTGTGGCGAAACTCAATGATATCGCCTCCCTTATCGAGCAGCACCACAACGCGCAGCAAATCGTTTTCCAACAGCAGGGCGCGCATGTTCGCGAGCGTGAATGGGAGAAACCGGCAATCGTGCGCGCGATATACGGTTTTCATGGTCAGATCCGGCTCAGCCGCACGAGGGTTACGGAATCGGCCGGGAGCAGCACATGGGCCGTATGGGCCGGCAGCGCGTAAGTAAGACGGCTTTCCACCGGAATCAGCGCGCAGTCGGCGTTCCACCGCTTCTGATCGTCGATCCGGTAAACCTCCAGCCGATATAAGCCGCGCTTCAGCCCGGTAAAGTCGATCACGGCGACCTTGTCGCCCGAATGCTGCTCGCTGTAATTGACGATCAGCGCCTGGTAGCCGTCCTCGTTCATGGAGGCGCAAACCCGCGTGTCCACGTCGCCGCTTTCGGCCGGGAGCCGCTCTCCCTTCATGGCTGTCAGCAATTTGTAGACGAAGAACTGCGGCCGGACGCGGCCGTCCCAATCAAACAGGCCGAATCGATGCGGGATCTCGTTCCAGTGGCGCAGCATAAACGGGGTGATTGAATAGAACTGTTCAAAGTCGTCCGGGTTGACGAACTGATCGTACATGCCAAACTGGAAGCTGCCCGTGATGGGCGTCTCGTTGAGCGCCAGCAGAACGGCAGCCAGGGACGCGGCATACCGGCCGGAGTAGGCGGCTTCCTCGACATAGGCGTCCGGGAACCAGGTGTTCAGCTCGGTCTGATAGATTTCGATGTCTTTGCGGTATCCGTCCGCGATTTTCCTGGCTTCCCGGGCGGCGGCGCAGTGATCGGCCGGCGAGCCGCTGTAGATGTTGTATGAAACGAAATCCAGACGCGTCCCGTTTTCCCGGCACAGGTCGACAAACCGCGCGAGATAGTCGCGGGCGAAGCCGGCCAGAGACGGGCCGCCCACCTTCGCTTCCGGCCAGGCTGCCAGAATGGCGTCGCTGGTCAACACATAAAAGTCGTAATAATCATCAGGCGAATGAATCTCCAGCGGCGTGCCGCCGCTTTCGCCGATGTTGATCTCATTGGCAACGCCCCAGTGTGTGACGATACGCCGTTCAACGGAATAGCGCTTTACCATCTCGCCGATCAGTTTTTTCCACTCTTCCGGATCGTTCGGCATAAAAATCTTCGGATCAATCGTGGGATAGAGCACGCGGGGGCGGACGCAGATGGAGGCCATCACGTCCGCGCCCATGTTGGCCACGCTTTCCAGAAAAGCGTCCAGACGGGTCCAGTCAAAGACGCCGTGCTCCGGATACGCGAAAAAGTATTCCTGGATGAACACGCGCACCATCCTGTGGGACAGGCTCCGCACCTGTTCCTGAACCGTCTCCGGCACGGGCAGGTGGCTCGCGCCGCCGATCCCGATCATCTGCCGGTCGAAGCTGAGCGAACCCGCACTCTCATCGGCGCGCACCTTCACATAGGTGCGCGGCGTTTGATCGTATTTCTGATGCATGGAATAACCTCCTTCACAGCGCGCCGTATTCATCGTAGACGCTTCTGAGCGTCCGCCCCTGCAGCAAACCGTCCCGCGTCAGGTTTTCCTTATGCGCCTTTTGACGGGCGAGCTCCAGCACCTGATCCTCAATTTCCGCGGGAATCACGACGATCCCGTCAAAATCCGCGAAGACCAGTTCGCCGCTCTTCACGATCACTTCGCCGCAGCGAACGGGAACGTCGTAGGCCATCACGCGGCCACGTCCCTTGCTGTCCAGCGGCCTGATGCCTGTGTAGAACACCGGGAAGGCCATCTTTTTGATTCGCGCGCAGTCGCGGATCTGACTGTCGCACACGCAGCCGACGGCGCCTCTGAGCTTAGCGGCGGTGCTCATCAATTCACCCCAGGGCGCATTGGAGCCCGCGTAGTCCGTCGAATGGACAACCACATCGCCTTCGCGCAGCGAATCCATGACATCTATTTCAGGCCCATAGGGATCGTCCTCAACGACGTACTCCATGTTCATCCACTGCACGGTGCGGGCACGGCCGATGAACGTGCAGTTGTCGGGGTCCAGCGGCCTCAGCCGCTGGTGCATCGCCTGATTCCGATAGCTGAGCTCGTCCAGGATGTCGCATACGGCGGCGACATAGAGGTTCTCCCTGATCCACGCAAATTTCTCTTTGTCATTCATCGTGCTCTGTCCTCCTACATGACGCGATAGTGCTTCACGGCGTCTTCATCGATTTCTATGCCGAGGCCCGGCGCTTCCGGCACGTCCATCGTGCCGTCCGGGTTGAGGGGGATTGGGTTGCTGATGATATCGCGCAGCATCGGGCCTGAGCTCACGTTGTATTCCAGGAACAGGCTGCGGGGCAAAACCGCATTGGCGTGCAGGCTCGCGGCTGTCAAAAGGTCGGTCAGCCAGGCGTGGGGACACACATCGATGCCCGCCACCTCGGCCTCCCAGGCGATGTGCTGAAACTGCGTGAATCCGCCGCAGCGCGACAGATCCGGCTGGGCCACGTCGATGCCGCCTTCGTGAATGAGCTGGCGAAAGCCCCAGGCGGTCGCCTCCTGCTCGCCCGCCGCGATGCGGACGCCGGTGTGGGCGTCTTTGACCTTCCGGTAGCCCTCATAGCATTCCGGATGCAGGAAATCCTCCAGGAAGAACACATGATACGGTTCGAGCTGTCGGGCCAGTTCGATGGCGTCAAACGCGCTGCGATTGACCTGCCAGCCGGCGTCGACCATGAGATCGACATCGGGTCCGACCGCCCGGCGCGCCGCCTCGACCAGGCGTATATCATTCTTGCGGTCCTGACCGAACACGCCCCATCCGAATTTGATAGCGCGAAATCCCCGCTCCAGATAATAGGCGCAGGCGCGCTCAATGTCCGGGGGAGTGGGGCGAAACAAGGTGGAGGCGTAGGCGCGCACCTTTTTCCGGTATGCGCCGCCCAGCAGTTTGTAGACCGGACGCCCTGTCGCCTTGCCGATGATGTCATAGAGCGCGATGTCGAAGGCCGATAACGCCTGCATGGCCGCGCCGCG
This sequence comes from Clostridiales bacterium Firm_10, assembly GCA_001603025.1. Taxonomy (GTDB): domain Bacteria; phylum Bacillota; class Clostridia; order Christensenellales; family Aristaeellaceae; genus Firm-10. The sequence continues at coordinate 23,216 of LVAP01000082.1, read as the reverse complement.
GCGGCCGTAGTAACTCATGCCCCGGTACAGCTTATCCCATAGCCTCCGGGTTTCAAAGGGGTCTTCGCCGACGGCCAGCTCCCGCATGCCTTCGATCATGCCGCAGCCGCTCTCCGGCGCGCTCACCACCGCGGCGGCCACATGGGGCGCGGTCTCCGCGTCTGACCAGCCGCACAGGCCTTCGTCCGTGGAAACCTTTAGCAGGAAGCAGTAAGCCACGCCTGTCGCCTCTTCGCTGCCGGTGGGTATCAGGTATTTATCCGGCGCCCGCAGAACGAATCCTTCAACGTCAGTTATTTTCATACCGTGCCTCCAAATATCATGGAAACCTTCAGCGCGCTGTCCTTGCCGTTTCGCGCCAGATTGATGGCCTCTTCAAACCGCTCCAGCGGCAGCTCGTGGGTAATCAGGGCGCCCAGGTTCAGCCGCTCGTCGCAAAGGGCTGAGAGCGCGGCGTCAAGGCAATCCTGATCGTTGCAGCTGCCGTTGATCTGCAGCTCCTTGACATGCAGCTTGAAGAGATCGATGGGCGTTTTGCCGTCGAGGGCGGAGAACACGGCCAGCGTGCCCCGCGCGCGCAGCGATTCGACGCAGATATCCATCGCGCGGGCGGAACCGACGGCCAGAATTGCCGAATCGACGCCTTCCCCGTCCGTCGCGCGCAGAATATCGTCAACCACGTTTTCAGTCAGCTTTTCGTTTATAGCAATCGCGCCCGGCACCTGCGACAGGCGGTAGTCATGCCGACCCACGAAGACCACGCGCTTCGGATTTCGCGCGAAGCACAGCTTGGAGATGATTACGCCGAAGGGGCCGTCGCCGATGACGAGCACGTTGCCGCCCTCGCGGACGTTCGCGCGATCGAGCGCCTCCATGCACACGCAGACCGGTTCCATCAGCGTGCTCTGGGCAAAGGACAGGCGGTCCGGCTTCATGCGAACGCGGTCGGCGCGAATGGTAAAGTATTCCGCAAACACGCCGTTGCGATACACGCCCAGGTGATCCATCCTGTCGCACAAATGCCCCAGACCGCGGCGGCAGGCGGCGCATTGACCGCAGGGAATGACGGGATGGGCCGTCACCGCATCGCCGGATTTGAAGCCGCGCACCGCCCCGCCGACCGCCTCGACGACGCCGGCGCCTTCGTGGCCGATTACGATGGGCATCTGAATGCCGAAGGGATTGCGGGCTATGTCGATGAGATCCGACGTGCAGATCGTTGCGGCCCGCGTGCGTATCAACACTTCATCCGCCTTCGGAACGGGTGTTGGCACCTCCTCCAGGCGGAGGTCGTTCACATTGTGCAAAACCAGCGCTTTCATCATGTCACCTCTCTATGCCCAACACGGCCAGCGAATCCCTGTGCACGATGTCCTCGAGTACGCTCTGTGAAATCTCGGGCAGGCCGGTTCCCCGGATGACTTTGTTCATGTCCAGCACGCCTCTGATCGAATCGGCCGTCGTGGTGGCGGGGTAATCCGAGCCGAAGAAAATCTTCTCGGTGCAGCCGTATTCCTGGGCCAGGCGCATGCTGTTGTAGAACTGCCACGGCCGATAATACAGCGCGGAGATGTCCACATAAAGATTGCGATTGCGGCGCACGACCGCGATGGCCTCTCCCTCCCAGGGATGGCTCATGTGCGCCATGACGATCCTGAGCCGGGGGAAGCGGCAGGCCACGGCGTCCATGTGGCACGGGCGCGCGTAATCGATGGGCACGCCACTGGAAAAGGTGGTGGCCATGTGGGTCATGATGGGCAGCTCGTTGGCCTGACAGTATTCATACAGCGGCATATAGCGCTCATCCAGCGGGTGGACGCCCTGGTAAATGGGGCCCAGCTTCAGGCCGCGGCAGCCGTTGCTCCTGTGCTCAAACCGCAGCTGATCCAGCGCATCGGCGTCGAGCGGGTCGATGGAGGCGAAATACACATACTTCTCCGGGTGCCGCTTCACGAAGGCGGCCACGCGGGCGTTGGAAACCGCCCAACCCGTGGCGCTTCCGCGCAGCCCGAAGCAGACGGCGCAGTCCGCCGCGGCCGTGCCGGACAGATACTCTTCCTCGCTGCACAGCCAGCTTTCAGGCTTGACATGGCATTTCAGCATGTCTTCCCGCAGTTGTTCGCCCAGCGCCGAGGGATCGTCGATATAGTGAGTGTGCAGGTCTATGATCATATGTATCCTTCCCTCTATGGCAATATACGCGTCGTCGCGCCGCGATACCAGGCTTCCAGGCGCCTGAAGCCTTCTGCGTATTTGCAGCCGGCCGCGTATCCCCTGACCCGCGCGACCGCGTCGATGAGCTCGTGCATATCGAACCCCGTCGCCTTCAGCATCCATTCGTCCTGACTGACGTGGCAGCGGAACATGTTCTGCTTCGTTTCGATGGTATCCGAAATATCCACATACTCCGTGGGCAGGAAATTGATGGCGCCGAGCGTATCCATATAGTAGATCAGCACCTGCTTGTCGAGAACGGGATATTGGGTGACGATGTTATGGACGCACGCGAGAGGCGCGGCTTCGAACACCAGCTGCGAGGCGTTTCGGTGGTCCACATGATAGTCCTGGTCGTAATGCGTGATGACCACGTCCGGCTTAGTCATCCGCAGAACGTCCGTGACCATCAGCCGAGCCTCCAGGCTGATCACGCTCATCTCGTCGTCCACGTCCAGCCAGATGACTTCCGCTCCGATCAGTGATGCGGAGGTTTCCATTTCCTTCTTCCTCACGCGCGCCATATCCGCCGGCTTATACTGCGGATGCCCCATGTTGCCGTTTGTCAGCGAGCACATATACACCTTGTCGCCGCGCTGCGCGTATTTGGCCAGCGTGCCGCCGCACAACAGCTCAAGATCGTCCGGATGAGCGCCGAGCGCAAGTACCGTCATAGCATCCATCTCCTTATCTCAATTCCGTTTTCGATCTTTTCAATGATCCACGCCGTTTCCGGCCTGAGAGGACAGACAGCTTCTTTTCCGGCGTCGACGACAGCCTTCTCCGAAACGGTCGAGCAGGGAATCAGGCCGTAGTGCATGGGAATCAGCTTCCGCGCGCCGACAGCCTTCATGAGAGCGACGGCCTGCGCGGGATCGAGGTTTTCATCGATTCCGTTAACGCAGGCGACGAGCACGTCGCAGCCCGTCGTATCGGGACCGATCAGCCTGTCCGTCATGCAGGTATCGCCCGTTACATACAGCGAGAGGCTTTCCGTTCTCAGCACGAATCCGATGCTGTCTTCGGTATGCTCCGCGTAGACGGCCTTCAGGGACATGCCGCCCCAGTCGAAGGATGATCCGCGCGGGAACGGACGCAGCGCCGATTCGCGGAAACGGAGGGCCCGCAGGTGCGCCATGACCGTCTCCGGGCCGAGATAAACCTCCGGCGGTGAGACCAGTTCCCATACCGGCAGCGTTTCGGGATCGAGGTGGTCGAGGTGATCGTGGGTAATCAGCAGGGCGTCCGGGCGCAGTTCATCCGTCCGGAAGCTGTTCCACCACATCCTGCGCGCTTCGGGCCCCACCAGTTTTTCGACGCAGTTGCTCAGATACGGGTCGACGCAGAGCACGCCCCTGCCCGTCGTGAACAAGAACCCAGCCTGGCCCAGCGGCATGACGGCCAGCGCGCCAACCGGCACGCGCGCCTTTCTGAAGGCCGACTCAAAGCCCACACAATCACTCCCCATCTTTGTATTTATAGCCGCTTTTCAATCCAGCTCTCCGCGCCCACCGGCGTTCCGCCCTCCATGCGGAGGAAGTTGCTAAAATTCGCCGTGACGGCCGTTCCGTCGGCAAACACGCTCCGCTGCATGCAGCCGTCGTCCGAGAGGATCTCGAAATCCACCATTTCCAGCTTGCCGACGCGCCGGTGCAGGGCCGCGACGGGCTTCGCCGCCTCCAGCGCGAACTGCACGCCCGGATCTTCAAAGCGTATTCTGTACAGGTAGGTCTCGTTGCCGCGCCCGGTCCATCCATATTGCGCGCCAAAGGGGAACACATCCGGAATGGCGCCCATGAGCGCGTCGCTCGCGGCCATGAGCCTCGTCTTGCCTCCGCCGTACTCGAGGTATCCGGCGGCGCAGGTTCTGTTGAAAAAATGGGTGTTGTAGTTGTGGGGCTCCCACCAGGTGTGCAGCATGCTGTCGTGGTAGACAAGCGCCGTCAACGGGATCACGCAGAAGGGCCGCTTCCAGTTAAGGGGGAACGCCTTGACAGAACCCAAGTCGTAATCGCGGGAGAAGACGTCGTTAAACGATTCGGAGCTGACGGCTTTGCGGCCGTCCTTCCCATAGCACAGCGTCCGCCGCAGCCAGTCGATGTCCTCGTGGCGAGAAAGCGGACGGCCCATGTGCCCCGCGTGATTCTTCGCGTAGCATTCGCCGATCATGGCGCAGGTCAGCACGTCGAAGTGATCCCATGTCATCTTCTCCATGCCCTGTTCGTTGGCCCGCGACTGATAGTCCGCCATCCGGGAGGAGCAGCACTTGTCCCATACGTAATCATCGATGCGCCAGCCGAGAATGTGTTTGCCCTCCCGGTTGATCCGATATAAGCTCTCCGTCTCGGGCGTGCCGTCGTTCATGGCCTCATTGATCCAGGACCAGGGCGCGATGTCGTATCCCAGCGCGAGAATGTCGTCCAGCTGCGCGTCGCTCAGCCAGATGGGATCGACGCCGCCCATTTGGAAGCCCATGTTGTATGAATGCATGCGCACCGGATAGATCAGCGCCCGATCAAACCCCGCCCTTTTCAGCTTGCCGAACTCCTTCGGGTAATCGAGGTTGTCCTGGCAATAGCCGACAAAGCACATGATCGCGCCGAACAGCCGCTCCAAAGCGGGGCGCTCGGCGATCTTTTCATCCCAGCCCCTGAAGCGGCCGCTTTCCTTCACAAACGAACGATATCGCTTTGCCACGGCCACCACGCCGGGATCTGTCAGATACAAGCGCGCCTTGCGGGGATAATCCATCCGGCCGAGGGAGGATATCTGGATGTTTTCCACAAAAAACTGTCCGTCCTCCCGTTTGGCGTAGCGCCAGAAATTGTCGTAGTAGCTTTCAAGGGCGAACAGCAGACCGCCGGTTTTGCCAAGCAGTCCATACATCTGCATGGCGAATCCGTCGTGCGCGCCGCTGGTGCACAGCCTGTCGACCGGGTCGCCTTCGCCCGCCCACAGCACGCCCTGCGTGATGGGCAGGATGAGCTTTTTGCCCGGCCCGCCCGGCTGGAACGCGCCGGGAAGCGCGCAGGAAAGCACCGGCGCGCCGGCCGGCAGCAGCGTGATCTCGACGCCGTCCTCCAGGAGCGCGTATCGCATGCCGACAGACGCGCCATCGGCCCTGTACTCGATCAGCAGATTCGCGTCCTCACGCTTCGCCGCTGCAGGCGTCAGCCTTTTCAGGGCGGATTTCCATCCGGCGGCGGGATGATTGTTTTCAGAGATCTCGTCGCCCCAAAGGACTGTTTCCGGATCGAGCCGCCAGCGCTCGCCGCGCTTTTTGTCCAGAATGAGTATTTCGGCGGCGTCTTCCGAGGCGTACACGCAGACGTTTTTGTTTTCTATGGTCATCATGGTTCAATCTCCTGTCGTCTCTTCAGAACCTATGGTGTTTTCTCGGCTGGGCTTTTCGGGGTTTTCCCGAAATGTGAACGCGGTTGACGGAATCCTGAAAACGGCGAGCGAAACAGCCGTTCGCTCGCCGTTGCGCCGTGTGATCAGTCGTTCTTCTCGTGATAGCGCGCGGTAATGTAGTCCTCAACAGCGGCGATATTGAGCTTGTCAAGGGTTCCGATGTATTCGTTCCAGGTGTCTTCGAACTCGGCCGGGGTCTCGGCCAGAATCATCTTGGCGACGTAGCGCTGCCACTGTGTCTGAATCTTCGTCCAGATGACTTCCTCATCCGTGCCGCCCAGAGGCAGGATGTCCTCGTAAGGGCTGCTGTCACGGGTGTAGCTCTCCATGGTATAGACCTTCAGACGGCCCTCATCGGCGCCGGCCAGGCCCCATGCGAAGCAGCAGTCATAGTAATCGCCGACGCACCAGGTGTACTTGTAGGTGCCCAGCTCGTTCGTCCAGGCGCTCCAATCGGAGCCGCACAGATCCTTCCACTCGCCGATCTCGTTCAGGCTCTTGCCTTCTTCGATCCAATCCCAATGCACGCCCTTGTCGCCAACCAAGGCCAGCGTCTGTCCTTCTTCGCTCAGAAGGAAGCGAATGAAGCGGAAGGCCGCCTCGGGATCCTTGCAGGAGGTGGTCACGCAGATGCCGTCACCGCCGGCGCGCAGCGCCGCGGGAACCAGCACTTCTTCGCCCTCGTTCAGGGAGAGGAAATTGGCGGGCACATAATAGGCGCCTTCGACGTTCTGGCCGACCGTGCCGTTGCCGTCGTTGCATTCATACAGGCAGCCGACGCCCATGAAGAACGCGCCGTTGTTGCCGTCGACCTCCAGCTGGTCGTAGGTGCGCGAGAAGTCGTTGGCGTTGATCATTCCCAGAGAATTCAGCTTGTTCAGGTAAGCCAGCGCGTCTTTATAGAGGTCGCTGGTGAAGTAGGGGGAGAGGGTGGCGTCGTCCTTCCAGTAGTAGTTGAACTGTCCGCCCATGGAGTAGTAGAACATGATCACGCCGCTGGTGCTGTCCATCGGGTTGCCGGTGGCGTTCCACAGCTGCAGCGCGTGGGTTTCCGGATAAGCTTCCTTGACGAGCTGCAGCGTCTCGGTCAGTTCGTCAAGGGTGTCCAGCTTCGGAGAGCCGACGGCTTCATACATGTCACCGCGCATATAGTAGCCGTTGCGCCCGAAGATGTAGACGCCGCTGTCCTCAAACTCGCGGGGACTGGACCAGGCGGGGATATAATACACATTCCCGTCGGTGTAGGCGATGTTCTCCCAGTTGTACTGATAGTAAGCGCTCTCCTTGAAATCCGGCGCGTAGGATTCGATCAGCTCGTCGAGCGAATAGAGCATGCCCGCTTCGATCATATCCGGGAAGGCGGGATTGTTCTTGCCGTAGACGATCATGTCCGGAAGATTCGAGCCGGAGGCAAGCATCAGGTTGAGCTTCTGGTTGTCATCGGAGGAAGGCTTGTCCAGCACGACGTTGACGTTCGCCCTTTCCATCATCAGCTGCGACACAACGTCTTTCCCCCAGTTATCAATTGGAGCGGTGCTGCCGTTGATGAACATCGTCAATGTCGGTGTGTCCTCCGCATTCGCCACTCCAGTGAATGCGAACAAGGTCGATAGCAACATGACAGCGAGGAACAGCGATACGAACCGGCGTTTCATAACTAAGATCCCCTTTCATAAATATATGTTATGCCCGCGCCGTCATCCCTTGACGGCGCCAAGCATAATACCCTGAATGAAGTACTTCTGGCAGAACGGATATACGCACATAATCGGGACGACCGCGACCACCATCGTCGCCAGCCGGACGGAGTTTTCTGTCGGGCCGGACATGCCCGAGAGCACCAGCGAGTTGCCCGAGGTGCGCAGGGCTTCCATCGCTTTTCCCTGATTGATCATCTCCACCAGCAGGAGGGCCATGGTTTTGAGGGAAGGCGTGCTGATATAGATGTAGCCGTCGAACCACGCGTTCCAATGATAGACCGCGTTGTACATGCAGATCGTGGCGATCACCGCGGTGGAAACCGGCATCACGACCCGCCAGTATACCTGCCACTCATTCGCCCCGTCGATTTTTGACGCCTCGATCATCGTGGAGGGGATCTCCCGGAAGAAGACCATCATGATGATCGTGTTGTAGAAGGAAAACAGATTCGGTATGATGTAGACCCAGAAGCTATCGACCATGCCCAGTTCCTTGATCAGCAGGTAAAGCGGAATCAGGCCCCCCGAAAAGTACATTGTGATCAGGCCCATTGTCACATAGACCCTGCGAAGCCTGAGCTGACGCCGGATCAGGGCGAAGGCCATGATGGACGTGAGGAACAGCGACAGCGTCGTGCCCAGCACCGTCCGGATGAGGGTAATGAGGAACGCGCCGACCATCGATCCATCCTGGAAGATGATCTTATAATTCCCCAGGGTGAACATTCGGGGCCACAGATAGATGCCGCCGTTCAGCGCGTCGTAGCCCTCGTTGAACGACAGCACGATGCAGTAATAGAACGGATAAACGCATACAATCGTGATCAGGGTCATGATGACGATGTTGACAACATCGAAAACACGATCAGCGCTGCTGACGCGGTTGAAGATCCCGGCCGGTTTTTTCGCATGCATCATCAATAATCACCTTCTATGTACAGACTGCGCCCCAGGAACTTCTTGCTGGCCGCGTTACAGGCGAGCAGCAGCACCATTGACACGACGGAATTCATCAAGCCGACGGCCGTGGCGTAGGAAAAGCGGCCCAGTGAAATGCCAACCTCAAGCGTATATGTGCTCAGGATGATAGAACGTTCATAGTTGATGGAGTTGCCAAGGAAATATGACTGATCGAACGCGCCGCCGCCGCCCGAAAGCAGCCCCGCGAAGTTAAACATGAACACGATCGCCACCGCACCGACCAGGTTTGGCAGCGTGATATACAGAATCTTCTGCAGCCGGGACGCGCCGTCCACCGTGGCCGCTTCGTAAATCTGCCGATCGATGCCGGAAATCGCCGCCAGGAAAATGATGGAATTCCAGCCTATTTCCTTCCAGGTCTCCGACAGCACGCAAACCCAGTAAAAGGCGTTTTCGTTGTTCAGCACGTTGTAACTCTCTTGCCGCCAGCCCAACTGCCTGAACAGCGTGTTCGTCAGGCTTCTGTCGTCAGTGAAAAGATAGGTCATCATCAGGGATACGATGACCCAGGAGATGAAGTGCGGAAAGTAGCTCGCGGTCTGGATGATGCGCTTATACCGGGGAAGCTGCAATTCGCTCAGGAGAACCGCAAAGATGATGGGAGCCGGGAAGCAGATGAGGATTTTGAGCAGGCTGATGCAAATGGTATTGCGCAGAACCATCGGCATGGATATATCCTGATACAGCTCGATGAAGTTGGCGAGCCCCACCCATTTGCTGCCCAGAATCCCTTTGAAAAATTTGTAGTCCTTGAAAGCAAGGACGACGCCGTACATCGGCGCGTAGTAGAACAGCAGCATATACGCCACGCCAACCAAAGCCATGCATTGCAGAATCGCCTGGTCTACGCGCGAGGATTTGTTTCTGATTCGTTGCCTTCGCCTGACAGAACGCATCTCCGTTACCTCCAGCGCTACCTCGATGTGTAAATCATTAACAATGATTCCAAATGCTGAATTATTTTATTTAATGATTCCATATCCAGATTATACGATTTCTCTGAAACGTTGTCAATAGAAAAAAAGGCCAAATAACATGGCCTTTTTTAGACGTTTATATCATTTATTTTACTGTGTGATGACAAATCGCGGAATCTGCGAACACAGGGCTAAAGCATGGTGGAAATATCGCCCGCCGCCATTTTCAGCGACATGATGTAGCGGTCAAAATCGGAAAAATGGACGCGCGATTTCAGCATCGACATGCTCACCGCACCGAAAACGTGGCCGTTTCCGGAGAAGACGGGAACGCCGATGCAGTAGATGCCGATTTCACCTTCTTCGTCGTCGACGGCGTATCCCTTGGCGCGCACATCTTCCAAATGGCGCAGGAATAACGCGGGGTCTGTAATCGACTTTTCCGTGCTGTGATCCATGCCCTTGGAGAGCGAATACTGAATTTCGGCATCGGTCAGGTACGCCGCGATGGCCTTCCCCGCCGAGGAGGTGTTCAGCCTTTTCCGCTGCCCGGGATAAGCCTTGAAATACACCGATTCAAAGCCTTCAACCTTTTCCCAGACCACCTGTTCGCCATCGTCAAAGAGGGAGAAAAACACCGTGTGACCGATTTCGTCGCGCAGCCGCTCCAGGCGGGGTACGATGAGCCGGTTATTCTCAAGGGATATGCGGGCGGACATGCCCACGCAGTACAGCCGTATGCCGGGCATGTAGCCGCCGCTCTCGAGCTTTGTGACGGCCCCGCAGGCCTGCAGCGAACCCAGCAGAGAAAACACGGTCGTTCGGGGCAGCTTGAGCGCACAGTAAATATCCTGCAGCGTGTGGGGCGTGCTGCTGCCCGATAAGTATTCCAGGATCGCGAACGCTTTGCCGATTGCCGGAACCGGTAGCTTCTCAGGCGTGTCATTCATCATAATCACATCGCTTCACTCATTGGATAGTTTATATTAACATACTGCGCGGCAAGAAGTCAAGACTTCGCCCGGGTGCTCATACAGAGTGGGAATCGCAAGCTTAAATGACGCGTTTTTCAGACAACAGCCAAAGCCTATGAAGAACGCGCATATATTCTTCCTGAGCGATCATGGCGAGATGAGCATGGAGCATGGGCACAAACTTACCGCGTTTGAACCAGGCGCGCGGGTTCCGCGGATCATTGCCGGGCGTGCGGAAGGGCAGGGTCGCCGGCGCGCCTGCTTTTTTCGCCGTCTTCCCCCCACGAAACGACAGCCGCGTCCGTCTTTTCTGTTGACAACAATTCACGGTTCATGTAGTATAATGATAATCTGACAAACGGCGGCACAACAGCGCAAGACGGTCATCGGACCCGCGCGGCACACAGGCCGGTCCGGCAGATGCGGAGGTATGGCGTTGGAATATCTGGATGTCTGCGATGAAAACGGACGCCCTCTCGGCACCGTCGTGGCGCGGGACGTGGCGCACAGCGAGGGAATCCTGCACCGCACGGCGCACGTGTGGATCGTGCGGGAAATCGAGGGGCGGTATCAGGTGCTGCTGCAGAAGCGGAGCATGGAAAAGGAATCCTTCCCGGGGCTTTACGACACGTCCTCCGCGGGGCATATCCCGGCGGGCGAGGAGCCGCTGCCCTCTGCGCTGCGTGAGCTGAACGAAGAGCTGGGCATCCCGGCGCGGCCTGAACAGCTCGCTTTCGCAGGCGCTTTCCGGATCCGCTATGAAAAGACATTTCACGGGAAGCTGTTCAGGGACAACGAATACACCAGCGTCTACGTGTACCGGGAGCCGGTGGACATCGACGCGCTGGCGCTGCAGCCCGGCGAGGTGGACGAGGCGCGCTGGTTTGACCTGGACGAAGTGCGCGCGGAGATCGCGATCAGTCGGGCGCGGTTCTGCGTTTCGACGCAGGGACTCGGCGTGCTCTGCCGTTTCCTGGGAGCGTGAGGCTTCCCGGGCGGCCGGGAAGAGCGAGGCGCCGGGATCCGAAAGAAAATGACAAAGGCAAGGCGGTGGCGTTATGCGCCTGCGGGGACGGGAAGCGGTGAATCGCTGGATTTCTGCGCGTCCGCTCGCGGTCACCGCCGCCCTTTTTCTTTTGGGGCTGATCGTCGGCCATGCCGCGCCCCTGCTGCCGGCGTGGGGCCTGGCGGCGCTCATCGCCGCCGCGCTGCTGCTCGTTTTCCGCAAAAGGGCGCTGGCGTTCGCGCTGGCCGCCCTGCTGGGCGCGGCGTGGGTCAGCCTGTTCATGATCCGTCCGGCAGTGACCGTTTCGGATGACGCGCTGCTCACCGGCCGCGTCAGCGCGCAGCCCGTCGAGAAGGCCCGCTGCGTGCGCGTTCCCCTCGACCGCGTGAGCCTCGACGGCCAGCCGCAGCCTTACGGCGTCATGCTGTATCTCTACGACGCCGGCATCCCGCCCGTCGGCGCGGAAATCACCGCGCAGGTCCGCACATGGCAGCCCGCGGACGCGGGCAATCCGGGCGGTTTTGACTACGGCGCCTGGCTGTGGCGGCAGCGCGTAGCCCTGTGCGCTTCGGCCGGGGCGAAGAATGTGGCCGCGATCGAGCCGGCGTCCGCGCCGTCGGCTGCCGCCTTCTTCTCTGCGCTGCGGAGCCGCCTGTCGGACGTCATCCGCGCCTCATTCGACGAAGAAAGCGCGGGCGTCGTCCTCGCGCTGGTCGCGGGCGACCGCTCGGAAATGCCCGAATCGCTCCGAATGAACTGCCGGGTGTCCGGCGTATCGCATCTGCTGGCCCTCTCGGGCCTGCACGTGGGCACGCTGTTCCTCCTGCTCGAATGGCTGTTCATGAGGCTGCGCATGGGCCGGAAGGCCGCTTTCCTCTGTTCGCTGCCCTTCATGGCGGGTTACGCGGTGCTGGTGGGCGCGCCGGCGTCCGTGGTGCGCGCGTGCCTCATGTTTTCCGCCTCGCGGCTCGCCCGGCTGGACGGCCGTCCCCGCGACGGCCTTTCAGTCGTCGCCCTGTCCCTGCTGCCGATGCTCATCGTCAATCCGCTTTTCATCGAGGACGCCGGTTTCGTCCTTTCTTTTTCCGCGGTGACGGGCCTTGCGCTGTTCGGCCGCCCTTTCCCCGCCGGGACGCGCGAACAGAACCCGCTCCGGCGGCTCTGCCGCCCGATCTCACAGGCGCTGCGCGCCAGCCTCGCGGCGCAGGTGGGCGTCGTTCCGGCCATGGCCTGCCTCTTCAACCAGCTGCCGCTGTGGTTTCTCCCCTTCAACCTGGTGCTGGCCCCGCTCATGGCGGCCATGTTCCCGCTGCTGCTCGCCGCCACGGCCGCGAGCGCGCTGTACGCGCCGGCAGGCGCTCTGCTGGCGCGGCCCGCACAGTGGCTGCTGCGGCTGTTTGCCCTGATTGCCGAACAGGGCGCGCGGCTGCCCTGCGCCATCGTCAATGCCGCCAGCTGGCCCGCCTGGCTGATCGCGCTCTATGCCGCCGCGGCATTTCTTGCCTCGCCCTGCGCCCGCGTGGCGCGGGAAGGCGTCGGACGGGCCCTGGCCCTGGCGGCGCTGCCCGCCCTCATCGTCCTTTCGCTCCTCCTGCCCGCCTTTGCCGCCCGCGTGGAGGGCCTGCAGATTACCTTTCTGGACGTCGGACAGGGCGACGGCGCGGTGGTGCGCACCGAGGACAGGGTGTACCTGATCGACGTGGGTGAAGGAGACGCCGTGGCGCGCTATTTGCTCAGCCAGGGGCTCGCCCCGGACGGCGTGTTCCTCTCGCACGGCCACAGCGACCATGCGGGCGGCCTCGACGCCCTGGTGGACAGCTTCCCGCCGTGTCCGATTTACGTCTCCAGCGCGTGGGAGTGGGAAGAGCCGGACGAATCCGTCGCCGCGGCGTGGCGCAGGGCCATGGACGCCGGCTGGCCCCCGGTATACCTCTCGGCGGGCGACGAGCTGGCGCTCTCCGGCTCGGCGACGCTGCGGGTGTGGCATCCGGGCGAGCCGTCCGCCGCCGGCCAGAACGAAAACAGCCTGGTGTGCAGCGTGACATGCGGCCTGTCGACCGCCCTGTTCACCGGCGACCTGCCCGCCGCCCGGGAGCCCGCCCTGCTGCCGGATTGCACGGTGCTCAAGGTGGGCCACCACGGTTCGCCCACCTCGACCGGAATGTCGCTGGTGGAGCAGGTGACGCCCGAGCTGGCCGTCATCTCCGTGGGGCACAACAGCTACGGCCATCCCGCGCAGGAGGTGCTGGATCGGCTGGCTGGCGCCGACGTGTACCGCACCGACCGGTGCGGCGCGGTCACCGTCTCGCTGGGCGAGGACGGGCGCTGCGAAGTCACGACATGGCGAAAGCCGTGAATGCCCGTCCGCGCGGCCGCATAGGATAGCTCCATCCTTCCCCCAGGAGGCTTGCCATGAAACGACGGTGCTTCACGGCGGCATGGGCCGCCCTGCTGCTCGCGCTCACCTGCCGCCCGGCGTCGGCCGGGGGCATTTCCGTGTCCGCGCGGGCGGCCATCCTCATCGACGGCGAGAGCGGACGCGCCCTGTACGCGCTCAACGCCGACACCCGTCTGCCCATGGCCTCCACCACGAAGATCATGACCGCCCTGCTGGCGCTGGAGCGCTGCAGGCCGGACGAGATCGTCACCGCGTCGGAAAACGCCAGCGGCGTGCCGGGCACCTCCATCTACCTGGGCGCGGGCGAGCAGCTCACCCTGCGCGACATGCTGCTGGGGCTCATGCTGCGTTCCGGCAACGACGCCGCTGTGGCCATTGCCGAGCACGTGTCCGGCGACACGGAGCGCTTCGCCAGCCTCATGAACGCCCGGGCTGCCTCGCTGGGCGCGGACGCGCGCTTCGTCACCCCCAACGGACTGGACGCGCCCGGCCACGGCGCGACGGCGCGGGCCATGGCCCTCATCGCCCGGGAAGCCCTCGCCAACGAGGCGTTCCGCGAAATCGTTTCCACGCAGCGGGTGGTCATCCCCTGGCGCGACAGCGAATACAGCCGCGTCCTGGTCAACAAAAACCGCCTGCTGAGGGAATATGAAGGCGCGACCGGCGTGAAAACCGGCTTCACCAGCGCGGCGGGCCGCTGCCTGGTGTTCTCCGCCGAACGGAACGGCATGGAGCTGATCGGCGTGGTGCTGAATTGCGGCGCGTGGTTTGAGGAAGCGCGCCACCTGCTCGACTGGGGCTTTGAAAATTACAGCCGCGCGGCGGCCCTGCGCGCCGGGTCGGAAGCGGGCGCCGTGCCCGTGAAGGGCGGGTTTGAGGGCAGCGTGCGCGCCGTCGCCCGCGACGACCTGGCCGCCGCGGTCTGCGCCGGGGACAGCTGGTCCGTGGAGCTGCTTCTGGCTGACGCCGTCGACGCGCCAGTCAGGCAGGGCGCCAGGCTGGGCACCGCCCGCCTGATCGTGAACGGCGAGGCCCTCGCGCAGACGGATCTCCTCGCCGCGGCGGACGTGGAAAAGCTCGGCATGGCCGCCGCGCTGAGCCGTGTGCTGGCGGCGTGGCCCTGGCCGGACGGCGCCGGATGAGCGCTTCAGCGGTCCTCCAGCCAGCCGTCGTTCATCCGTTCAGCCATGGCCGAGAGAAACAGCTTCACGCCGGGCCGGTTCCCGCAGCGGGGCAGCAGGCGCAGCCGTTCTTCCGGCTCCATGCGCGGCCAGATCTGCTGCACGGCGTAGCGCAGGCAGCGCTCGACGCCGGCCGGCGTGCCCCCGCAGCGAAGGGCCACAGCCGGATACAGCCTGCCTTCGAGGTTGCAGAGCAGGGCGGGGTTTTCGCTCGCCATGACGAGCGCCGCGCGCAGGTAGCGGCTTCCCTTCGTGACGGGCATCACGCCCGAGAGAAACAGCAGCCGCTGCGCGTTTTCCCGCCGCCGGGCGCGGATCGGCTCGCACGCCCCGGGCGCCGTGTCCGCGCGCAGCATGCGCTCCAGCTCGTCGCACGTCGCGCCCACCGGCGTGCCCTTCAGGCCAACCGGCCAGCCGCTCTGCCGCACCGCTTCCGGGAGGGCCCGCTCGTCGTTCCCGTCAGCGCAGATGTAAAGCCGCGGATGCGCCGGATCGGAGCACAGGCACTGCAGGATGCGGTCAATCTGCGAAAAGCCGGCGTCGACCAGCACCACGCGTGCCGGGTGAAAGCACTGGGCGCACATGAGCGCCTCCCCATCCTGCGCGACGCGAATCCGGGCGGCCGCCCGCCGCCGCCGCATTTCATCAGCCAGATTCGCCACGACAATCGGATTCCTGTGGGCCAGCAGCATTCCCGCGCCTTCCATATTCCTCATCCCCATATAGTTCTGATGTTCATATTATAATTTATTCGTAATATATATGTCATATTTTCAAAATATATTCATTTTTCCGCCCCTTCCTGCATTTTCCCGGCATATTATTCAAAACAAAGCCCCGGATCTTTCCCGGGGAAAACTCCATGCACACAACCGTCATTTGCCGGTCCGCATGGCCGCGAGCGGCTCGCAGCCCAGCGTAACATTGTCCGTGCGCCGGTTCTGCAACGCCTCGATGGGATTGGCTCCGCGCTCGAAGCGGTAATCCGTGCCGTAGCGCGCGGCGTAACGCCGCACTGCCCGGTGCGACGGCGTGCTCTCGCCGCTGCCGTTGAGCGCGCGCTGCCACGCGAAATAGCGGCAGTCGGCGGGCAGCAGGCCGCTCGGCACGAGCGAATCCTCCAGCATGGTGAGCGTCACCTGCTGCGGCATCAGCGCGCGCACCAGCGCCGAGGTGTCGCCGAACAGGAACGGCGGCGGAAACGCCTCTGTCCGCGGGTCTGGCTCTATGCCCGCGCAGGCGCGCAGCAATCCCCCCAGCGCGTCCAGGTCCCGCCGCGCCTCCGAAAGATTCTGCCGCCAGAGCGCGCGCAGGGTTCCGTCCGTCTCGGCCGCGCCCAGCGATTCATAGGCATAGCACAGGGCTTCCGCCCGCAGCGGCAGGTTTTCCAGCGGGGTGCGGCGCGGATCCCACAGCGATTCATACTGCGCGGCGTGCTGCTCCTCAATGAGCGCCATTTCCGCGAACAGCGCGCGGACATCCGCGTCCGCCGTCTCGCCCGCGCGCTGGAGGTACAGCGAAGCCACGTGCCGCTGGAGCGGGGCCATCAGCGCCACGGCCAGCAGGGCCGCCCGCGGGGCCGTGTCGAAATCCAGCGGCGGGAACGCGGAGTCGCAGGGATGCCGGTGCGCCGCGATGCACGGCCGGCCGGGGGTGATCTCCGTGCGTCCGCCGGTGACGCGCTCAGCAGGCGCGTCCTGCTCCGCGTCGAGCAGGTTGGCGAAGCGATACAGCTGATCCGCCTCCTCCGGCAGGGCGAAATCGAGCGCCGGCCTCACAGCCCGCGTGCCCGGCATCGCCCGCAGCGCAGCCGTGAGATCCGCCTCGAGCTGCTCAAGCCGGATCGCTTCTTCCACCGGAGGGCAGGCGGGCAGCCGCGCCGCCAGCAGCAGCGCGCGTTCGAGCGCCCGACGCCGCAGCGCGTTGAGTCCGCGCCGCAGGTCCGCAAACACCGGCTCCGCCGTGTACGCCGCGCCGGCCCGTTCGAGTGCCGCCGCCAGCAGCAGCCGCTCGCGGCTCACGGTATCCAGCCGGCGCATGGGACGCGGATAATCGCGCCACGCCACGGGCCGGACTTCGTCCAGTTCAAAACACATGGGAACACGCCCTTTCACGCGAGGTTTCCCCTTCATTTTTCCCGCGCCGTGCGGGGACATACGCACGGACGCAAAAAACGGCCCACCGCTGTAAGGCGGTGGGCCCTGGCTGTTGAAAAAGGCCTTTCCCGGCAGGCTGCGGCCGGCATTACTTTTTTTTCTTTTTCCCCTGCGGCTCTGGCGCCTTCGCAGCGGGAGGCGGCGCGGCTTCCGGCGCATCGTCCGCCGCGAGGCTGCGCGTCCGGAGAGCGAGCGTGTCCGGATCGACCTCATCCAGCATGACGTACACCTGGGTGTCGGTGGGCAGGCCTTTCTTCTTCAGGCGCTTTTCCGCCGAGCGCTTAATGAGCGAATAGATCACCGCGTAGGTGGGAACGCACAGGATCATGCCCGTGACGCCGTACAGGCCGCCGCCCACCAGAATGGACAGCATGACGCCCAGCGACGACACGCCGGTGGTGCCGCCCAGAATCTTGGGGCCGATGACGTTGCCGTCGATCTGCTGCAGCACGATGATGAAGATCACGAACACCAGGCATTTCACCGGATCGAGCAGCAGCACCAGGAACGCCGAGGGCACCGCGCCGATGATCGGGCCGAAATAGGGGATGATGTTCGTCACGCCCACGATGATGCTGATCAGCAGCGAATAGGGGATCCGCAGGATCATCGTGCCCAGGAAACAGAGCACGCCGATGATGATCGAATCCAGCAGCTTGCCCACCAGGAACCCCTTGAAGACGCGCAGCGTGTTGCGCGCCTCGCGCAGTACGGCATTGGACTGGGCAGGCGCGGCCAGCGTGAACAACAGCTTTTTGCTCAGGCCCAGCAGGCGGCGCTTGCTGAACAGCAGGTAGATGGAAACAACCAGGCCGATGAGGAAATTATAAACGTAGGCGCCCGCCTCGAGCAGGCGGCTGGTGATGCCGGTGACCAGGGTGAGCAGGTCGTTCTTCAGGAACGTTGCCAGGCGCTCTTCCACCGCCGAGAACTGCTCCTGGAGATTCTCCATGTAGGGCTTCAGCGCCGGGTTGTCCTCCAGGATCGACTCCGACCACGTGTTGAGGTTCTCGACATAGCGGTCAAAGTTGGATATCAGCGTGCGCAGGCTGTCGGTCACCTGGGGCACAATGGAGCGGATCAGCACGGTGATGACCGCCACGAACACAACCTCGCTCACCACGATGCCGATGGCGCGGTATACCTTCTGGCGCCGCGGCGTGAGCGGCCGGCCGCCGCGCGGGATGCGGGCCAGCAGGCGCATGATCGTCATGACCAGCGAATCCAGGATAAACGCGATGATCAGGCCAAACGACACCGGCGCGAGAATGCCCTCCAGCGTTTTGACCGATGAGACGATGCCGTTCCAGCGCAGGAACAGGAAATAAAAGGCGATGCCCGCGAAAATGATCAGCACCACCGTTATGCCCCAATTGATGTACGTCCGATATTTTTCCCTGAACATGGCGGTTCTCCCGGCGAAAACAGAATGCTTTTGAGAAAACGGAACGGCGGGCCTGCGCCCTGCCGCCTTCATTATACTTGTTTCACCGCCGATTGTAAACACCAAAAACGCGCCGCCCGGAAATTCGGCCCAGACGGCGCGCCCCTCTCAATCCTCCGCGATCGGCTCGCGCTCCCGGAAGAGCAGCGAGATCGACCACAGGCCGGCCACGCCCACGATCGAATAAATGATCCGGCTGAGCGTGGCTGTCTGGCCGCCGCACAGCCAGGCGACCGCGTCAAACTGGAACAGGCCGATCATGAGCCAGTTCAGCGCGCCGATAATGACCAGAATCAGCGAAATCCTGTCCATCATGCTTTCCACATCCTTTCGCTTAATCGCCGCCGCAGGATCCGGCGGATCGTTCACAGTATAACCTGCCGCGCCGCTTTCCATGCGGTTTTCCGCAATTACCCATAAAATTCTGCGAATATTTGAGAAAATCGGCAGTACCCACCGATCGCCGGAATATGATATACTATAGGAAAGGGCCGGTTTACGCGCCGGCACAACGCAAAAAGGGGGAACACGCGTCATGAAAAAATCCCTGGCCGTCATTCTGGTGATTCTGCTGGTCCTGTGCGCCGGCGCCGCCGTGGTGCTGGGCCTGCGCATGCACGCCGCCAACAGCTCCGTGGCAGCCCTGTCCGCCGAACGCGACCAGCTGAACGCTTCGTCCCAGGCTTTGGCAAAAGAAAAAGAAACCGCCGACCGCGAGAACGCCGAGCGCATCGAACAGCTCGAGGCGGATGTCATGAAGCTCTCCGAGGATCTGGAGGCAAAGGCCGAAAGCTATGCCGCCGCCCAGGAGGAAATCGTCGGGCTGAACGGACAGATCGGCCAGCTGCAGGACGAGCTGGAAGCCGTCCGCGCCCAGCTTGAAACCGCGCAGAGCGACCTGACCGAAAGCCTCGCGCTGAACAGCACCATTTCCGGCCTGGAGAAGAGCCTGCAGGAGGCCCAGAATGAGCTCGCCCTGGCGCAGGAGACCGACCGGCAGCGCCTCGACACCATCGCCAGCCTGCAGACCCGCCTGAACGACTGCGCCGCAGAGCTGGCGGACTGCAATGCCCGCTGCGACGAGCTGCTTGAGAAGCTCACCGCCGCCGAGGAAGACCTGGCCGGCAAGGCCGCGCTGCTCGACGAGGCCGAAAAAGCCCGCGATGAGAACGCCGCGCTGGCGGAGAAGCTCAGCGGGGAGGCCGCGGCACTGAACGATTCCGTCAAATCCGCGGGCGACGCCCTCGCCGGCGCTCAGGAGGAACTGACAGCCGCCCGCGAGGAACTGGCCGCACTGAACGAGACGCTGACCAGCACGCAGGACGCGCTGGCCGACATGACCGCCGACCGCGACGCGCAGGCGACAGCCCTCGCCGAAGCCGAAGCCGAGCGCGACGAACAGGCGGAAGCCCTGGCCGCGACGCAGGCTGCCCTGGATTCCGCCAACGGGCAGCTGGCCGAACTGAACGAGACACTGACCGGCACGCAGGACGCGCTGGCCGGCATGACCGCCGACCGCGATGAGCAGGCGGAAGCCCTGGCCGCGACGCAGGCCGCACTGGATTCCGCCAACGGGCAGCTGGCTGAACTGAACGAGCAGCTCGTCACCGTCACAAAA
>LVAP01000082.1:0-3205 GCA_001603025.1 Clostridiales bacterium Firm_10 | reverse complement strand
CCCTGGCCGCGACGCAGGCCGCACTGGATTCCGCCAACGGGCAGCTGGCCGAACTGAACGAAGCCCTGGACGGGGCCCGGGCCGAGCGCGACGCGCTGCAGGACCAGACGGAGGCGCTCCGGCAGGAGCTGGAAGAGCTCCAGGCGGCGGAAAACGCCCCGGTCATCGACAGCGACGCGCTGGCGCTCCGGCTGAGCATGCCCGCGCACACCAGGCTGATCGCCTTCAACGGCCTGCTCCATGTGATCGACGCGGAGGATGCCGCGCAGGCTGAGCTCAGCGTCTGGGAAGATGAAGAGGGCACGCCGTACGCGCCCGGCGACATCGACCTCGACCAGCTCTGGAACACCGTGACGGAAGGACTGTTCAAAGGCGCGCAGCCGCCCGTCACGGTGTCGACCGTCAACCCCAACGGCCGCCGCGTGACGCTGCCCGCCGACGAAAACGGCGAGATCTCCACCGTATGGCTGTTCGAAGGCCGGAGCCGCCTGTACCTCATGGAGGCCATCGGCCGCAGGGAAGCCGTGGAGGCCCTGGTCAACCAGATCATGGAAGGCGCTGAATTCCGCTGAAAACCGCTTTCACACGCGCCTCCCCGGCGATTTGTGCCGGGGAGGCGCCTTTCATGCCGCCGCTTTCCTTCGATGAAATTTAGCGGACAATTTGGAAGACGGGATATTGACGAATGAAAATTAACATAGTATAATACTAAGTTGTATAATACTGTTGAGTATGTCAAGAAGGAAAAAAGGCATACCGCAGCGGGGAGGATTAAGGGAGACATGAAGACAAAAAGTCTGGTAACGCTCTGTGTTACACTGCTGCTGATTCTGCTGATCGGCGTTCTGGCGATCAACGGCATGCAGATCGGCAAGTACATCGTCAAGCCGGTCGGCCGGGCCATCAGCCTGGGCCTGGACCTGCGCGGCGGCATCTACGCGGTGTACGAGGGCGATACCACAGCCGACGATTTCGACACCCAAATGGACGCGACCGTGACCATCATGATCAATCGTCTGACCGCCGAGGGCTATACCGAGGCGACCGTTACCCGCCAGGGCGACGACAGAATCCGCATTGAAATTCCCGATGTGCAGGACCCCAACGAGATCCTGACCATCGTTGGCACGCCGGCTCACCTGACGTTCATCGACCCGAACGGCGAAATCATCCTCGAGGGCGACGATGTGAAGCGGGCCAGCCCGGCCTATGACCAGGAAAACGGCAACGCCCCCATCATCGCGTTCGAGCTGAACGAGAAGGGCACAAAGGCCTTTGCCGAGGCGACCCAGACCTATCTCGGCCAAATCATCGCCATCAAGCTGGACGAGACCACGCTGACCGCTCCGCGCGTGGAGTCCGCCATCACCGAGGGCCGCGGCATCATCAACGGCTTCTCCAGCATCCAGGAAGCCGCGACGATCGCCAACCTCATCATGTCCGGCGCGCTGCCGCTGAACATCACGCTGATCGAGTCCAGCGCCGTGTCCGCCACCCTGGGCGTGGACGCGCTGTCCACCTCGCTCACCGCGGGCATCATCGGCGTCATCCTCATCATGCTGTTCATGATCATCATGTACCGCATTCCGGGCGTGGTGGCCGACATGGCGCTGTGCATCTACATGCTCATCGTGTTCTACGCGCTGGCGCTGGTGCCCGGCGTGCAGCTCACCCTGCCCGGCATCGCCGGTATCCTGCTGGGCATCGGCATGGCCGTGGACGGCAACGTCATCATCTTCGAGCGCTTCCGCGAGGAATACAAATCCGGCCGCTCCATCGACTCGGCGGCCCAGCGCGGCTACAAGAACGCGCTCTCTTCCATCATTGACTCCAACGTGACCACCATCATCGCGGCCATCGTGCTGGTGCGCTTCGGCACCGGTTCGGTGAAGGGCTTCGCCATCACGCTGCTGATCGGCGTCATCGTTTCGATGCTCTCTTCCATCGTCATCACCCGCTTCCTGCTCACGCAGGCGACCAGGCTGGGCGTCGACAATGAGAAGCTCTGGACCCGGTGAGAAAGGGGGATATGAAAGTGGAAAACAACTTCTTCACCAAGAACACAAAGACGTTCCTGCTCATTCCCGCCGTCATCATCGGCCTGGCGATCATCCTGTCCATCTTTGGCGTGGGCCTGAACGCGGGCATTGACTTCACCGGCGGCTCCCTGCTCACCTACAACGTGGGCGAGGATTTCGACGTGTCCGTCGTGGAAGCGGCCCTGAAAACCGCGGGCATCGACGAGAGCCAGATCGCCAAGACCGGCTCCGGCAGCGTGCGCACCACGCTGGAAGTTCGCACCAAGGACCTGGGCGACCAGTCCGAGACGATGCGCATGGCCTTTGAGGATGAGCTCCTCAAAACCTACCCGAACCTTTCCTTCATCACCATCGACACCGTGGGCGCCACCGCCGGCCGCGACCTGGTCAACAACGCCATCACGTCGTGCCTGATCGTGTTCGTGTGCCTGCTGATCTACATCGCCATCCGCTTCGACCTGTACAGCGGCGTGACCGCCCTGGTCGCCCTCCTGCACGATATCTGCATCATGGTGTCCTTCATGGTGTTCTTCCGCGGGCTGTACAAGGTGAACACCTCGTTCATCGCGGCGATGCTGACCATCATCGGTTACTCCATCAACAACACCATCATCATCTTCGACCGCATCCGCGAGAACAACCGCCTGCTCTCCTTCAAGGAAGGCTCCCGCAAAAAGGTCGTCGAGGCCTCCGTGCGCCAGACCCTGTCCCGCACGGTGAACACCACCATCACCACGCTGATCACGCTGGTCGTGCTCTTCATCGTGGGCGTGTCCTCCATCAAGGAGTTCGTGTTCCCGCTGATCGTCGGCATGCTGGCCGGTGTGTATTCCTCCGTGCTGCTGAGCGGCCAGATCTGGGCCACCTGGGTGGACAAGCAGATCTTCGCCCCCATCACCAACCTGTTCAAGAAGAACAAGGGCGCGGCGAAGAAGGCGTAATCATACTGCGCGTGGAAGCGCGCGTTTCAAATGGAGCGGGAAACATCCCCCGCTCCATTTTTCCATTCGATGGGGCCGATGCGCCCCGCCGCTTCGGCGGACGGATTTGCGGAGGACGCGGCCCTGCGTCGTCCGGTAAAAAATGACGCGCATCCGGAAAGGCAAATCGGGATTTGAGGAGAAAGGAGACCGCAGATGGAAAAAGGCCGCGTCATCTTCCTGAAC
>LVAP01000081.1 GCA_001603025.1 Clostridiales bacterium Firm_10 | reverse complement strand
CCCTTTTTCCGCGCGCTGGAGGAACCTTTTGCCGCCGCGCTGCGCCTCACCCCCCGCCGCGCCGGCGCGGAGGAGGCCGCCCTGCCCTTTGTCGACGGGGCCGTGCCCTGGTGCTTGGCGGGCCGCTACATCCGCCCGGGGGCGCGCCCCGGCCTGTCGCCGCTTCACGCCGCCGGAGCCTATTACATCCAGGAAGCCAGCGCTATGGCGCCCGCCATGCTGCTGGACGCGCAGCCCGGCGAGCTGGTGCTGGACCTGTGCGCCGCGCCGGGCGGCAAATCCGGTCAGCTGGCCGCCGCGCTGGGCGGGCGCGGGGCGCTGGTGTCCAACGAGCCGGACGCCGGACGCGCGCGCATCCTCGCCGCCACGCTGGAGCGACTGGGCGCCGCCAACGCCATCGTCACGAACAACTGGCCGCACGAGCTGGCCGCGCGCTTTCCCGAAACCTTCGACGCCGTGCTGGTGGACGCTCCCTGTTCCGGCGAGGGCATGTTCCGCCGGGAGCCGGACAGCCGCCTCGAGTGGCGCGAGGGCTCGCCGGCGGGCTGCGCGGCCCGGCAGGCGGGCATACTGGACCAGGCGGCGCTGATGGTGAAGCCGGGCGGGCGGCTGGTCTACTCTACCTGCACCTTCAACCGCGCCGAAAACGAAAACACGGTTGAAGCCTTCCTGGCGCGGCATCCGGATTTCACGCCCGACGTCTTCGCGCTGCCTGGCGTCGGCCCCTCGGGGAATGGCTGCGTGCGGCTGTGGCCCCACCGTGTGCGCGGCGACGGGCAGTTTGCCGCCCGTCTCCTGCGCGCAGGGGAACGGGTGAAGACGCCGTCACCCCGGCCTGACCGGATCGACCGGAACCTGCAGCCGCGGCTGGACGAGCTGCGCGCCATCGCGCCGGGCTGGGAGGCGCTCATCGAATCGCCGCGCTTCGTCATTCGGGGCGACGTGCTGTGCGCGCTGCCCGGCGCCGCGCCGGACTGCGCGGGACTGCGCGTGGTGCGCGGCGGGCTGCACCTGTGCCGGCTGGGCCGGAATTACGTGGAGCCGGACCACGCGCTGGCTATGGCCCTGGAGCCGGGGCAAGCGGCGCGCGCCGCCGAATTCGACGAAGCCGGGGCACTGCGCCTGCTCGCCGGCGAAACGGCAGCCTCGGATGGAAGGGGCTGGACGCTGCTGACCCATCGCGGCATGCCGCTGGGTTGGGGTAAGGCCTCCGGCGGAACGCTGAAAAACCACATCCCGAAAGGGCTAAGGATCCATCTCGCCCCGGATTTCGGCAAAAACACATAAACAAACGGGGCCTCCGCGCCGATCAGCGCGGAGGCCCCGTTTGTGTCCATCCGATTCATCCGGCCGCATCACTCCCGGCCGAACAGCGGCGTCTGGTCGCCCTCAGGCCAGACGCACACCGTCTGCGTGACGCCCGTACCTTCGAGGTAATACAGCACGCGCCGGTGCGTATACTGCCAGATTTCCTGCAGCGTGACCACCCGGTCGCGGTTGGCGTCTGCCTTCAGCGTACACTGCCGGTCGCCGATGATGTCCCAGCCTGCGCCTTCGCACAGGCTGCGCGCCAGGATGGTGGCCATGCTGTCCTCATCGCCGGCATTGGCAAAGGACCGCCGGTAGCTGTCCTGCTCCGCGTTCGCGGAGGTGATCACGATGTATTTGCCGGCGGCGAACGCCGAGCGCTCTGCCGCCTGCCGGAAAGCCTCGCCAAACGCCGCGGTGAAGCGGTCCGCCGCGACGGCGCTGTCCAGAAATCCGCCGCTGCGGCAGCAGTCCACAATCACCACCACGCGCCCGGGAATGCGGCGCAGCAGCTGTTCCAGCTGCGCCGCCGTCACGCGGGTTCCGTCGTGCAGCTCGATCCAGGCGGTATCGTCGTAATCCCCGTGGCAGTTGATGTAAAACAGCGACACGTCGCGCTGGCGCGCCTCGGCGAAGGTCTCTTCGATGACGCTGAGCAGACTCTCGCGCGTGGAGTCGATCTGCAGGCGCACCTCATAGCGCTGCCCGTTTACCGACTGCTGCCGCAGCGTCTCCGCCACGCCCTCCGCGGTGTTCAGGCCGCCCAGACGCGTGCGGCCGGTCTCGTAGTTCTGCTCGCCCAGCACCAGCGCGCGGTACGCCGGCAGGGGCTCCGTCACCGTAACCCTGGCGGTCGCTGTCAGGCCCGAGGCCGAACGCGCCGTGATCATCGTCTCACCCGGTGCGACGCCCGTGACCACGCCGTCCATGTCCACCACGGCGACATCCTCGTCCGCGCTCTGGTAAATCAGCCGCCTGTCGCTGGCGTTCTCCGGCGTGAAGACCGGCATCAGCCCACCCGTTCCGTACTGCGCGATGGAAAGCGAGTCCTGCTCAAAGGAGAGGGCCGCCAGCGCGATGGGCGTCACCTCGACCTCGCACACCACCTCGAGCTGGCCCGCGAAGGCGTGGACGACCGTGCGGCCCGCCGCCACGCCCGTGACCGCGCCGTCCGGCCCCACCGCGGCGACGCCGGGATCCTCGCTGGCCCAGGCCGTGTCTGCCAACGCCCCTTCCGGGCGCAGGGAGAGCGAAAGGGCGCGCGTTTCCCCCGGCTTCAGCGAAACGAACGTTTCGTTCATGGCGATGCGTTTGGGCAGTCCTTCGCCGCCCTCCGGCGCGGCCAGGATCAGCCGGTAGGAGCCGGTCTGATTGGAGCCCGCGCTCACGCGGATGAAATAGGTTCCGCCGCCCCGCAGGCGGGCGCAGATGCGGAAGTTGCCGTCGGAGGGAAAGAGGATGTCGTCGTTTTGCGCCACCTCCTTCCAGTGGCCGTCCAGCAGGAAGCCGCGCGTGTCAAGCGCCTCCCCGCCCATGGATTCCGTGCGGATGACATACCAGCCGTCGCGCGGGGCGGTGAAGCCGAACCAATGCGTGTCGCGGGCGCTGACGATGGCTCGAACATAGCGCACCGAGCCGCCCGTCAGGCGGATGGGCTGGTCAATACTGCGGCCATAGGCATTCTTCATGACTTCGATCATCGCCACGGCGCGGCCCTGCGAGGCCACGCGCAGTTCATAACGCACGCCGGCCGTCAGCGCCGTTTCCACGGCGAAGGAGCCGCGTCCGCTGCTCCCGGCGACGAGCTGATCCGAATCGTCGAACACGCGGGCGGTAAAGGAAGCGCCCTCAGTGCCGCCGGGCAGCCCATGGAACACGTATTCGCCGGATTGGGACGGGGTAAAATAGTAAACCGCGCTGTTCCAGAGGCTGCCGCCGGAGATGTAGGCCTCACGGCTGTTCAGGAACAGCGTGACGCCGTCCCGCGAAGGAAAAAGGCTGTTTTCGGGCGCAGCCAGCCCGGCCCCCGCGAAAATGCGCGGGAACCCGATCAGCATGACCAGCGCAATCAGCGCGGCGCAGACGAGCCGCGCCCTTTTTTCCTTCAAAACAATCACCCGCAGCAGAAATCAGCGGTCGGCCCGGATCACTCGTTCCCCTCGGAGAGATACTGGCTCGACGCATAGCCCTCCACGCTTCCCGTGCGTATATGCGCCCAGCCGTCCGCCTCGTCCATGACGATCACCTTCGCGCCGCTGCGCAGCTCGGTGAGAATGGGCGCGCTGACTGCCGGCGCGCTGCGCACATTCAGGGTCGACCACGCGTTGGACAGCTCGACCGTCGCCACGTACTCGTTTTCCGCCGGCTCCGGCAGCAGCTCCTGCGCGGCCGGCGCCGCCGTTGGCATGCTGTTAAGGGGCGGCAGTGTCATGTCCTCGAAGCCGATGGTCTCGAACGTCAGGCCGGGATAGTAGAAGCGCAGAATGTCCTCCGCCGTCATGGCGTATACGCCCGCCATCCTCTGCGCCCCGCGCTGGCTCATGCCCACGCCGTGGCCATAGCGGCGCATCTGGACGACGAACACGTCTTCCTCGTCGATCACCGTGGCCAGCTCGCAGTCGATGCCGCTCAGCTTGAGCCCCAGGCCGTTCTTCAGCTGGTCGTACACCGTCAGCTCGCACTCGAACGTCTCCTCCACAGCCTGCCAGCCGCCCGGCTCATAGCCCAGGATGCGCCGTTCGAGGGGCTGTTTCGTGAAAGCCGAATACACGAGGGCCTCGATGGCGGGTTCCTCGTAAACCGGCTCCATGGGCCGCGCTTCCAGGGAATAAGTCACCGTCATGCGCTGATACATCCGGTTTTCCCCGCCGAATTTTGCGTCGTGCAGCGACAGGGACAGCACGCCCGTCGGCCGGATATCCGCACGTTCCTCGCTGAAGCCCATGGCGCCCAGCCGCTCAGCCGCCGCGTCGGCCAGCCACGTCATCAGCTGTTCCGGCGCGTCCCCGAGATCCTTGCGGATGGCCAGCGACTTCACCGGGCTCATCGGGTTTTCGAGGTCGTACGGGTCGTCCCTCACGTCCAGGTAGCCGTCGCCGCCCTGCGCCGACAGCACCTGCTGCGCCAGCGCGGTCTGGCCGCCGTTGGTGGCCGTGTAGTAACAGCAGGCGTACTGGCCGTTATAGCGCCCGCACAGGCCCCGAGTGGCTTCCACCGCGGCGATCGCGTTCTGCCAGGCGGGATCATAGCCGAAAAACACCTGGTCCGCCGCCGTGTCCACCACGTCGTAGTTCTTCTGGCCGCGGCTGGCGCGCCGCTGCATGGCATAGGTACGGGCCGCCACGGCCTGCGCCTTGAGCGCCTCCAGCGGGAAGGCGTCGTTCATCTCATAGGGCAGCACGCCCATGAGGTAATCCTCCACATCGATGATGAGCACCGCCTGCAGCATGCCGCCGTCCGCGTTCAGCTCCAGCGAACCGCAGTACAGGTTGTTTTTCGGCGAACCGGAAATATACATGCCGTTGTCGCCGTCCGCCCGGT
Source organism: Clostridiales bacterium Firm_10 (assembly GCA_001603025.1). GTDB lineage: Bacteria > Bacillota > Clostridia > Christensenellales > Aristaeellaceae > Firm-10. Next base: position 1,683 of record LVAP01000081.1, on the reverse strand, counting down.
GCCGCGTGAGCGAGACGCCCGGCCCCATATTCATGGTCAGGCCGCCGCAGCGAAGCCATACGCTGCCGCCGCGCGCGTAAACCGCGATCTGGGTGCCCCGGTCGAAGAACTGACCGGCGCTGCCGCCGATGCTGTAGCTGCCCGCCAGGTCCAACGTCAATTCGGACACGTCGCCCAACGATTTCAGGTATACCCGCAGCATGCCGCTCTCGCTGTGCGGCGCGGCCTGCGCCGCAGGCTGGGTCGCCGTTTCCGCCGCCGCGGACGCGGCCAGCATGAGCGCACACAGCGCCAGGGCCAGCGCGATTTTTACAAAACGCCTCATAACATCCTCCATCGAGCACGCGTGCTCTTGTTTTTTATCATAGCACAATCATGCCCCGTTTGCATCCGTTTTTGCATAACTGTCAAAAATTTGCTCTATTTAAGACGAAATTTCCCACTTTTCGGTTGCCGGACCGCGCCTTTGGTCGTTTTGGGCCTGTTCAAGCCGGCCGCCGGGTGCTATAATGTCAAAAGAGAACAAATGAACGTTTCGGAGGCGCACATGATTCAGCTGATCGAAGCCCATCCCCTGCCCTTTATGCTGCTGACCGCCCTGCTCGGCGCAGCCGTCGTGCTCATCCCGCTGCTGGCCCGCATGCGCCGGCTGCAGCGGAGCCTGCGCGGGCGCATCGTGGAATCGGAACGGCGGGCATTCCAGCAGCAGTCCCAGCTCGTCGAGTCAGTCAACGCCGTGCTCCAGCTGAGCGCCACCGGCGTGCAGAACGCCGAAGCCCGCACCCAGCAGCTCGGCGACCGGCTGGAAGCCCGGCTGGAAACGCTCGCGCAGACCAATGAGCGCCAGCTCTCCGGCATGCGCGCGCTGATTGACGAACAGCTCGCCTCCACGCTGGAAAAGCGGCTCGGCCAGTCGTTCCAGCAGGTGAGCCGCCAGCTCGAACAGGTGCACCGGGGCCTGGGCGAGATGCAGGCGCTGGCCGGCGGCGTGGGAGACCTGAAGAAAGTGCTGCAGGGCGTCAAAACCCGCGGCATCTGGGGCGAGATCCAGCTGGGCGGGCTGCTGCGCGATATCCTCGCGCCCAGCCAATATCTCGAGAACACGCCCGTGACGGCCGCCTCGCAGGAACGCGTGGAATTCGCCGTTCGGCTGCCGGGCCGCGACGGTGAGGGGCTGCTGCTGCCCATCGACAGCAAGTTTCCCCTGGATGCCTTCCAGCACCTGATCTCCGCCTCGGAGGGCGGCGACAGGGCCGCCGTGGAGCAGGCCGCCGCGGCACTGCAGCGCGCGGTGCTTGAGCAGGCAAAAAAGATCAGCGACAAATACGTGAAGCCCCCCGTCACCACCGACTTCGCCATCATGTTCCTGCCCATCGAGAGCCTGTATGCCGAGGTGCTGCGCCGTCCGGGCCTGGCGGACGCCGCGCGCGAGCGGCACCGCGTGGTCATCGCGGGGCCGAGCACGCTGGCCGCGCTGCTGAACAGCCTGAGTCTGGGGTTCCGCACGCTTTCCATCGAGCAGCGGACCGGCGAGGTGTGGCAGCTGCTGGGCACGCTGCGCGGCGAATTCAGCCGGTTCGGCGAGGCCCTTGAGCGCATGCGCCAGCGCCTCGACCAGGCCTCCGGTGAGCTGGACACCGCAGCGGCCCGCAGCCGCGCCATCACGCGCCGGCTGGACGAGCT
>LVAP01000080.1 GCA_001603025.1 Clostridiales bacterium Firm_10 | reverse complement strand
TTATCTCTCCTGCGGTGAATCGAACAAAAGAACATATGTTCTTTTTTCGGCGGCAGTATAGCACGGAGTGCGTGCCGACGTCCAGTTTATTAACTTTCAATTAACGTCAACCCATTGACAAAGAAAAACAAAAAAGGCTCCTGAAAGAGGAGCCCTAAACTGTTTTAGGTCATTAGAGGCCGTCAGTATTAGAGGCCGCATTCCTTGTTTCTTCAAGAACAGCTGCTTCATAAGCCGCTTTTATCAAATCATCTGCTCCCGAGAAACCATACTTTATATAAATGTAATGACTTCCTGTCGGATAATCTTCCTTCACTACGGACACCATCGTTTCATCAGCGCCATACCACATATTCTGAGTATGTGATATATATGACGAATCGTGCCTCGTTACATCTACATCCCCATATAAGGAAGTCAATTTGGTTATCAGATCCTCATACACCGCTTCATGATCCTTAGGCTCCAGCTTGTAATAAGCAAAAACAAGTGCAGTATGTTCCTCATCTTTTATGAGAAGACCATCCTCGCCCGTCAAATAGCAGAAATACAGGGACAGATTCTCTATCTCGTATCCAGCCACTTTCAAATCTTTCAAGGAACTTGTCATTGTGTAGGTATAGCATCCAAGATGGCCTTTATAATAATCATTGATACCTTCATCGAACATATTAACTTCATTGGTATACCAGTATTCCCGATCCTGAAGACCATAAAATTTAATCTCATCAGGCATAGCCTTCAACGTTTCGTCATAGGAAGCTCCCCACGCAACTCCACGAAAACATATTTCATTTTCGTATATATCTTCTGCAAAAGCAAATCCACAATGCAAAAGCATTACGACAACAAACAACAAATATGCAATCTTCTTCATAAAGAACGCTCCTTCTTTTCAGCTTTCAGTTTTTGTTCCCATCCGTGCATAAGCGATGAAGGCCAGTATGGCTTGAATAACAACAAAAGCTGCATATGCCAGGAAAATAACCGCAGCGACAACCAGCATTATACCCGTCACGAGGAATGCCCATCGCGCCTTACCAAAAAAACCAATAATGGACATAACTGCGGCAACAGCCACACAAACCATATGTGGTGTGACAATGGCAGTAGCAAGAGCTCCACCCAAGTTTTCAGCGCTTACATTCGAAAAATAACCAATAATATAAACAGCATATGCAACCGTCAGAATCAAGCAGAGCAATCCCGAAATCCGTCCTTTGGTCTTCATAAATTATCTGCCCCCCATCTTTTTAATAATGTCGCATCAACTCACGTCCGTCTGGTCCCTGCGTATGACCCGCCTCGCCTCCTTTACCACAAAAATATAGTATTCTACATAGTCATTTTTTATACTACTCAATTATAATATATCATTGTGTCTTATGTCAAGATATAATTGTATTACTTCTGTGAGGTGATGCAAAATGAAACAGGAAATCCGGATTTCAAAAAAAAGCACCCGGAAAGGCGAAGATGGACATAAAATTGTTTCCGTACGTATGAAAGACGAAACGATCGCCCGCCTTGATGAATTATCTTCCCAAACCAACAGAAGCAGGAATGAACTTATCAATATCCTTTTGGAATCAGCCCTTGACATTGTTTCCGTGTCGGATGAATAAAACAAAAGCCAGTGCAAAAGCCCTGCCGCATATGCGACAGGGCAATCTTTTATCCGCCCTCAGGGACTCGAACCCTGGACACCCTGATTAAGAGTCAGGTGCTCTACCAACTGAGCTAAGGGCGGATGTGGAGCGGTAGACGAGACTCGGACTCGCGACCTCCACCTTGGCAAGGTGGCGCTCTACCAACTGAGCTACTACCGCGTATGTCGTTTTTATGGAGCGGGTGATGGGAATCGAACCCACGTAGCCAGCTTGGAAGGCTGGAACTCTACCATTGAGTTACACCCGCATGTTGGAGCGGTAGACGAGACTCGGACTCGCGACCTCCACCTTGGCAAGGTGGCGCTCTACCAACTGAGCTACTACCGCAAATGTGGTGCGGGCGAAGAGACTCGAACTCATACGCCTTGCGACACCAGAACCTAAATCTGGCGCGTCTGCCAATTCCGCCACGCCCGCCTGTCGAACGTCCGGCTCCCCGGCGAGTGAATCCGGCCCGCTTCTATCCCCGGAACAAGCATAGATTATACCGCAATCCCACCGGTTTGTCAATCCGTCGCCGCCGGGGATAACATCATTTAACAATTATCAGATGTGAACCATCGCCACCCCGTACAGCGCGAAGGCAATGCCGGCCGCGCCCAGCGCCCATTCCCAGGGCCGGAGGCGCGGCTCCTCCCCGTCCGAGCAGGCGTAACACACGAAATACGGCACCAGGTCGACCGCGTAGCGCGCGCCGAACTGGAAACCGCCGAACGTGCGGTGCAGCAGCAGCAGGAACAGCTGCGCGGCGAACAGGATGGCGCACGCAAGCCTGACCGCGTCCAGGCGGCGGCGTGCCGCGTCCAGCGCGAAGCGGACCACCAGGCAGGCCAGCAGCGGATTGGCAATGAACAGCGAGAAGCCGAACTTCTTCACCGCCCATGCGCCGTCTTCCCCGCGCTCCAGGGGCAGCCCCAGCAGGAAAGAACGGGCGTTGCCCGCCAGGTGCGTGAGCGAGAACTGGCCGTGCTTGCTGCGCATGAATTCGGGCAGGTAGTTTGTGCCGAACTCCAGGGGATTGCCGAAACGCGCCCAGTTATACGCCGCCATCGCTGCCGCCACGCACAGCCCCAGGACCACGCCCTTCCACAGGCCCCGCGCCGCGACCGCAAGCGTCCTGCGCTTCTGCCGCGCGAACCACATGAGCATGATGAGGGGCCCGTAGGCCACATTGAAGGGCCGGCAGCCCACCGACAGCGCGTAGCACAGCAGCGCCGCCGTGACGGATCCGCGCCGGGCCAGCCATACGGCCAGCAGGATGGTCATGAAGGCCGCCATCTGCGCCTGATACCACACCGCGCCCTGCGTGGACAGCGCCGCCGCCGAGCCGCAGAAGGCGGTGCACAGCGCTGCGAACGCCGCCGGAAACGCCTTCCAGCCGCCCGCGCGCAGCGCCATAAAGGCCGCCAGCATGCCGACGAGCGCGTACAGCTTCACCAGCAGGTTGTCCGGCACGTCGCTGCCGAACACAAACGTGAGCAGCCAGACCGGCACGGTAGGCACCGGCGGAAAGCTCACGTACCAGTCGCCCTCATACACGGCCAGCTCGAGCCAGGGATAATCCCTTCCCAGCGACAGGGCGCCGCGCCGCCAGGCCATGGCCTGCAGGGTGTAGGTGTAATAACCCGATTTCCCGGCGAAAGCGGTTCCCGTCAGACGGCCCAGCACCACCCACAGGATGACCGCGGCCACTGTCAGAACCGCGGCCGCGGCCGCCGTCCGCCCGATGCTCCCGCGCCTGTTTTCAGCGCCTCTGTCCACGTCTTCACCCCCGATTACGCTCCGCCTTACCTCAGGCGCAGCACCGATTTCTCTTTCCGTCACTCCGCCTTTTCCAGCCGTATGATCACCGTGCCGTCCGGCCGGATCAGGCCGATCCACGCTTCCGTTTCGGCCGTCAGCAGCGCGCGCCCCGTGCGTTTGAGGCTGATAAAGCCCCCCGCGACCACGTCTCCCTCGTCGTTGAGGATGCCGTACCGCCGCGTGCCGAGCACCTCGTCGTAAAACACGAGCCCCTGCGCCGGATATTCGCTGCGCGTTGTCCCATACTCCGAAAACAGGAAATACATGCGCCCTTCATAGAGACCCGCGAAGGCCAGGTCCTGCCAGCTGCCGTGAGACACGCCCTCCGCGTCGACGAAGCTGCAGGGCTTTTCCTCGCTGAACGCGCGCCGGATGAGCACGCACCCGTCCTGCTCCCACAGGCCCACGGTACCCTCCTCCGCCTCGAAGGCGGTTTCACCCCGCGCGTCCACCAGCCGCATCCGGCCGTCCGAAGTCACGCGGATCAGCCCGCCGGCATAGTCCGCGGAGACATCTGCCCCGGCAAAGCGGGCAATCACCGCGCCGTCCGCCCCGGAAACGAGCGAAACCGCGCCGTCCTCAAAGCCCAGCAGGGGCTGCCCGGGCGCGCCGCGCTCCAGCCGGACATACGCCGGCGCCGCGATCCATTCGCCCGAACGGTCGATCAGGCCGAAGCCCTCCTCCGCGGCGGCGCAGGCGGTTCCCTCCGTGAACGGGCCGCACCAGGCAAAGCCCGGCCCGATGGCCCAGCGCCCTTCGCCGTCCAGCCAGCCCCAGCGCCCGGAGGCGTCCGCCGCCTCGGCCAGCCCTTCGGACATCGCCAGCGGCCCGTAGCTCAGCTTGACGCCCGTCATGCGTTCCTCGCCGTCCTCCGCCACGTGCCACAGCGCGTCCGGCGTGTCGTCCAGAGGATTCGTGCGGAACGCCAGATAGCCCGCCTTCCCCGCCGACACCAGCCGCGTATAAACCGGCTCGATGAGAATATTCCCCGCGAGATCCATCACGCCGCTGCGGCCGTCCCTGGTGAAGATGATGTGCCGGCCGTCGTATTCCAGCGCGGCGTAGTCAAAGCCGGTCACGGCCTGACCGTCCGCGCGGATGACGCCCAGCCCGCCGCCGGCCAGCGGCCGCGCCGCGTACAGGGCGCTGTCGCCCAGCGGCGTGATCTCCGCGTAGGTGCCCGGCCACACCAGGATGTTCCCCGCTTCGTCCGCCAGCACGGCCGAGCCGTTCGTGGTCAGCACATAAATATCCGGCGCCTGCTCCGCCCGGGCCGCCGGGCACAGGGCGGCCAGCAGCATGAGCGCCCATAAGATCAACGTCACACATTTCCCGCCTTTACGCGGGGTCGGCCATCCGCCCCCGCCGCAAGTATATCATCATTATATCACGAACGCGCCGGACGCGCAACGAAGCGGAACATCCGCCGCATCCGGCCATATGCGCGCTCAGGGAAGTATATTTATCATTGTTTATCATTGTTCCCGCCGCGGAATTGATTTTTAACGCAAATTTCAAGCGCCGCTTCCAGTTTGCCGGCGCATTTTTTCAAAATGTGGTTGTATTTGGAGCGTTGCTGTGGTATAATAGCTTTGCATAAGTGTCAAATATTGGCGCTTGCGCATCTGCCATAGAGGCGCGTGTCTGAAGAGTGGGGGATGCCCACTCTTTACTACTGTTTGCAGGCCGCGCCGGATGATCGGAGAATTTTGTTTATATGAAGCATACGCTGTCGGGATATGTCGAACCCACCGCCGCGAAGCTGGCCGCGCAGCTCGGTCTCGAGCTGGTGGACGTGGAGCTGGCCAAGGAGAACACCGGCAAATTCCTCCGCTTCTTCATCGACAAGAGCGATGGCGTCGACCTGGACGCCCTGGAAACCTTCCACCGCGCAGTGCTGCCGCTGATGGACGATGTGGACTACGACTACATGGAGGTCTGCTCCCCCGGCGCCGACAGGCCGCTCAAAAAGCCCGCCGACTTCGAGCGCGCGAAGGGGCAGCCCGTCGAGGTGCGCCTGTATAAGGCCGTCGAAGGGCTGAAGAGCTTCACGGGCGAGCTGGTCGGGCTGATCGACGGCAACGTGGTCATCCTGGCGGAGGGCTCCGAGCGGGCCTTCCCGCAGAAGCTGGTCGCCCAGGTGGCGCCCGTCATCGAGCTGGACGAAGAGGCCATCGACGCCGCGCTGGAAGGCGTGTTCGACCTGGACGACGGGGAAGACGACGAAGGCGAAGAAAACGAAGACAGCGAAGAATAGACAACAGATAAATGGAGGACCCCACATGAAAGCAGCGAAAGCCGCGCCCAATCCCGCCAACGAGTTCATTGAGGCGCTGAACGACCTCGCAAACGAGCGTCATATCGACCGTGAGATGCTCTTCACCGCCATCGAATCCGCGCTGGTGGCCGCTTACAAGCGCAATTATTCCGGCAGCACCGGCAATGTGCGCATCAGCATCGACCGTGACAGGGGCGAAGTGGAAGTCTTTGCCCGCAAGATCGTGGCCGAGGATCCCCAGGATCCCCAGAGCGAGATCAGCCTGGAGGAAGCCCGCCAGATCAACCCGGTATACGGCATCGGCGACCTGATCGAAGAGAAGATCACGCCCCGTCAGTTCGGGCGCATCGCCGCGCAGACCGCCAAGCAGGTGGTCGTGCAGAAGATCCGCGAGGCGGAACGCGGCAACATCTACAACGAATACATCGAGAAGGAAAACGAAATCCTCACCGCGCTGGTGCAGCGCATCGAGGGGCGCGACGTCTTTGTCGAGCTGGGCCGCACCGAAGGCGTGCTCGAGGCCGCGCAGCAGATGCCCGGCGAAACCTTCAAGGTAAACGACCGCATCAAGGTGTACGTGCTCGAGGTCAACAAGACCAGCCGCGGCCCGCAGATCATGGTTTCCCGCATCCATTCCGGCCTGGTGAAGCGCCTGTTTGAAATCGAGGTGCCGGAAATCCAGTCCGGCGTGGTGCAGATCAAGTCCATCGCCCGCGAGGCCGGTTCCCGCACCAAGATGGCCGTGTTCTCCACCGATCCGATGGTCGATCCCGTGGGCGCCTGCGTCGGCCCCCGCGGCATGCGCGTGGAAAATGTGGTGGCCGAGCTGAAGACCGAGAAAATCGACATCATCCGCTGGTCCTCCGATCCGGCCGAGTACATCGCCAACGCGCTCAATCCCGCCCGGGTACTGAACGTGGCGATCAATGAAAAGGAAAAGACCGCCCGCATCGTCGTGCCGGACAACCAGCTCTCGCTGGCCATCGGCAAGGAAGGCCAGAACGCCCGCCTCGCCGCCAAGCTGACCGGCTGGAAGATCGACATCAAGAGCCAGGCCCAGATGGCCGCCATGGCGGACGAGGCCGCCGAATAATCCGAACAGGAGGAGACGCCTTGCTCAAGCAGCGCAAAATCCCCATGCGCATGTGCGTGGGATGCCGCGAAATGTTTCCCAAAAAGGAACTCATGCGGGTAGTAAAATCGCCCGAAGGCGTCATCGCCTTCGATCATATCGGCAAGGCGCCCGGCCGCGGCGCATACATCTGCCGCCGCAGCGAGTGCCTGAACAAGGCCGTCAAGATCCGCGCGCTGGAGCGCCAGCTCGAATGCAGCATCTCCGAGGAGGTGCTCAGCCAGCTCAGGCGTGAGCTCGATGAGGCGGAAAACGCGGAGGCGCAGCCGTGAACCGCGCGCTGGGTTCTCTCGGGCTGGCCATGAGGGCCGGCTTCGTTCAGAGCGGCGAGGCGACCTGCGAACGGCTCGTCAAGGCCGGCGCGGCCAGCCTCATCCTCATCGACGCGGGGGCGTCGGCCGCTTCAAAAAAGGCCGTTACCGACGCCTGCGCCTATTACGGCGTTCCACATCGGCTGGTTCCCGCCGGAGAGCTGGGACAGGCGATCGGAAAGCCCGGCCGCATGGCAGTGGCCATCACAGACAAAGCCTTTGCGGCGCGCCTGAGCGCGCTGCTGGAGGATACCGCAATAACCATTGATTGATAAAACTCGGGGGTGCATGTCAGGAATGTCCAAAGTCAGGGTGCAAGATGCTGCCAAGGAACTGAGCGCCGGCGTCAACAAGGTTTACGAGTCCATCTCCAAATCCCGCCGGCAGGCCCAGGAGCTGCTCAGTTCGCTCAAAAAGCTGGATGAGGCCGCCCGTCAGAAGGAAAAGGCGCTCCAGGAACAGCAGGAGAAGGAGGAGCTCAAGCGTCAGCAGGAGGCTGCCGCCGCTTTCATGACCGCCTACTCCACAGAGAGTGTGCCTGAACCTGAGCCCGAGCCTGCCGAAACGCCGGCGCCCGCAGCCGTTGAAGCCGCTGCCCCGAAGGAAGAAAGCGCGCCCGAGCCAGAGCCCGCCCCGACGAGCGAGCCCGCCGCGCCCGCGGCCCCGGAGGAAGCGTCCGCCAAGACCGCCCCGGCGCCCGCCAAGCCGGCTGAGGCGGAACGCCCCCAGCCCGCTCCAAAAGAAGCACCCCGGGCAGAAGCCCGTCCCGCGCCCGCCCAGGGCCAGTACGGCCGTCCCGCGGCGCCCGGGCAGGGCCAGTACGGCCGTCCCGCGGCGCCCGGACAGGGCCAGTACGGCCGTCCCGCGGCGCCTGGAC
>LVAP01000079.1 GCA_001603025.1 Clostridiales bacterium Firm_10 | reverse complement strand
GCAGCACGGCCAGATCCCCGCGGGTTATGGTCTCATCGGTGGATTCCGCAGTCCACTCCATGCTCATCAGCTGAGCCAGGGTGCTCATGACGCCCACCGCGTCGTTCCCGCTGATCCCGGCGGCGAGGTCCATGTCCGCCGAGGCCATGCCGTACTGGGCGAAGAACGCCAGCGCATCCTCCGGATTCTGGTCGCCGCCCACCAGCACATACAGCGCCGTGAACAGGTCGCCGGCTGTGGCGGGATCGTCCACGCCAAAGGATGTGTCGCCCGCGGCTGTCATCAGGCCGTTTTCAAAGGCAAAGCGCACGGCGGCGTACTGCGGATGATCCTCGGGCACATCCTCGAAGCCCACTGCCGTCGCGTCGACCGCGTTGAAGGGATTCAGCACCGTCTCGTAGCGATCGCTGTTCGCCTCGATGGCGGAAGCCGCGCCGGCCGTGAACACGATGCCGTTTTCGGCCAGCTTCTGATAGATGCCGGCGTACCCGCGGATCTTGTCGGGCGTCATGGCCTTCAGCTCGCGCATCCAGGCCACGGTATCGCCGGCGCCGCTCTCGTCCAGCGCGTCGATCGCCGCGCCCACGGCGCCGGACAGCTCGCCCTGGGGCATGGCGTAGCCGGCGTAAGCGGAAAGAATGTAGCCGTCCAGGGTCTCCTGGTCCACCTCAAGCGCGCTGACCAGGTCGTACAGCTGCGCGTACACGTCGAAGGTTTCGGCCACGTTCGGGTCGCGGTAGGAGATCAGGTAGACGCCGCCGTCGGCCATGGCGCCGTGCATCACGCCGTAGGCGCCGTACTGGTCGCGCAGCAGCGGATAGAGGAAGCTGTCGCTCACCAGCGCGGTCAGCGCGTCCAGGCCGCCCTCATATCCCTCCAGGCCCAGCGTCCCGTAATCGGCCACCAGGCCGTTGAACTGCACGGCGTTGTCGATCACCAGCGCCTCGGAAGCCGCGGAGGCCGGCAGGTCGTAAGCCACCGGCTCCACGCTCCGGCTGTCCAGCGCCGCCAGGAAGGCGTCCGCCAGCGCGCGGTTCTTCGCGATGCTCTCCTCGTTGCCGGCGTACAGGGCGATGGCTCCCGTGTTGTTGTTGAAGTAATCCCTGATGCCCTGCAGCTTCGCCGTCACGATCTCGGGCGCGACGTTCAGCCCTTCTTCAACTTCCTCGAGGAACTGGTAGTACTCGATGAAATTGATGTAGCTGTAGTAGCGGTACAGCGGCGAGAAGGTGCCCATGGCGCGATACAGCTCAACCGAATAAGGATTGTTGCTGATGGTGCTCTTGAGGCTGTTTTTCAGGCTGGTGACCGTCTCGCGTATGCGGTCGATGTCCTCCAGCTGCGTGTCGTACACCAGCTCGCGCATCAGGTCGTAGCCGGCGGGCAGGTCGTCGTCGGTCGCGATCCAGGTCATGCGCAGGTAGGGGTGGTAGTCCGCGCCCTGTCCCAGCAGGGAAAGGCGGATCTCGCCGTTGTAGAGGTAACGGCCCACCAGCTCGGTCAGCTCGGCGCGGGTATGCGCGGCGGTATCCAGCTCGCCGATCAGGTCGGTGTACAGCTTGAACCAGTGGATGTCCTCCTGCGGGAGCGCGGCGGCATCCAGGAAGATGTTGGCCATGCCGATGCCGTCCACGCCAGCAACGGCGTCGACGTGGCGGATGCCCGCCTCATCGGTCTCGTCCAGCACCTCGTACTCGATGACGTCCTCGGGCAGCGAGCTGACCGTGACCGCCTGCAGCTGCGCGACGTATTCGGAAGCGTCGTCCTCGGGCTCAAAGCTGTTGGACTGCTCCACGATGGCTTCAATTTCCTCCTTGGTCATGGCCGCCTTCACAGCCGCCAGTCGCTCAGCCTCAGCCGCGTCGTTCTGCTCCTTCAGGCCGGGCTCGGCGCTGGTGACGGTCAGCGTGGTGATGCGCTCGCCCAGCAGCCAGTCGGAAACGGCCTTGGCGTACAGGCCCTGCCTGTTCCACTCATCCATGCTGGAAAGGGCGTCCACCTGGGACAGATAGCCCCAGGCGTCGCCGGTGACGGCGTAGCTGTAGGCCATGTTGGGAATCACCGAATCGACGCCCACGCTGCTGTTCTCGCGCAGCAGGCGGGTGGTGAGCTCCAGAGAGGACATGCACGCGTCCACCATTTCCTGCTTGAAGCCGTTCTCGGCCACTTCGGCCAGGGCCTCGTTCACGATGTCGCGGAAGGCGGCGGCGTCCTCGGGATTGACGTCTTCGATGGCGAAGATGGCCGCGGCCTCGGGGCCGGCTTCCTCAATGTAGCAGGTGAGGCTGCCGTAGGGCAGCGCGTCGTAGAGCTTCAGCTGCAGCGGCGAAGACGCCTCGCCAAGCAGGCTGGTGAGGGTGCTCAGCACCTGCTCTTCCTGAGCCGTCATGCCGGGAAGGAGGATGTTGTAGTACACGGTGGCGGCGTACTCCGCGCTGGAGGTGGCCTCCACCGGGAAGGAGAAGCTGGCCTCCGCGGACTCGGTGAGGGGCTGATAGCCCTCGTCAACGCGGGCGAACTCGCGCTTCTCATAGGATGAGAAAGCCTCGTCCAGCAGCTTCAGGAAGGCGGTGTAGTCCTCGAAATCGCCGTAAAGATACGCGGCGCAGTTGGAGGGATGGTAATACCTGTCGTGGTATTCCCTGAGCATGTCCCAGGTCATATCCGGAATGAAATCGGGCTCGCCGCCTTCATCATTGGCGATCATCGAGCCGGGGAAGGTCACGCCCAGGCTGTTCTTGTAGGCCGCCGTGTTCACGGTCATGCGGCCCAGCATCTCGGAATACACCGTGCCCTCGATGGTCAGCGGCGCGTCCGCGTCCGCCAGGCGATAGCGCCAGGCTTCCTCGCGGTAGATGCTCTCATCCTCCAGCACCATGGGATGCAGGCAGCTGTCGGTATAGAAATCGGCGTATTTCAGCAGCTGCGCCTCGCTCAGGCTGGCCACGGGATAGCTGGTCATGCGGTCCGTGGTGAAGGCGTTCATGTAGGTGTTATAAGTCTGGTAGCTCAGGTTGAAGAACAGCGACTTGCTGGGATACTTCTCCGAACCCGACAGCGTGGAATGCTCGAATATGTGCGGCAGGCCGGTCTTGTCCACCGCGTCGGTGAAGAAGGTCAGGTCGAACACGCGGTTGGTGTCGTCGTTAGCGATGTAGAACAGCTCCGCGCCGGTATTCTGATGCTCGAAGCGCACGATCTGCGCGTCGATCAGCGGGAATTCGCGGATTTCCTTCGCTTCAAATCCATACACCACGTCGCCCACGGCGGGCAGCGCGGATCCGGTCTCCGCGCCGGCGAAGGCGAAGGACGCCATCGCGAGGCACGCGGCCAGAATCAGGGCCAGCAGTTTTCTCATGGGGTTTCCTCCTCAAATCGTATATCGTATCGCGGTTTCGCCGCGAATACTTCGGCGTTATGGAATGTCCGGCAGATTGCTCACCAGCCGCTCGTAGAGCGCCTGCGTGGCCTCCCCGTCCGCCGCGTTGAACACCACGTGGCCCTTGTCGGTCACAAGGTCGATGCACACCGGAACGCCCGTGTAGGCATACAGCGTGTAGCCGCCGAACGCGTCGTTCAGGTATTCGCCGGCCGCGATACGTGCGCCGCGCAGGCCGCTGAGGCGGCGTCCGTAATCGACGTCCTCCACCAGCCGCGCCGCGCGAATGTCATCGTAAGCGACGCTGAACGGCGTGGAAAACGTGGCGCTCACCCGCAGCTCCTTTTCGCCCAGCCGCACGCTCACCCCGCCGGCGAAGAGCACCAGCGCCGTCAGCGCGGCCACAGCCGCGGCCAGCAGCGTGCCCGAGTTTTTCCGAATCAGTTTCAGGGCTTTGTCCATACCGGATCCTCCCGCGTCTCGCTGTTTTATCCATTATAACCGCAAGCCCCCGTTTTTTCAACTGTTACGGCCTCTTTTCGGCAAAATATGAGAACCGCAGGCGTGAAAATGAATAAAACGGCGGGCATGAAGCGCCCTATACCCGAACGATAATGCGCCTGCCTCCCGCTTCATTCGTTAAATGTGTGGGAATCCCTTGACAAAACCAGGCCGCGCGGCTACAATTCATTTCAAACCGAACAGAAAAAAGCGGTGACGAAGACGGTTGATATCGTCTCTTCCAGAGAGCCGGCGGGCGGTGCGAGCCGGCAGGGTCCGATATCGGATAACCCATCACTTCCGAGCTGAAGCCTTGAACGATTCCCTCAAGTAAAGGTCTTCCGTAGGGCTGCGTAAAAGCACAGGGCTTGTTGGAGCCCGTTAAGCGGCGTCGATTAAAAGACGCAAGTTGAGTGGTACCGCGCGCAGTATCTGCCCGTCTCAAGGAAAAATCCTGAGACGGGCTTTTTTCGCATCGGGCACAACGCGAAAGGAGAAAAACAGGGCTATGGAAACAAACAGCGTCATGAACATGCTCACCGAGGTCAGCCAGCGCATCCGTGAAATGCGCGAGGTCACGGGCATTTCCGTGGAGGAGATGGCCGCGAAGACCGAACTGGATGTGGAGACTTATCTCAAATATGAAAACGGGCTGGTGGACCTGCCCTTCACCTTCATCCACAAGTGCTCCCTGGCCTTCGGCATCGAGCTGACTGAGCTGCTGGAAGGCTCCAGCGCCCGCCTGTCCAGCTACACTGTGACCCGCGCCGGCCAGGGCGTGGAAACCGCCCGCGAGGACGGCATCGACATCCGCAACCTGGCGCCCATGTTCAAAGGCAAGCTGGCCGAGCCCTACTTCGTCACTTACGACTACATTCCCAAACAGCAGACCGAACCCATCCACACCACCACGCACTCCGGCCAGGAGTTCGACCTGATTCTCAGGGGCAAGCTGAAGGTGCAGGTGGGCGATCACACCGAAATCCTCTGCGAGGGCGACTCCATCTACTATAATTCCTCCGCCCCCCACGGCATGATCGCCATCGACGGCGCGCCCTGCCAGTTTCTGGCGGTCGTGCTCTCCGGCGAGGACAACGCGGACGAGAGCCGCATCGCCAAGACCATCAAGGCCGCGGGCCGCACGGACGGCCTCATTGCCGAGCGGTTCGTCAAAACGGAGGAGGACGAAAACGGCCTGCTCACCAAAATCGATTTCGTCAATGAAGACAAATTCAATTTCGCCTTCGACGTGGTGGACGCGCTGGCCGAGAAAAAGCCCAACGCCCCCGCCATGCTGCACCTGGACCACAACAAGAACGAGCGTCGCTTCACCTTCGCGGACATGAAGCGCGCCTCCGCCCAGTGCGCCAATTACTTCACCTCCCTGGGCATCAGGAAGGGCGACCGGGTGATGCTCATCCTCAAACGGCACTACCAGTTCTGGTTCGCCATCCTGGGCCTGCACAAGCTGGGCGCCATCGCCATTCCCGCCACCAACCTGCTGAAGGAGCACGACCTCACCTACCGCTTCGACGCGGCGGGCGTTTCGGCCATCGTCTGCGCCGACGATCCCGGCCTGTGCCGCGAGGTCGACCTGGCCGCCGCCCAGTGCCCGCAGGTAAAGCTGAAGCTGGTCACCGGCGACGAGCCGCGGGAAGGCTGGCACCTGTTCGACCGCGAGTACAAACTGTTCTCCGGCAAATACGAGCGCACCGCGGAGACTCCCTGCGGCCACGACCCGATGCTCATCTTCTTCTCCTCCGGCACCACAGGCTACCCGAAGATGGCGCAGCACGCCTATACGTACCCGCTGGGCCACTTCATCACCGCCAAATACTGGCACTGCGTGCAGGTGGGCAAACTCCACTTCACCATCTCGGACACCGGCTGGGGCAAGGCGCTGTGGGGCAAGCTGTACGGACAATGGCTGTGCGAGGGCTGCGTGTTCACCTACGATTTCGACCGCTTCAACGCTGCGGACATCCTGCCGCTGTTCAAACAGTACGGCGTGACCACCTTCTGCGCGCCGCCCACCATGTACCGCATGATGATCAAGGAGGACCTGAGCAAATACGACCTCTCCTCCGTTCAGAAGGCCACCACCGCCGGCGAGGCGCTGAACCCCGAGGTGTTCCGGCAGATCGAGGCGCAGACGGGCCTGGAAGTGATGGAGGGCTTCGGCCAGACCGAAACCACCCTCACCATCGGCAACCTCACCGGCTCCACCTACAAGCTGGGTTCCATGGGCAAGCCCATCCCGGCCTATGACATCGACCTGGTGGACGCCGACGGCCGCCCCGTGCCCATCGGCGAAACCGGCGAAGTGGTGGTGCGCACCGACAGGGGCATCCCCTGCGGCCTGTTCCTGGGCTATTACCGCGACGAAGAGCGGACGAAGGAAGCCTGGCACGACGGCATGTATCACACCGGCGACCTGGCCTGGAAGGACGAGGACGGCTTCTACTGGTACGTGGGCCGCGCCGACGACGTGATCAAGTC
>LVAP01000078.1 GCA_001603025.1 Clostridiales bacterium Firm_10 | reverse complement strand
CACCGGCGAGCTTCAGAAGGTTCTGGCCAAGACTCTGAGCGTGGAGGAGTGGCTGGCGTGGTTTGACGACGCCATCACCGAAACCACGAAGGAATACCTGGAAGACTATCCGGAAGCTATAGAAAACTTCGGCAAGGTTGAGCTTTACAGCGAAGCCAACTAACCGGCGCGCCTGTCAGGCGTTTGCGGTAATCACGGAGCCTGCCGCGTAGGCGGCAGGCTCCTGTGTTGATTGATCGCGCGGATCCTTTTCCGATCGAGGGGGCATGTGTTGATGAAAACTCCGACCGTCCGCAGCAGGAAAAGAAAGAGGATACTGAAAAAAATGGAGCCATACCTCTTTTGCCTGCCCCTGATATTCTGCCTGTTCGGCCTGTTCGCCTATCCGATGATCAGGGCCGTTGTGATCTCTTTCCAGAAATACAAGCTGTCTCAGCTGAACAAAGTGAAATTCATCGGCTGGGACAACTATATCAAATCGCTGAAGGACAGCAATCTGGGCATGATCACGTGGAACACGGTCAGGTATGTGGTGATCGTGGTGGGCATGCAGTTCTTCCTCGGCTTCGGACTTGCGCTGGCATTGCGAAGACCCTTTCGGTTCCGCAATATCTATCAGTCCATCGCCTTCATTCCCTATGCGCTGAGCGGCTTTGTGTGCGGCCTGATGTTCCGCTGGTCCTTCAACGGCGAATATGGCGTCATCAACGACCTGCTTCTCAGATTCGGGCTGATCAAGGAAAAAATATCCTTCCTGGGGACGCCTGGCATGTCCATCATCCCGGTGTATGTGGCGGCCATCTGGCTGGGCTACCAGTTTTTTGCCATCATGCTGCTGGCCGCGCTGCAGTCCATCCCGCAGGAGGTCTACGAATCCGCCGAGCTGGATGGCTGCGGCTGGTGGCGGCGGCTGTTTTCGATCATTCTTCCGTATATCCGCCCGACGCTGCTGACCATCCTGATGCTGCGCGTGGTGTGGACGTTCAACTCCTACGAGTTGGTGTATGTGATTACTGAAGGCGGTCCGGCTTATTCGTCGGAAACGCTGTCGAGCTATCTGTTCACCAGGGCTTACGGCAGTCTGGATTTCGGCGCAGCTTCCGCCCTTGGCCTTATGTTCGCCGTGATGTTGCTGATCTGCGCGGGCATCTACATGAAGCTGACAAAATTTTCCAAGGCAGGTGACTTCTGATGACGAACGCACCGACCGCATACCGCCCGAGATACCGCAGGAAGTTCAAGTGGAAGTGGGGCGAATTCGGCCGCGTCTGCGCACTGGTCTTCTATGTGCTGCTGGTCATCGCGCCGATCTACTGGATGTTCGTCACCTCCGTGAAAACCTACGGCGAGATCACGGATGTCTCCCGGGTGACGTACTGGGCCAAAAACTTCACCTGGGACAACTACGCGCACCTCTTCGACACCGTGGAATTCGGGAAATACATGAAGAATTCCCTGCTGTACGCGCTGGTGACCGCAGCGTCCGTGGTGGTCATCACCATGCTCAGCGGCTACGGCATGTCCCGCTACAGTTTCCGCGGCAAGGGCTTCATGATGGGCATGTGGATGGTGGCTCAGATGATTCCGGGCATTCTCTGCACCATTCCCATGTACGTGATCTACTCCCGGCTTGGCCTCATTAACACCCGGACGGGCCTGTTCTTCATGTTCATCACGGGGCAGATTCCATTCTGCACCATCACCATGCGCGCCTTCTTTGACCGCATCCCCGTTTCGCTGGAGGAGGCGGCGTTCGTGGATGGCTGCAATCGGGTGCAGGCGATTTTCAAGATTGTGCTGCCGGTGCTGCTGCCCGGCATGGCGGCCGTTTTCGTGTTCGCCTTCACTGCTGTATGGAACGACCTGATGACTTGCGTCATCTACACCTCCAAGAGCAGCCTGTGGACTATCAACGTAACGCTGAAATCCATGATTGGCCGCGTCAACGTGGAGTGGGGGCTGCTGATGGCGGGCGGCATCATCGCGCTGCTTCCCACCATCGTGGTGTTTGCCTTTGTGCAGCGCTATGTGGTGGATGGACTGACAGCCGGCTCCGTCAAAGAGTGACCTGCAGAGCAATTTACCGGCAGGACACGTGCTGCCGGTTTTTATACGACAGAGGTGGGATCGTGTGAAGCTGTTTGAAAACGGCCGTTCGGACTGGACAATCGTGCTTCCGGAAAATTCACCGAAGCTGACGGTGTTTGCCGCAGAAGAGATCAGAGACGCCGTGCTGGCGATGAGCGGCGTGGCGCTGCCCATCGCCCCGCGGGCGGAAGGACCGGCCATCGTCCTTGGCGGGGAAGTTTCCGGCCCGGCAGGCGGCCCATTCGACGAAGATTACGTGATCGAGGTGGCGGACGGCTGCGTGACCATCGCGGGGAACGGCCTTCGGGGCACGCTGTACGGGGCATATGAATTCCTGGAGCGCCAGCTGGGCGTGCGGTTCTTTGCATCGGACGCGACCTGCGTGCCCAGGCGGGACAGCCTCACGCTCAGGCCGGGGCGCTGGCACGGCGCGCCGGATATCGCCATCCGCCGCATGCCCTTCAAGAGCGTAAAGGACATGCGCTTCGGCGGGCGGCTGCGCTTCAACGAGCTGTCGGGGGATCCGGCGCTGGCCGAGAACCCTGAATACGGGCGGGCGGATTACCGCTTCGCCATCGGCCACAGCATTCCCGATATGGTTCCGGACGAGCTTTTCTGCGCGCATCCGGAGTATTTCCCGCTGATCGGCGGGCAGCGCGTCCACGGGCCTCATCATCAGCGCTGCCTGACGAATCCGGACGTGCTGGATATGACGGTGGAAGCCGTTCGCCGTCAGCTGCGGGAGAACCCGATGCAGCGCAGCATTGCCGTCGGGCAGGCCGACACCTATCCGGACAGGCCGAACAACTGCGCCTGTCCCGCCTGCCGGGCCATCGACGAGGCGGAGGGCTCGCCCATGGGGAGTCTGCTGCGTTTTGTCAACGCGGTCGCGGAGCGGATCGAACCGGAGTTTCCCCATGTTCTGATCAACACGCTGGCCTATCGCTACACGCGCAGGCCGCCCCGTCTGACCAGGCCGCGGCATAACGTGCTGATCGTGCTGTGCTCCATCGAGTGCTGCTTTTCGCATCCCATCGACGCCGGGTGCGGCGCGGACTATGCCGATGCCGGGATAGGGCAGGTCGGCAATGCCGCGTTCGTGCGCGACATCGAAGGCTGGGCGGCCATCTCCGAGCACCTCATGATCTGGGATTACGTGACGAACTTCGCGCATTACCTCGCGCCCCATCCCAACCTGAGCTGCCTGGGCCCCAACATCCGCTTCTTCAAACGCCACAACGCCTACGGCATCTATCCGGAAGGCGCGCACGATTGCGAAGGCGCGGATATGGACGAGCTCAAGACGTATATGCTGAGCCGGCTGCTGTGGGACTGCGGGCGGGACGAGAAGGTCGACAGGGATGAATTCCTGATCGGCAGGCTGGGCGTGGCGGCGGCCTCTGTGATGCGCGCCATCGACCTGCTCGAGCGGCACGTGAAAGCGGGAAACATCCACATGAGCACCTATCACACGCCGGATGAGCGTACCTTTCCCCGCAAACTGGTGGACGAGCTGAACAGCCTGTTCGACCGGGCGGAGACCACCGCGCCGGACGAGGCGGCCAGGGCGTACGTTCAGCGCCTGCGAATGAGCCTGCGGTATATCGGCATCTGCCTGTATGCCGAGGGAAGCGACGCGGAACGGCGGAAGACGGCGGAGGATTACCTGGCTGACATGCAGCGCCTGGGCGTCGACAAGCTGATGGAAGGCGGCAGCATGGAATCATCCAGGCGCCGGCTGTTCGATCTGCTGAAGCTGGAATCGTGAGGCGGTTCTGCCGCCATCCGGGAAGCGGCGGGGGCCGTGCGCCCCGGAAGGCATTCCTGCAGGGGAGGTATTATCGTGATTGCCAAGGCCCGCGAAACCATGTCTGCCCGGGAGCGTGTGGAGCGCACGTTCCGCTTTGAAAAGACCGACCGGGTCACCATCGGCTATGACGCCAATCCTGTCGTTCATGCCCGGCTTTGCCATGCCCTCGGTGTCCGGCCCGACGATCGCCGGGCGCTGGACGACGCGCTCGGCGTGGACTATACCGGCGTTGCGCCCCGATATACGGGCGGGAATCCTTATCCTGAAAAGCCGGACCGTCGAATCAACGTGCTCGAGGGCTGTTACATGCGCTGGGTGGCGAACGCCAGCGGCGGCTATTGGGATTTCTGCGATTTTCCCCTCAAGGACGCCTCGGACGAGATGTTTGAGACTTATCCCATTCCCAATCCGGATGATTTCGATTACGCCTTCGCGCTGGAGCAGGCCAAGGCACTGGGCGGCCGCTATGCCCTTTACGCGGGGAACTGTGGCACGCCGGATATGATCAACTCCAACGGCCGCATCATGAGCATGGAGGATGTGCTGATCCATTTCATTGAACAGGACGAGGCCGCCATGGACTTCATGCGCCGTCGTGCGGCCTCGCAGCTGGAAGTGCTTTCCCGCACGCTGGAGATCTGCAGGGGACGGCTTTCCTTCGTTTGGCTGGGC
The DNA here is from genome assembly GCA_001603025.1 of Clostridiales bacterium Firm_10. Taxonomy (GTDB): domain Bacteria; phylum Bacillota; class Clostridia; order Christensenellales; family Aristaeellaceae; genus Firm-10. Next base: position 6,261 of record LVAP01000078.1, on the reverse strand, counting down.
GAGGACCTGGGCACGCAGCGCACGCCGATGGTGAGCCTGGCGCTCTATCGCTCCGTCATGAAGCCGGTGCATGAGCAGTTCGTCAGCCTGGCTGCCTCCTACGGCCTGCCGGTCATGTTCCATACCTGCGGATCCTCGTCCTGGGTGTATGAGGATTTCATTGGGATGGGTGTGCGCGGCGTGGATTCGCTGCAGCCCGAAGCGGTGAACATGTCGCCGGAATACCTGACGGAGCATTTTGCGGACCGTCTGACCCTGCGCGGGCTGATATCCACAGCCGGTCCGCTGGCCACGGGCACGCCGGATGAGGTGGACGCGTACTGCCGGCGCACGCTGGCTGTGTGCATGCCGCATTTCGGCTATCACTTCGCGCCTTCCCATGCCATTCAGGACAATTCCCCCGCCGAAAACGTCGTGGCCATGTATCAGGCCGCCCACAGGTACGGGGTGTACGCCTGAGCCCGCGCGGCGGAAAAGCCACGAGGGAAAACGGGTATAAAGAACACAGCGCCTGCCGATCGGAGCGGACGCTGTGTTTTGCATATGTGCGGGACAGCGGCTACATGGAGCGGCAGTCCTCGTCGATGTCCCACCATTCTTCCTTGGTTTTAAGAAGGTCCAGAATATCGTCTTCCGAAAAAGGGCGGAAACAGTTCAGGTCGACTCCGACGTTCAGCCCGTAGGGTTTCCAAAGGCCCGTGGCCCTGTGGGTGTGGCCGAACAGGTTGACATAACCGTCCCGGTGCTTTTTCGGATAATGGTTCAGGTAGAAATCCCTGCCGCCGAAGGAAAGCTCGCAGTCCGGCATCACGTCGTACATGCCGGCATCGGCGCAAAACGCCCGGAAGGCCCCGAAATCGCCGTGAAACATCTCGGCGACGATTCGTTCTTCTCCATTGCCCATGATCAAAGCAACCTGGGGATTGATCTTCCGCACCGCCGTGAGCGCTCCCCGGAGCGGCGGTTTGAAAGAACGGTTGTAGTTGAACCAGTCCCCGACGACGAACAGGGTGTCGCGTTCACCGGCAACGGCGTTGACGCGCTCTATGAAGGCGTCTTCAAATTCCCTGATGGAGGAAAAGGGCCTGGCTTCCCTTATGAGGATTTCATCGCAGCCCAGGTGCAGATCAGCTGTGAAGAAATACATGGCATGCAGTCCTTTCAATGAGAGGTGGGCAGTTCCTTTTTATCCAGCACGTGTTTCCAGGCGCCCTTGTGGAAATGGGCACCCATGCAGATCATGCGCACGAAATTGTCCGCGCACATGCACATCACGGCCTGCGGCAGGCCCAGGCGGAACACTCGGATGCACAGCCACGCGCCGAGGGTACGGATGCCCCAGTTGCAGGCGGCCGTGATGTAGAAGGGCCATTTTGTGTCGCCCGCGCCGCGCAGCGCGCCGGCGTAGATCCAGGCGACCGTCTGGATCGGCTGCACGAACGCCACGATTCTCAGGCATCTTTTGGCCAGCGCGACGGCTCCCTCGTCGGGCGTGATGATGCGCACCAGGGGTTCGGCGAATGCGTACAGCATGATGCCGGCAACCAGCATGCAGGCCGCGCCCAGCGCATTGGTCCATTTGGTATACTTCACGGCCAGGTCGGGCTTTTTCGCGCCCAGTGACTGCCCCACCAAAGTGGTCACCGCCGTGGCGAAGGCGAAGGCCGGCATGAAGGAGATGGATTCCGCCGTGACGTAGACCGAGTTGGCGGCCAACACCATCGTGCCCAGGGAAGCGATGCAGCGGGTCACCACGATGCCCGAGGAGGACATGCAGAATCGCTCCAGCATGGCGGGCACGGACAGATTCACCACCCTGCGGATGAGCGCCCTGTCGATGCGGAAGGAATCGTGGATGGATATCCTGGATGGATCGTCCTTGACAAACAGCATCACCGTGAGCGCCGTGCCGCCCACGAACCAGCTGACGGCGGTGGAAATCGCCGCGCCGGTGACGCCCCAGCCGGCGCCGGGCATGGGAATGGCCAGAGAACCCAGCTGCACCGTGTGGGGGGCGTTGATCAGCAGGTAGTTGCCCACGACGTTGATGATGTTGACGAAAATGTTGATCCGCAAGGGCGTTTTGGTGTCGCCCCGGCCCCGGAAGACCGAGCCCAGCACCATGATGGCCATGATGAAGATGCGGCCGATGGATGTGATCATCAGATAGCGGGAAGCATCGTCCAGGATCTCTGGCTCGGCACCCATCCATGCCGGAATACTGCGATGCAGGGCGAGGGTGATGAGCGCGATGGGAAGGCCTGCCAGCAGGAGCAGTATGATGGCGTGGCGGATGTAGGCTTTGGCGGCCTCGTAATCCCGGGCGCCTACACTGCGGGCAACATAGGCCGTCAGACCGGTGCCCAGGGCCATGACGACGCCATTCAGCAGGAAGACGAAGGAATTGCTGATGGAGACCGCAGCCGTAGCATTTACGCCCAGCGCGCCGACCATGGCAGTGTCCACGAAGCTGACGAAGGTGGAAAGGATCTGTTCCAGGAAGAGGGGCCAGGCCAGCCAGAGGATGACTCTGACGGGGGAAATGCGCTCGTCCGTCAGATTGATGCCTTTTCGTACCATCGACAGTTTCCGCCTCTCATACAAAATAAGTTGCCTTTTATACAAACGCTCATGCCGGAAACGGGCTGCGGCGCAGGCGGGAGTATCCGGCGGAAAGCGCTGAACCGGAGATCATCGGGAGAAATAATCGCTTTTCAAAATCGCGTAGACGAAGGTATCCTTCCATACCGGAACGCCGTTTTCATCCTTGCGGAAATAGATATTCTGCCGGAAATGCGCCTCTCGCTTCAGACCGGCCTTTTCCAAAAGCTTCCATGAGGGAACGTTTCGCGGGTCGCACTCTGCGAATACCCTGTGTGCGCCTTCGTTAAACGCGTTTTCTATGACCGCGGAAAGCGCTTCGAGCGCATAGTTTTTCCGTTGATAGTGCCTGTTTACGATATAGCCGGTTTCTTTCGCTTCAAAATCACGATTTCCCAAATAGATGTTTCCGATGACTTTCCCGGAGTCCGCCAGTTCGATGGCATAAAACTCCTCTGAGGCGATGCGGTACTGCAGATGCTCCCTGCCGCTTTCATAGGTTATCCCCGGATACCCCTCAAACTCGTCGTCTCTTAATTGGAACAGGAATTCAAAAAGATCATCATAATCCGTTTCCCTGAATTTACGCAAAACGAGCCGCGGCGTCCTGATTTCTTTCACTTTGGCAACTTCCTTTATCTGTTTTGCAAGGCCGTTCCGGGGAACTGATATCCGGAACGCATGCGCCCGGAACCGATGTGCCTGAATATAGACTCAGTATATCATATCCTTTCCCAAAATACCAGCGCCGGAGAAATGCTTTTTTCCATGAGAAGAAAAAGAAGCGTCCCCACAGTCGGGATGCGCGCTTATGGCTGGTCTCAGACGGTTCGGGTAAAGGAAAACTCCTGAAACGCTTTGCGTTTCAGGAGTTCTGGCGGAGAAGCCGGGATTTGAACCCGGGCGACGGTTATCCCATCCTACTCCCTTAGCAGGGGAGCCCCTTCGGCCTCTTGGGTACTTCTCCAGATAAACTTGTGGCGGAGAGAGAGGGATTCGAACCCCCGGTGCCTTTCGGCATCACTGGTTTTCAAGACCAGCGCCTTCAACCACTCGGCCATCTCTCCGTAACCAGCGAATTATATTTTACAACAGCCGGCGGGTAAAGTCAAGGGGAAGGACATTATTTAACAATGTCGCGGCGCGGATCCACCGCTTCCTCCGAAACGGCGGACCCGCGCCAATCAGTTTGCGCAGTCCGTGTCAGACCTGCTGGTTCAGCACGCGGCGGGCCCAGGAGAAGTGCTCCTTGTAGTAGCCGCTGGTGATGGAATTGATGACCACCTTGCCGGCCGAGCTGCTTGCGTGAATGAAGGTGCCGTCGCCGATATAGATGGCGGCGTGGTCGCACAGATCGTCGTCGGTCATGTTGGTGTTGAAGTAGATCAGGTCGCCGGGCTGCAGGCTGTCGATGCTGTTGATCTTGGGATAGGTGTCGTCGTAACCCTGCATGTAGGCGGTGCGCTTGAGGGTGTAGCCGAACTGCTTGTAGATGTAGTAGGTGAGGCCCGAACAGTCGAAGTAAGGCGGGGCCTGGTGCGCATAGATGTATTTGCAGCCCAGATACTGCTTTGCCATGGCGATCATCTTCGAGGCGGTGTCGTAATCGGTATCGCGGATGCCGATCGTCACGGCGCCGCCCGTACCGGTCGAGGGATTCGACGGCGCGGTATTCTGACCGGGCGCAGCGGAACCCGCGGCCGGTGCGTTTTCGGCGTACAGCGAGGCCAGCGTCTGCGGACCTGCCACGCCGTCCGCCACGAGGCCCGCAGCTGTCTGGAAGGCTTGCAGGGCGGCCTTGGTCTTCTCGCCAAAATCACCGTCCGCGCGGCTGGTCAGATAGCCCAGCTGGCGGAGACGCGTCTGCATGGCCTTGACGGCATCGCTCTTGTCACCCTCCTGCAGGGTGGAAGAGGAGGCCGTCGGCGCGTTCTGTGCATACAGCGCGGTCCAGGTGTCTGTGCCCACGATGCCGTCCGCAGTGACGCCAACCGAGGCTTGGAAGGCCTGGACAGCCGTCTGCGTCAGCATGCCGAAGTTGCCGCCCACGGTGCCCCTGAAGTAGCCCAACGCCTGCAGGCGGGTCTGCAGCAGCGCCACGTTGTCGCCCGAGTCGCCGTATTTCAGCGTGGGGTAGGAGCCGATCGAAGTGGAAGGCGTGATGACCACGTTGTCATTGCTTACGCTGCTCGGCGCGGTGATCGTTCCGTTGTTCACGGTAACGCCGCTCTGATAGGCGCTGTTCAGCGCGCTGAGCGTGGCGGCGTCGGCAATTCCGTTCGCCGTCAGATTCCTGGCAGACTGGAAGGCGCGCACGGCGGATTTCGTGCTGGAACCGTAAATGCCGTCCGCCGAACCGGTGAGATGGCCGAGCGCGATCAGCTTCTGCTGGAGCGCCTTCACGGCGTCGCCCCGGCTGCCTTCCCTGAGCGTGGAGGAGCTGCTCACGGCGGCAATGGCGCTTTGAATGGCTTCAAGCGTTTTACCGCCCGCGGCGCCGTCCGCAGAGAGGCCGTTGGCCGCCTGGAAAGCGCGCACGGCGTTCCTTGTACCCGTGCCGTAGATGCCGTCGGCTTCGCCGGTGAGGTAGCCCAGCTGAATGAGGTTCTGCTGCAGAACCGTTACAGCATCGCCCCGGTCGCCTTTTTTCAGAAGGGTATCAGCCGGCGCGGGCGTTTCGGCGGGCGTCAGGGTGGCGATGGCGCTGTCGATGGCCGCCAGTGTCTTTGCGCCGGCCTGGCCATCCGCACTGAGATGGTTCGCGCGCTGGAAAGCGCGCACGGCGGCTTTGGTGTCCGCGCCATAGAAGCCGTCCGCCTTGCCGGTGAGGTAGCCCAGGCGGATGAGTTTTTCCTGCAGGGCTTTCACGGCGTCGCCCCGGCTGCCCTCCTTGAGCAGGCCTGCGGGCGCAGGTGCGGCAGACGGCGCGGGAGTGGGAACGGCAGCGGGAACGGGTGTCGGCGCGGGAGTCGCCGTCGCGGGAACAACCGCGTCCGGAACGCCGGATGCGGTCAGCCTTGCGTAAGCGGCCGAGATGTATCCGGTCGCGCCATCATAGGTCACCTGCAGCCAGTCGCCGGTCATGGCGCTGACAGACAGCTCTGTGCCGCGGCGCACCAGACCCAGCGATTTGCCGGAGGAGGATGGCTCATTGCGAACGTACAGCTTCTCAGCCGTAATGATTGCAGACAGCGAGCCGCCGCCCGAGATGACGCCTGAGAGCGAGGCGTAATCCGCGGAAACATAGCCGACGATGTTGTTGGACCGCACTTTCAGCCAGCCGTCCGAGGTGGACTCAATGAGCGTCAGCTCGGAGCCCTGCCGCAGCACGGCCAGGATGTCAGCGTTGGTGTCGGGGAGGGAACGGACGTTGACTTTTTTTGCGGTGATTGTATAAATTGCGGTTGCAGCGCCGGCATTCGCAGAGGAAAACGCCAGCATGAGGGCCAGCAGAATTGCCAGAGTGCGCAGGGGCTGCAAAGAACGCCTGTTATGAGAGCGCAAGATCGTCACCTCCATATACAGCTCCTATTATATTTCAAAAATATTTCAAAATCAAGCAAAAAGGAAATATTTGTCGTCCGTCCACGATTTTAAACGGGAAATTATCGTTTATATAAGATAAACGACTGAGTTCGCGGGATTCATAGACAGCGCCCG
>LVAP01000077.1 GCA_001603025.1 Clostridiales bacterium Firm_10 | reverse complement strand
CAGCTGGGCATCATCCGGGCGCTGCTGAGCCGGCCCGAACGCTGACTGTCATTCCCCTGGCTTTGCAGGCGCGTGGCGCCGCCGCAGCGCCGCGAGTCCAGCGATCAGCGCGACCGGGAAAACCGTCGCGGCCAGCAGGCCGGCCCTGAGGTTATCGCCGGCCAGGCCGGATACCGCGCCGACCGCCGACGGCCCCAGCGAACCGCCCAGGTCGCCCGCCAGGGCGAGCAGCGCGAACATCGCCGTGCCCCCGGTGCGGCACTTCCGGGCCGAAATGCTGATCGTTCCCGGCCACATGATGCCCACGGAGAAGCCGCACAGCGCGCAGCCGATCAGGCCGAAGACGGGCGGGGCCGCCAGCGAGGCCAGCAGGTAACACGCCACGCACAGTGCGCCGCTTGCCAGCATGAACCGGGTCAGCTCAAGCCTCTCGCTGTATTTGCCGTAGAGAGCGCGGGCAGTGCCCATCAGAACGGCGAACAGGCAGGGACCGGCCAGGTCCCCGACGGTTTTGGAAACATTCAGCGCGGATTCCGTAAACGCCGAGGCCCATTGGGCCATGGACAGCTCCGCCGCGCCGGAACAGACCATCAGCAACGACAGCAGCCAGAACAGCGGCGTGCGGAACAGCTCGCCGATGGACATGCCCTTCCCCGCTTCCACGGTATGCTCGATGGGACAGATTGCGAAGTTGTAAATGTTGACGAGGGGGATGATCGTCCACAGCCCGGCGAGGACGCGCCAGCTGCCGATGCCGAACAGCGCGAAGAACAGCGTTGAGCCCAGGATGACGGCCACGCTGCCCCAGCAATAGAAGGAGTGCAGCAGGCTCATCGTGCCTTCCTTATTTTCAAAGGGGCATGCCTCCACGATGGGGCTGACGAGCACCTCGATCAGGCCGCTGCCCATGGCGTACACGACGACGCAGAGCAGGATCCCCGCGAAGGGATCGGGCATCAGCCCGGGAACGACGGCCAGCCCCGCAATGCCCAGGAAGGAAAAGACTTCCGAGGCGATGATGGCGGTGCGGTAGCCGATTTTATCTACGAATTTCGCGGAGAACAGATCGACCACCAGCTGCGTGAAGAAAAACAGCGTGGGGATCATGGCAACCTGCTCCAGCGAAAGGCCGAATTCTCTGCGGAAGGTGAGAAACAGCAGCGGCGCGAAGTTGGCGGAAATGGCCTGCGTAATGATGCCCAGATAGCACGCGACCAGCGTCCTCCGGTAGGCCGCGGCCGGTCGGGCAGCCGGCTGTGCGTTGTCCATGGATTGTCCTCCTTGCTCCCGCGGCTTTGCGCGCCTTCGCGCTTCCCGCCGGTTTTTCACGCGGCCATTATATCACAGGGTTTCTGCAAAAGCAAGCCGACAGGCCCTCCCCTCCTCCTTGATAAATCGCCGCGGCCGTGCTATAATGAAACCGCCAGGCGCCGCAGCGAAAGGCGCAGCGCACGATACACAGACAGGAGTGATCCACCATGACGATCCATTCGGTATACGACCGCGCCTTCAAGCCCTACGGCCGGGTGTTGGAAGGCTATGACACAGCTGAGCTGGTCAGCGCCATGCAGCGCATCCCGCTGCCGGAAACGGGCGTCTCCTACGAGCCGGGCATCGGGTCGCTGGAAGCCTGCGCCATTTTCGCGCCGCTTCGCGACCGCGCCTACGGCGGCATGCCCATCCAGCTCGGCCTGTGCTGGGGCCGCAACACCCGCCTCAACTGCCTCGAATACCACCGCGACAGCGAAATCAACATCGGCGCGGGCGATTTCATCCTGCTGCTCGCCCGTGAAGACGAAATCGAAGACGGCATGCTGGATACCGCCGCGGTGAAGGCCTTCCGCGCGCCTGCCGGCGTGCCTGTCGAGGTATACGGCACCACGCTGCATTACGCCCCCTGCCAGACCTCCGACGAGGGCTTCCGCGTCGCCATCGTGCTTCCCAGGGGCACCAACACCGAGAAGCCCGCCTTCGAGCCGGCCTGCGAGGAGGACCGCTGGATGACCGCCCGCAACAAGTGGCTGCTGGCCCACCCCGAAGCGAGCGAAGCCCGCGACGGCGCGCACATCGGCCTGAAGGGCGAAAACATCGACATCGCCGCCTCCCTGTAATCTCCATACGGGGCAATCAGAAAAACAACGGAACACGAAACCTCAATGCGCTCCTTCATGACGAAGGAGCGCATCTTTTTGAGCCTGTCATTCAGTGGCCGCCGGCTCGCTCTCCAGCGCGTCGGTTCCGATCAGCAGCCCGCCGTCGCGGCCCATGGCGGAGCCCTCCGGCAGGCGCAGCACGGCGGTCGTTTTGGGCACGCCGATCGCCTGCAGGGAAAACACGATCTCATGGATTTCGTCGCCGGGTTCAAGGACCCCGTCGCCCTTCAGCACCACGCACTTCTCCGTCACGGAATGCGCGGGAAGGATGTTATAGGTATGCCATGTTCCATACGGCGGAATGGATTGCCCGTCGACCGCGCCCTCCCACAAGGCCAGCAGATTGTCCCTGTCAGTATCGTTGCGCAGTTCGAGATGCAGGCCGATGCGGCTGTCGCCCAGCATGACCGAGCGGACGCGAACCTCCGGCACCCCTTCCAGCAGCGGCACAGCCGGCTCCCAGCGCCCGCAGGAAGCCGCGTCGCGCAGGGGAAACGGCTCCTCCAGCCGCAGGTCAAGGGTGCGCTCAAATGTCAGCGTGTCCGTGCTGAAGCCCAGCAGCAGCCGCAGGTCCGTCAGCGCTTCCTCTCCGCGATGTTCCAGGATCCGCTCCGTGCGCATGGAATCCGCGCCTTCGCACCCGCCGGCAGGCAACAGGTAACTGGACATGGCGGCCCGGTTGCCAAAGGTGAACGACGCGATGCGGTCGGTTCCCGCGGCCACATCCAGGCTCAGCGCGTCATCCGTGCGAACGCCGTTCGCCAGCAGGCTGCTGTCGCTCCAGTCCTGCGGCTCGCCGCTCCCGTTGACGGCCCGGAGCAAACCGGTGATCTCGCCGTCCTCCTCCTGCGACAGGCTGAGCAGCTGCCAGAGCACGCCGTCCTGTTCAGCCTGCGCCAGCGGTTCAGGCAGGCTCTCCGGGGAAACGTCGCAGCCGGACACAGCGAAGCGCAGCGGCACCTCGGCAATCGTCTCCCCGTCCGAGGCCACCGTCAGGACGAAGCTGATGCTGTCGATGCGGCTCAATCCGCGCAGGTCGATCGGATCAAAGAATGCCTTGAGCTGCTCCTGCGAGTCCGCCGACACGGCGAAGCTCCACAGGTAAGCGCCGGTGGTGCGCGCGTCGTTCAGCACGACGTGGGTGGTGGAAACGGACAGCGCCTTGGGAGCGGCTTCCGAATCGCCGCCGGTGAGGTTGGCGAAATCCATTGTCAGGCGCAGCTGCCGCCCCGCCGCGCCGTCCACGTAATCCATGGCGAGATTGGCTGAGAATTCTTCCCGCGTCACAGCCGCGCCGTCCAGGGTAATGGCCTGTGACAGGCTGGCAAACGCCGCGGGCTCCGTTTCAAAATCGCTCCGGGCGGCATACAGGCGGAGCGCCGTCCCTTTTTCCGGCGCTGCAGGCTCCGGCAGACGAATGTGCGCTTCTTCGGTCAGCATGTCGCCGTAGCGGAACGAGAGGGCGATGTCGGAAACGCCCTGGCCCGGCGCGGCGCCGGTATAGGTCAGGCTGACCGTGGAAAGGGCCGCGCTTTCCGCCGGCAGCAGGCAGGACCACCAGGCGCTGACGGCCTCATCCAAGCCGTTCACACCGGCCCCCGCCAGCTCGAGTTCAACGTCTTCCTCCGTGTCGTTGCGGGCCTCGAGAATCAGCCCGACGCCCATCTCTCCCACCACCGCGCCCACTGCGCGCACCCGCACGCCGCCCTCCGCCAGCGGCAGCCATTCGGCCGGCTCCGCGGCCAGGGGCAGCGGCTCGTCCAATGCGAGGCATATCCTTTTGCGGAAACGCCCGGCCCCATAATCATAGGACATGGCCAGTTCAATGGAACGCACCGCGTCGTGCCCGGCGTGCTCCAGCGCATGGTCTTCCTCCAGCACCGTCCTGAACGCATCCTGTGCGTCAGCCGGCAGGATATTGAGCCCCGTGAGCCACATCCTGTTCGCGATGTGGAAGGGCAGCAACGCGTCCGTCCGCCCCGCGACGGTCGGCGCAAGGGAGGGCATCTCCCACGTGGTCAGCGTGGAAAGGCCATCCGCCAGCATCAGCATCTGCGTTTCGCTGACGTCCAGCGCCCCGTCGGATCGGTTTTCAACGCGCAGGCAGCCGTTCAGCGTGCCGTCCGCCGCCTGCGAAAGGGAGAGAAGCTGCCAGAGCGCCGCGTCCGATTCCGCTTCCGCCATGGCCTCGTTCAGGGCCGGGGCGATGGCTGTCACATCGCCGCCGCTCACGGTGAACCGCAGGGGCACTTCCGTCCGGCCGTCGTTATCCCGGGCGATGGTCGCCACGCACGAGATCTCCGTGATTTCGCTCAGGCCGCTCAGGTGAAGCGGTTCAATGTAGACGACATCCTGCGCGGAAGCGCCGGCTTCCAGACCTGCCACGCGCCAGGAATCATTCACGGTCCGGCTTCCGTTCAGCACGATATCAGAGAAGGAAAAGCCGACCGCCCCGCCGGAACGGTTGGTTACGTCCAGCTGCATTCTCAGGCCGGGACTCAGCGCGGAAACATCCATCGAAACGGTCAGCGACACGTCATAATCCTCCCCGGAGAAAACGGCAGGCTCCACGGCAAAGGGCCTCACGTTGCGGTTGCGCACAGGCACCGGCCGGCTGCAGTAGCTGTTCTGCTGCACGTCCGTCACCTGGAACATCGCGGACAGCTGCATGCCGGACTGCTGCGCGTCGAAATAGCGCAGGCGCCATTTCACCGGCAGGTCGATGGTGCTCATGGCAAGGTTTTCTCCGCCGGAGTTCTCCCAATCATCGAACGCGGGCAGCACATCCTCCGCTTCCGGCATCTTGCGCAGCAGGTAGGAGATGCCCATGTGGCTGAACCTGTCCTCGGAAAAGGCGATGCGGTTGGTGAAGGTCTTCGTGGCGTCGTCCCAGACGCGAACCGAGGCGACCTCCAGCTCGTCCGGATTCTCCGCGGAGGGAACGCAGCTGAAAAGCACGCTCGCCAGCTTCGAGCGGTCGAGAACGGCGTCGAAGAAGCGACCCTGCTCCCAATAATAGGCGAGAATCACGACGGAACCATCCTCCGCCAGCCGGAAGCTGACCGGTCCGCAGAGCACGCTGCCCTGTTCGTCGGTCATATACAGCGTCTTGCCCGTGTAAACGGCGGAAAGCAGGCCGTTTTCATCCGGGCGGACGTTCGCCACCGAGACCGGCGCGAAGACGCGGTCGTTCGTATCCGAGAAGGGATTGGCCAGCACCATGAGCTGCGCGGAGGCGAAACCGGCCTGCTGTTCCGGCGTCAGCTGCAGCGAGAACAGGTTGTCGTTCCGCTCGTCGAAGCCATCGTCGGAGGTCGCGAGGCCGTGCCAGTCGGCCAGCTCCTCCCCCGTCAGCAGCGTTCCGAAGGCCTCCATATAATGGCTGTATCCCGCGCAGAACGACAGCGCCGCGTAATCCGCCCGCCAGCTCTCTTCATAGCGCTGCTTGTTCGCATACGGATGGTAGACGGAAAGCCCGCCCGCCTCGGCCCGGCTCGAGCGGCAGTATACAACCGCCTCATCCAGCGCCGCTTCCAGCTCGCTTCCCGCGCCGCCGTATTTTTCCGTCAGGTCACGCAGGTCCACCAGATCGTATCCGTCCTCGCCCATGCCGCGCACCGCCTTGCCGAAGCCGGTCGAAGCCATGCGCAGGCCGGACAGGCGGATGAAGGCCTCGCTGTCCATCGCCTCGCCCATCGGGGTGAAGAAGGCGTCCATCGCCCCGGTCAGCCGCTCCATCCCGGACAGGTCGACGCACGCCAGCGTCAGCACGTCCGCGCAGTCCGTCAGGGCCTCGAAGTAGGCGTCAACGATCCGGCGTCCGGTCTCGCTCCCGTCCGCGTCGGCCTCGATACCCCTGAGGAAGGCATAGTTCCAGCCCTTCGCCGGCTCCGTCTCCTGTGAGGCGATCATATACGACGCATAGGGCGCCAGCGCCGAGGCCACCTCCGCAGAACCCATCAGGCAGGCGTCGAAGCCCACCCAGCTCAGCGCCTGCGGCAGCCGCGCCGCCTCCAGGGCGCCGGTCAATTCGCTCAGCTTCAGGTTGTCCATGGAAAACAGCTCGTCCCAGCAAACGCCCTCCAATGGCCCACCGCCGTGATCCCACAGGATCAGCGCGTACTCCTCCGCGGGATAGTTTTCCACGCCGAACTCCAGCAGCTGCGTGAGCGTTTCCGGCTCGCCCATGCTCATGGCCCCGCTGTTCCACACCACGCGCATGCCGCGCTTGCCCACCTCGCTGATGTTGATCTGCGTCGGGTCAAAGCCCATGTTCCAGTAATCGGACCCGCCGGTCATGATGAGCACGGACACCTGCTTCGCGTCGAAGCCCGACGCCAGGATCTCCTGGATATCCGCCGTTGCCGATCCATAGGCGCTTTCCAGGTTGCTGCCGCACATGTAGATCATCAGCGTCAGCTGGCGCTCCGAAGCACGGGCCCGCGGCAGGGCGCAGAACAGGATGCAGACAAGCAGGATCAAGGCCAGTTTCAGCTTTTTCATGGAATCAGCCTCCCGAATTGCGTTCGAACGGAACGGAGCGCGCCGCGCCGCAGAAAGCGGCGGGACGGAACCGCAACCAGCTCCGTCCGCGCCTTTATTTGTCTTTTCGCGCCTCAGCGGATCCTGAGCACACCCGTGTACTTCGTGGGCATCCGCTCGGGAAGCGGCACGCAAAGCACGCCGTATTCGCTGCGGAAGGGCAACTCGCCCGCGCCCAGCAGCGACACCGAGTGGATCTCCTGCCCGGCAAAGCTGCGCAGCACTGCCGTTTCGCCCGGCTTAATGCCCATCATGAACGCGTACACGTTCCCGTCTTTCTGGGTAAAGCGGAAGTCGCTGCGGATCCAGTCGGTCTTGTCCTCGCGGAAGCCCTCGATCTTCACCCGTGTCTCGCCCTCGCCGAACACGCGCCAGGGCCGCGTGCCGTAAACGGCCTCGCTGCTGACCGCGAACCAGGAAGCCAGCTCCTTCAGGATGAACTCCGCGTCCTCGTCGATGGTGCCGTCCGGCCGCTGCAGCACGTTGAGCAGCATGCAGCCGTTCTTGGAGATGATGTCCGCCAGCATCTCGATGATCTGGTCGGGCTGCTTGTAGGGGTGGTGCACGTCGTAGAACCAGTTGCCGATGCAGGTGTCGGTGTGCCAGGGCTGAGGCATGATGCCCGGCAGCTGGCTCTTCTCGATGTCGAGCACGCCCACGGTATAAATTTCCGGCCGGCGGTCCTTCTGCAGATAGACCGCCTGGTTGGCGCCGTGCTTTTCAATGGAGCGGTTGTACAGCCGGGCCACGGCCTCCAGGCCCTCCCTGTAATCCGCTTCGGCAATATCGACCTGCTGCCCCAGCCAGTGGCTGCCAAAGGGCAGCGCGCCGTCCGAATAGAGGATCTCCGGCCTGAAGGTGTCGATCATCTCGCTGACCGCTTTCAGCCAGTAGGCATGGTATTCGGGATTGGCGGTATACCAGGGGCTGGCTTCCTTGGGGTTGTCCGTGCCGTGCTCGTAGTTGTCGAAGTAGAAATCGCGGTAGGCGGGATCGTTGCCGTCATAGGGCACGCCGGCATAGGGGCCGGTGGCGTCGCAGCCCTTGTTTACGCGCCACCAGGAGAAGGAAGCGCCCAGATGCTCGGTGATGCCGAAGGGCAGGTGATGCCGGTCGGCAGCGGCCTTCCACAGCGCCAGGATGTCCTTGTGCGGGCCCACGTTCACGCTGTTCATGCGGTTCACGGAGGACGCGTAGTTAAAGAAGTGGTCGTGGTGCGTGGCCTGGGCCACGAAGTAGCGCGCGCCGGCCTTCACATATTTGTCCATCAGCGCCTCCGGATCGAAGCGCTCGGCCTTCCAGAGCTGGACCAGGTCCTTGTAGCCGAATTTGGACGGATGGCCGTAATGCCGCACATGGTACTCATACTGCGGCGTGCCCTGGATGTACATGTTGCGGGCATACCAGTCGCCGAACATGGGCACGCTCTGCGGGCCCCAGTGGCTCCAGATGCCGAACTTGGCGTCGCGGAACCACTCCGGCGCGGAATACTGGCGAAGGGACTCAAAAGTCGGTTCAAAGGTGCGGTTTTCGCTCATGGACTACCATCCTTTCTGTCGGTCTATTCGGCCATGTGACGGACGGGCTGAATGTCGGGAAGCTCGGAGAAACGATAGAATGAACGGGCGTTGTCAAAGAGGAACTGCTGTTTTTCCGCGGCGGTGAGCAGGTTCGTCCGCTCGAGGAAATCCCAGCTCATGCGGTAGGTGATGGCGGTCATGGTGCGGGGGTAATCCGAGCCCCACATCAGCTTGTCCATGCCGCAGATATCGCGGGCGGCGCAGATGGCCTTCACCGCGGAGGGGTAGGGATAGTATTCTGAATTGAACAGCCAGGTGATGCCGCCGCTCTCGATGCGCACGTTCGGGTGGCGCGCCAGCCGGACCACCTCGCGCCAGCCGTCCACGGTGATCATGGCGAAGTGGCCGATGGCCACGCGCAGGTTCGGATACTGCTCGATCATCTCGCGCAGCGAGCCGGCCTGCTCGTCGCCGGGATAGAGGTCGGTGCTGATGAATTTGCCTTCGCGGTCGGCCTGCGCGAACACGGCTTCATGGTGGGTCAGGTCTCGGTCTTTGAGCCGCTCAGCCACCACCTTGATGCCGTCCATGCCGCGGGTATCCACTTCGCCCTTCTCTTCATAGAGGGCGCACACCCGCAGGCGCTGCGGGCAGACGCGGCGGGCGTAGCGCAGGTAGGCGTCCTGGTTGCCGTCCATGTATTCCTGCGTGACTACGGCGCCGTTGACCAGCGCGAAATCCATGTTGGCGATCAGCCGGCCCACGGTGTTCCTGTTGTCCGTCATGTAGGGCGGCAGCATCTGGCGCACTTCGCCCTTGAGCATGCTGCGCCCGTTCTCCAGCGGATAGACGGGCATCCCGTCCACCAGGCCGGCCTGCTTTTTCCAGAGATGCACGTGCGCGTCGATGATCATGCGCTCACTCTCCTATCGGTTCATGTCGACATAGCGGTCGTTCCACACCACGGCCGTCTTGAGGGGCGAGCCCTTGGCGTAGATGTCTTCCTCGTAGGCGCGGATGGGATCGGCGACGAAGCGCTCCTTGTCGATCAGCTCAACGATCTCGCCGTAGCGGCTGGCGGCCAGGATGCGGATGGCCTCTTCCATGTGATCCTGCCGGAAATTGATGGAGCCGAAAATCAGGTGGTTCTCGAAGCCGAAGGGCATGGTGTCGAAGGCGATGCGCGGGCCCAGCGAAAAGCTGTTGTATATGCCGTTGCAGCCCAGCACCTTATGGGTGAAGGCGATTTCATGCTCCACGTTCGCGCCGCTGGTGCCGATGAACATCGTCGCCCGGCCCCCCAGCGCCTCGCAGATGGCCGCGGCCAGCTCCCCGTTCGCGGCGTACCGGCTGCGCACGTAAACGCCGCCGGTCTGCTCCAGCGCGAAGCGCACCTTGGGGCTCTGCTCCTCGCTGCGGGCCACCAGCACGATTCGGGCCTTCGGATGCGCGCGGCGGATGAGGTCGCCCACGAACATGCCGGTGGTGCCCAGGCCGAAGATCACCGTGCGCTCGAACACCTCGTCCGCCGCGATGGCGCGGGCCTCCTCCAGCGGGCAGCCGTGCCGGCGCGCCGCCTGGCGGAAGTTGTGGGCGCCGCCCAGGTCCTCCATGCGCTCCAGCTGGAACAGCATGCAGGAGAAGGGATCCGGGAACACCATGCGCTTGGCGAAGGACAGGTCGAGCTTCCCGCCGTGCACATGGCCGTCCGGGATGCGCAGCAGCATGTCCGGATTGACATACATGCGGTCGCAGAACAGGCCGTCCGCCTGGTCGCAGCCGTATTCAAAATAGCGCTCGTCCTCGGTGTAACGGGTGGGATCGACGCAGTCGCCGCCGCGGATGAGCACGATGGCGAAGCGGTTCTCGGAGGGCACCCACACCACGCCCTCGTGGCCGTTGATGAGGCGCTTCTGCCCTTCGGGGAATTTCGCGCCGAGCTCGCCCCGCCGGCCCATCTTCATGAGTTCGTAGTCCGTGCCGCAGAAGCCCACGAGCACCGGCTCGACGGGAATGCCCTCTTTCTTTTCTTCCCCGCGCAGCCGCTGCCGGGGCGGGTTGATGAGATTCACCTCGCCGTACACCAGCGGGCGCTTTTCGTCGTTCTGAAAAAACGTGCCGTATGCCTTCATAGCCCATGTCCTCCCATCGTCCGGCCGCCCCGCCCGGTTACAGACAGCTCCGGAACGCGGCCAGCGCGCCTTCCGCGCGGATCTTCTTCAGGTTGGCGACGGTCGCGGCCTCGAAGGAGGGAACCTCCGTGAGGTCGCAGCCCCACATATCCCGGTTGGTCATCACGGCGTGCACCAGCTGCTCGGGCGCGTCGCCGCGGTGCTCGTTGTAGAACTCCAGCACCCAGCGGTCGTCGGAAATCGTGTACAGGTCGCCCTTCGGCCTGCGGCACACCAGGCCCTTTTCCTCCAGGGATTGGATGTCGCAGGAATAGAAGGCGATGTACGCCGCGAAGCTCATGGCCAGGCAGGGAGGCAGCTTGCCGGTCAGCTTGAGCGAGTCCAGCAGGCTCGGCATATTGCGGGCGCGCCACTTGGAGGTGGAGTTGAGCGAAATGCTCATCAGCTCGTGGTTGACGAAGGGATTGTTGAAGCGGTCCTGCACCGCGGAGGCGAAGCTTTCAAGATCCGCGCGGTCCAGGGGCAGCGTGGGAATGACCTCTTCATGCAGCATCCTGTTCATGAAGCCGCGCACGGTGTCGTTCTGCACGGCGTCACGCACGATGTCGAAGCCGGCCAGGTACGCGCCCAGCACGAATCCGGTGTGCGCGCCGTTCAGGATGCGCACCTTGCGCTTCTTGTAGGGCGTCACGTCGGGCACCACGTGGCAGTTCAGGCCGGCCGCCCGGAAGGGCAGCTTGTCCTCCAGCCAGTCGGGGCCTTCGATGTTCCACACGCCGAAAACCTCGCCCACGTCCGTGAGCGGGTCGGCGTAGCCGTTTTCCGCCTCGAGGCGCTTCACTTCCCCGGCGTCGCGGATGCGGCCTGGCACGATGCGGTCCACCAGCGTGGAACAGAAGGTGCACTCGCCGTTGACCCAGGCGCGGAAAGCGTCATCGAGCCCCCATTGGTCGATGTACTGGTTGACGCAGCGCTGCAACTCCCTGCCGTTGTTGTCTATCAGTTCGCAGGAGAGCACGACCAGGCCGCCCTTGCCGGCCTGCCAGCGCCGGTAGAGGACCTGCGTCAGCTTGCCGGGGAAGGAGGAGCAGGGCCTGTCGTCCGGCTGGCAGGCGGGGTCGTACACGATGCCGGACTCCGTGGTGTTGGAGACGATGTATTCCAGGTCGTCGGAGACGGCCGCCGCCATCATGGCTTCAAAACCGGCCGGCCCGTAGGGGTTCACGCAGCGGGAAACGGAGGAAATGACGCGCTTGCGGTCCACCTTGACGCCGTTTTCCGTGCCGCGCAGGTACAGCGTGTAGAGGCCCTGTTGCGCGTTGATCAGCTCCGTGAGCCCGGTGGGAATGGGCTGCACCAGCAGGCATTTGCCGTTCCAGCCGGCCCTCTCGTTGGCGACGTCGAACCAGTAATCCGCAAAGGCGCGCAGGAAATTGCCTTCGCCGAACTGCATGACCCGCTCCGGCGCGGTCTCGAGGATGTAGCCCTTGTAGCCCGATTCTTTCAGCACCCGGTAATTCAACTGTTCCATATATTTCCCTCCACATCGCCTGTCCGCGGCGGCGCGCCGCCGTTTCAATACTCATGTTATTATAACCTACCCGGACGGGCTTTGTCAATTCGCGTCCGCTTCCATGCAGG
>LVAP01000076.1 GCA_001603025.1 Clostridiales bacterium Firm_10 | reverse complement strand
CGGGGCGGTGTCGTCGCCCAACGCGACGCCCGCCGCGCCGCCCAACTCAAACGGCTCGTTGGCGTGCAGGCCGGGCTGGGGATTGCTCAGCGACAGCGCCGCCGTGTAGTCGACGGGCCGATCCTGCGTGTTCTCGATCGTCACGGTGAAAAACGCCGCGGGCATCGAGGAATCCGCGTCGTCCAGCGGAATGAACGGATTGAACGCGCCGAGGCTCACCCGGCCCGGAAACGTCTCGTCCTCAAAGCAAATTTTCGCAAACGGGAACTGCCCCTCGAATGAACCGCCCCGGAAGTGCGGCATGCCGCCCATCAGCTCCCGCTGGGGGCCGAAGCCGTAGTTGGAGCGCCAGACGCGCCCGGGCCGCGCGCGGCCTTCCATGGCGTCCAGATAGCCTTCGCCCATGTAGCCCGGACCCGCGTCCATGTTCATCACGCGCGCGTCCAGCAGTTCGCCGTCCCGCTCGGCTTTCACGGCGAAGTGGGAATAGCCGTTCACGCTGCGCTTGTTGGGCCGGTTGAATATCTCCCAGTCCACCAGCCGGCCGTAGCCGTCCAGCCCGATGCAGCCCGTGCCGATGCCGCCCAGGGGAAAGGAAATCTCGCGAAGGGCTTCGCCCCGATAGATCTTCGGTTTCATGCGCGTCACTCCGTTCTCTGTGTGATGGGGTGGGGTCTACGCCGACATTGTAGCCCCGCCGCCCCGGCCTGTCAAGCGAAATCCCGCGCTTCCCATTGACTTTCACGCCGCAATCCATTAAGATAGAGCCAGAACCGAAATAACGGGAAAGGAAGTCATCGCCATGAAGAAAATCCGCCTGCTCATCTGCCTCGCGCTGGCCGCCGTCCTGATGGCCGCCGCGCTGCCCGCCGCCGCGCCCGCGCAGGCCGCCGCCTACGCCTATGAATACGAGGACTACACCGGCCTGATCGGCGCCATGGAGATCGTCAACTGCCAGAGCTACGCCTCGCTGCGCGCCCGGCCGGATACCTCCTCCACCCGCCTGGCCCGCGTGCCGCTGGGCTCCATCGTGACCAACTGCTGGTATGAGGACGAGCGCTTCACCTATTGCGTGTACGACGGCCTCGAGGGCTACATCCTCACCAGCAACCTCTCCTTCATCGCCGGGCCTGTCGGCCAGGAATATGCCGACGAGGAGTACCTGGGCAACATGCAGATCGTCAACTGCAAGAGCTATGCCTCGCTGCGCTCCTTCCCGGACACCAAGGCCGATCTCATCGCCCGCGTGCCGCTGGGCTCCATCGTGACCAACGTGTTCTATGAGGACGACCGTTTCTGCTATTGCCTGTACGGCGACCAGGAGGGCTTCATCCTGAGCGATAACCTCGAATGGGTTTCCGGCGGCGTGAACGCCGACTGGCTGGGCGAGTGCGTCATCGTGAACTGCGCCTCGTTCGCCTCCCTGCGCGAGCTGCCCGACACCTCCTCCGCCCGCCTGGCCAAGGTGCCGCTGGGCTCCGTGGTGACGGATTGCTACGTGGTGGACGAGCGCTTCGCCTGCTGCACGTGGGACGGCATCACCGGTTACATCCTGCTGGACAACCTGGGCTGGTAATCGGCATGAAAATCCGCCTGTTCGGCAGCTGCTCCGGCACGGAACCCGTGCCGGGCCGCCACCACACCGCGTTCGCTGTGGAGCGCCGCGGCGGGCTGTACTGGTTCGATGCCGGCGAGAGCTGCGCCCACACCGCGCATCTGTCCGGGGCGGACCTGCTTTCCATCCGGCACATCGTCATCAGCCATACGCACATGGACCACATCGGCGGGCTCGCGCATCTCCTGTGGACCATGCGCAAGCTGGACGGCCATGCCCACCGGCTCGATGGGCAGACCGTCTTTCTCCACCTGCCTGACCTGCGCGCGTGGGACGCCGTGTCTTCCCTGCTGGCGCTCACCGAGGGCGGCTTCAGCTGCCGGTTTGTCATCCGGCCCGGCCTCATCGGCGACGGCCCGCTGTTTGAGGACAACGGCCTCGCCGTGTCGGCGCTGCACACGCGCCACCTGCCCCACGCCGAAGGCGAGCCCTGGCGGTCGTTCGGCTTTTCCATCGAAGCCGACGGTAAAAAGATCGTCTACACCGGCGACACGAAGGGCTATGAGGACTACGCCCCGCTGCTGGACGGCTGCGACGTGCTGCTGCACGAAACCGGGCATCACCATCCCGCCGAGGTCGCGAAGCGCCTCATCGACGAGGGCCGCGCGCCCGGCCTGCTGGCCTTCCTGCATCACGGGCGGGACATCCTCAACCATCCGGACGAGCAGAAAGCGCTGCTCGCGGCCATTCCCGACCTCAGCTGGCGCATCCTCAACGACGGGGACGTCATCGAAATGGGAGAATAAATCATGACCACCGGCTTAGCCGGTGGTTTGAACAAGGCCCTATAAGGGCCAGATACCGGCAGCGCTCACGCGCTCTGAATATCCGACTCGTGCACCTGTTCCTCCAGAACCGCTGAAGCAGCTTCCAATTGGTTCTATAATTCCTTTTCGCTGATTCGTAATCATTTGACTAGAACAGGGCTGAACGGATTTACTCATAGCTGTAAGCTCTCCGGAACCCCCGCTCGAAGCGGGGGATTTCATTGTCCATAAAAAGCCGCTCCGAACAATCGGGGCGGCTTTTTTCAGGCTTTTTTCATTCTTGCCAGCAGCTTTTTGTAAATGCGCTCGGCCATCCATGGCTCGGAGCAGGCCTCCAGCGCCTCCTGCGGGGTGAACCAGGCCGCGCCGCTGTTCTCGTCCGGCTTGGCGCGCAGCGTCCGGGTCTCGTCCGCCTCGAAGAGATACGTCACGTTGTAGTGGAGGTGGGAAGAGACGTAGCGGCCCCGCTTCTCATGTCCGTCCACCGTGAGGATTTCGACGGACAGCGGCGTTTCCGCCACCGGACGAAGCCCGCTCACGCCGCTCTCTTCCTCCGCCTCGCGCCGGGCTACGGCCAGCAGGTCAGTCTCGCCGTCGGCATGGCCGCCCGTCCAGGCCCAGGAGCGGTACACATTGTGCCAGATCATCACCACGCGGTCGCGCGCGGGATTCGTCACCCAGGCCGAGGCCGTGAAGTGCCCCGCCTCGTTGGCGCGCTCAAAGGGCCGCTCGCCGCGGCGCAGGAAATCCAGCATCAGAGGCAGGTCCCGTGCCTCCTGCTCGTTGAAGGGTTCATATGAGAGCAGCTGCCGCTCAAGCGTCATGGGCCGTCGCCCCCTTTCGTGTTTTCCGCGGCACCGCCGCGACAGGGGCATTATAGCAGACTTCCGCGTTCCGCACAAGCCCGGCGTCACGCCGCTTTGAGCAAACCGTCCAGCGCGTCGGCCAGATACGGCATGGCCGCGAGCGCCTCCCCGAGCGTGTTGAGGTTGTGGCCCGCTTCGATGAGCAGGGAAGGCGTTCCCACATGCTGGTTATAGCGCCCGTTCTTCACCAACACCGGGCGGCACAGCCCCTCCGCCAGGGCGTTCAGCGCATCCGTAAGCCGCGCGGCGAAGGCGAGGTTGGCCGCGTAGTCCGGTTTCACCTCATAATCGCCGCCGTTGCCCACGAGCATCATCAACTGCGCCGTGCGCCGGCCGCCGACGAGCGCGCATTCGGCCATGGTGCTGTCCCAGGCGTCGCGATGAAGGTCGATGCGCAGGTCGAAGGGCTGGTCGCCGTAGCTCATCAGCGTGTCCAGCGAGCGGGCGTAGGCGGTGTTCAGCCGGGGATATTCATGATCCGTCACGTCGTGCGTCACCTCAAAGCCGCGCGCCTCCAGCAGGCTGGCCAGCTCCGCGCCCACCCGCACCACCGAGTGGGCCTGGTCCTCTGTGCGCCAGGGCTCCGTCTCCGGATAGGGGTCGTCGGGCGTTTGGGCGTAGGCCTCGTGGGTGTGGGTGTGATAGATGAGCACGCGCGGCCGCGCCGATCGGACAGCGGGGTCCGCTTCCGCCTCCAACCGCTCCGGCGCGACCCACACGGAGCGGTCGGTGTGCTCGTCCTCGCCGGGCAGCTCAAACTCCATCGGCGGGGGCTGGAAAAATGAAAAGGCGGCCTGAACCGCCGCCCCGCCCGGAAAACCCGACGCCGCCCGCACACCGGCGGCCGCCCTGAAGGCCAGGATGGCCACCGCCGCGGCCAGCACGGCCGCCGCAAGGATCACAAGCAGCTTCGACGCGTGAATCACCCGGATGCGAATCATATCACCGACCCCTTTCCGTCGCCTGAGGCACGGTTCATTTTATTCCCGTCCGCCGGTCGCTATGCCGTTCACGACATCATCGTCAGAATATCCTGCTCGCTCAGCCCGGGGTGCAGCGCCCGGTTGATGCCGCCGGCCAGCATCGCCGCCGCGTCGGCCACCAGGTCGTCCACTTCGCGCGGGGTGACGATCATCTCGCCCAGCGCGCCGGAAAGCAGCTCCTTTGCCATTTCGTCCAGCGCCTGCTCCCGTTCGGGCGTATCCTCCCCGCCGGAGAGCATTCCGAAGGCATCCCGCGCGATGGTGGCCGCGTAAATCACCGTCGGCACGCCCACCGCCAGCACCGGCGCGCCCAGCGTTTCGCCCGTGAGCGCCATGCGATGGTTGCCCACGCCCGATCCTGGCCGGACGCCGGTATCCGTGAGCTGCACCGTGCTGGCCACGCGGCTGACGGCACGCGCGGCCAGCGAGTCGACTGCGATGACAGCCCGCGGCTTCACAGCCTCCGCCACGGCGCGCACCATCTCGCTGGTTTCCACGCCGGTGACGCCCAGCACGCCCGGCGCCACGGCGCACACCGGCGTCATGCCCCGCGCGGCCAGATCGGGCTGCGCGTCGAAGAGATGGCGCGTCACCAGCGTGCGGTCAACGGTCAGCGGGCCGAGCGAATCGGGCGTGACCGTGCGGTTGCCCAGCCCCACCACCAGCACCGGCCCGCCGTTTTCCTCCGGCAGCAGCCGCGCCAGCTCCTCGCCCAGCAGCGCGCTGACGGACTTCCTGGCCTCAAGGTCGCGCCGCCTGACGCCCCGGCTCTCCATCGTGAGGTACAGTCCCGTCGGCTTGCCGAGCAGCGAGGCACCTTCCTCCGTGGTTATTTTCACCTCGGTCATGGTCACGCCGCCCGCTTCCCACTCCGACACGCTGACGCCCGGCAGCGATCCGCCGCCCGCCGCGCCGGCCGATTCCATCGCAAGATCCGTGCGAATCTGCCGCATAAGCCGACTCCTTCCTTCCGCGCCGCAGCGCGCTTTTCTGCCATTATGCCCCACAAAAAGGGGTTGTATGCGGCTTCATACGTGGAAAAATTAACGTGTTTCACCTGCTTTTCTATTGCAATCGCCATTCAAACGTGGTAAAATAGCAGTTGTCGATTGTAAAGGCTTGGAGGTGAATGATCTTGCCGAATATTAAGTCCGCCATTAAGCGCGTCAAGGTGAACGAGAAAAAGAATCTGCGCAATCGTATGATTAAGTCCGCCATGAAGACGAACGTGAAGAAGTACGAGGCCGCCGTCGCCGCCGGTTCCGCCGACGCCGCGATGCTCTCCGCAACCGCCAGCGCGATTGATAAGGCTGCCGCCAAGGGCGTTATTTCCAAAAACGCCGCCAACCGCAAAAAGGCCCGCATGGCCAAGCGTCTGGCGAAGGCGGAAGCGTAATATCTGCCGCGGCGCAGCCGGGCAAACAGCATGAGAAAAAGGCGAAGTCCGTTGGGCTTCGCCTCTGTTTATTGACCCGGCCCCGCCGGCTCAGACGGAAAGCTCCTTTGCAGAAAAGAATCCCCCCTCCCCGCGAAATGCGGGAAACGGGGGATTTTTTAAGCGCCGGGCCGGCGTTACAGGCCTTCCTTGGCGTAGCGGGGCT
Source organism: Clostridiales bacterium Firm_10 (assembly GCA_001603025.1). Taxonomy (GTDB): domain Bacteria; phylum Bacillota; class Clostridia; order Christensenellales; family Aristaeellaceae; genus Firm-10. The sequence goes on along the minus strand of LVAP01000076.1, from coordinate 5,139 downwards.
CCACGTAGCCCTTGTTGTATTCCGGGCCGCCCGGGAAGTTGGCGCTCTTGAGCACGCCCGGTACCTTGCCGCGCTTCATGAGCTCCTCCACGACCACGGTGGTCACGCTCCACATGATGAACGCGGCGGCCAGGCCGGAGGCGGCGCACAGGCGGGGCTCCAGGCCCTCCACTTCCATCATGGCCTCAGCGGCGGGCGCGCAGTTGTCGATTACCACGTCGGCCATCTCATACAGCTTCTTGCCGCTGGAATGCACGGGATCCACGCTGGTCGCGTAACTCATCGAGGTAATGACGATGACCTTCATGCCCATCTTCTTGGCCTCGTAGGCCAGGTCGACCACATAGAAGGTGCGGCCGGACACGCTGCCGCAGATCAGCACGTCGCCGGGGCGCGCGCCGGATTTTTTCAGTGCGTAGGCGGCCAGGCCCTCCATGGAGGTGTCCAGGTCGCTGCGGTCGCGCGGACGAACGGCGTCGTCCACCACCAGATCATACTTGAAACGCTTATACAGGATCAGGCCGCCGCCGCGATAGATCAGCTCGCTGTCAATGATGTGGCCCGAATCGTTGATATGGACGCATCCGCCGTTGTCCACGGCGTCGGCTATCAGTCGGCCGGCCTTTTCAATGGCCTCGCGCTGCGTGGTTTTCACGCGCTTGTACAGATCGTCAACGTGTTCCCAATACCTGTCCATCAGCATAGGAAAAACCCCTTTCTCTCATCAGTGGCCCATGTAGAAAATGTGTTTCCTGTATTTGGCGAGCATTTTTTTATTGTGCTCATCGCCGCCGTCCAGGTTAGCGGACATGAAGATCGGCGCGACGCCGCCGGCTTCCGTGATCAGCTCCACCGCGCGGGCCATCATGGCGTTCACCATGGCGGCGCCCACCGCGGTCGAGGTCGGGGCGACCTTCTCCGGCACGCCCTTGATGACCAGCGAGCTGTCGCCGGGACAGCCGCAGTTGTCCAGCACCAGGTCCGCCTCTTCAAACAGGCGCTTGCCGGAGGGATGCCTGGAAGTGACGCTCTTTGAATAGGTCAGGTTGGTCAGCGCGATCACCTTCGCGCCCTTCTCCCGGCAGCGCTTCGCGAAATCCACGGTGACGGTGTTGCGGCCCGAAACCGAATGGATGATCACCACGTCGCCCTCGCCGATGGGCTGGTTGTTGGCCAGGATGGTTCCGTATTGCGGCAGGCGCTCGATCTCGCTGGTCATGGTCGCGGGATCCACGTCGCAGCACAGGCCGGGGCCGCGCACGGGGTTGATGTTGGCCATGCCGCCGGTGCGGTAATACAGCTCCAGCGCCAGCAGGCCGGCGTGGCTGCAGCCGAAGGCGAAGATGTTGTGGTCGGTCAGCGTGGCTTCGCACAGCAGCTTCGCGCCTTCCTCCAGCGCGTCGCTCTGCGTGGCCTGAACCTCACTCAGCACCCGCGTCAGGTTCTCGAAGTAGGCGTTAATCGCACTCATTGTCTCTCACTCCATTGCAATTGATTTTCCTTATTGTCGATTATATCACGTTTCATCCGTCATGTCGACGCGATATTGCGCAAACTGCGCCTTCATCAGGCGGATGGCGTCCGCTCGCTCCATGCCGCGCTCCAGCAGCAGCCGGGCGGGGCCGGCGCACACGTGCTCGAACAGCGGCCGGCGCGCCGTCAGCGTGGGATGGGCGGCCTGCAGCTCGCTCAGATAGGCGTCGAACATGGCCGGATGCGCCTTCCAGGCGCCGCCGCACAGCGTCACGTCGAGCTGGTCCTCGCCCAGGCCAGCGCGCCGGATAAGGCTCTCGGTCTGCACGGCCATGAGATGCCCGGCCTCGCGCAAAATGTTCAGGCATACCCTGTCGCCGCGGGCCGCCGCCTGGCCGACCAGCGGCGTCACAGAGGCCACCTGCCGGAACGGTGCGGGCGACTGGTGCACCATGCGCACCATCTGCCAGTCGTTTTTCAGCGCCCAGGCCTGACGGATGATGGGCAGGAGCAGCGTATCCTCACCCCAGCCGTTGATCTGCCGCACAACGGCGCGGATGCCCTGCTGGCCAATCCACGCGCCGCTGCCGTCGTCGCCCAGGATCGGGCCCCACGCGCCCACCACAGTCCGCTTCTCGGGGCTGATGTAAAACACGTCCGAGCCCGTTCCGGCCAGCGCCAGCACGCCCTGCTGCCGGAGCGCGCCGGCCAGCAGCCCGCCCAGCGCCTCGTCGGTGCCGACATACTGCGCGGTGTGAACGCGCCGGCCCACCTCTTCGCACAGCAGCTGGAAATTGCCCACGCCGGTGTAATATACCACATCCACCAGCGGCGGCTCATGGGCCGCCAGCACCTGCTCCAGGCAGCTGTGCACGTTGGCGCGGCAGTCCTCCAGCGAGGTCTGCGTCAGATTGATGCCGCCGGCGTGCCCCGTGCCCAGCAGGTTCATGTTCTCATCGAACATCATGCCGTTGAGCTTGGTGCCGCCGCCGTCAAAGGAAATATAGCATGCCATGCCGAATCCGGCCACCTTTCAGCGTCGCCGCGGCATCCGGCCGCAGCCGGGCCCGGACAGCCTGACCAGCCGTCCGGGCCCCGATCATTGATTCGCTTTCCCGCTCACGCGTCGATCTTCGGCGCGTTTGCCAGCAGGTATTCCTCCGCCTCGGGGCTCCACAGGCCGTTGTTCGCGGCGCACAGCCCGGCCAGCTTCGCGAACAGGGGATCGGTTTTGCCCTTCTCGGCAAAATCGTCGATAGCCGTCAGCGGCATGGCGATGTGGGTGTAGATCAGCTTCTTGCCGCCGGGGATCTTCGGCAGGTTCTGCGTGGCTTCGGCCGCGGCGTCCAGGCCGCCGATGTGGGTGATCATGCCGGAGGGCGTCAGCGCGCCGGAGGAAATCATATCCAGCGCTTCCATCATGTCGGCGGTGTTGCCGCCGCTGGTGCCCACCAGGTGATGGGCGGCGTAGTGCACATTGTAGAAGTTGAACATGGCGGACAGGTTGGGATTGGTCGGGCCGGCGAAGAAATTCAGACAGCCGTCGAAGGCCAGGATCCTGTCGCCCTGCTCGATGACGGCCGCGACGGGCGCGAACACCAGCACGTCGTCATAGCCCTTGCCGCCGGTCAGCGCCATCAGCTCGCCCACCGGATCCTCGCCGGAGGTGTTCAGGTAAACCAGCTTCACGCCGTTCTTCGCGGCTTCCTCGGCCGTGTAGATGGCGGCCGCGCGATCCAGGCGGGCCTGGTCGATGTCGGTCACAACCAGCAGGCCGGGCCGCCGGCCGCAGTGGATGGCGTAGTCAATCGCGCCTAGTCCCATGGGGCCGGCGCCGGCCAGGATCGCCATGTTGCCGCCTTCCACGATGCCCATGTCGTGGACGTAGCAGCCGGGCTTGGTGTGATACTGCGCGTGGAACGTGCCGATGATGCAGCTCAGCGGCTCGGCCAGGGAGCCGTAGAAGAACGCCTTGCCGCTGTAATGCAGCAGGCAGTCCTGCTCCATGACCTCGGGAATGACCACCGCGTACTGGCTGTCGCCGCCCAGGAAGGGGAAGGCGTAGCCGGGCGTCTGCTGCGTGCCGTGATACTGGATGGCCGGCTGGATGCCGAACTTTTCGCCCGCCTTGAACTGGCCGGCCCACTTCGCGCCGACCTCGAGGATCTCGCCGCAGAATTCATGGCCGATGATGATCGGGTTCTCCGCGATGTCCTCAGGCACGCGCTTGTGTTTCGGGCCCTGAATGGCGGCCTTGTAGCTGGACATGCAGATGCTGTCCGAGATGATCTTGACCAGGATCTCGTCCTCTTTGATGGCCGGAAGCTCGAAGGTCTCCAGCCGCAGGTCGTTTGTGCCGTGCAGGCGGACCGCAGTTGTTTTCATGGAAATTCCCTCCTTGCAAGAATCGCAGTATCGTCAATGGCTTTCGCCGTTCAGGATCATACCCCAGAGCGCGTCGCCCTCATCCAGGCCGCACACCGAGCGTACGGCCTCCGCCAGCCCGCGCGCCGCCACAAGGCCGCGCACGTATGCCGTGCCGGGATCGTCGTGCTCGAAATCGAAGCCCGCGCGGATCGCCCGCGCAATGGCCTCGGGCCGCCCGCCCGCCGCGAGGCACAGCCGCGCCGGGCCGCACAGCCGGTCGGCCGCGGACAGCTTGCGGCGCGTGTCCGCGCCCAGCCGGGGCAGGTTGTCGTTGATGGTGGGGTTGTCCAGCAGCGCCATGATGGTCTCGCGCCAGGCGGCCATTTCCCCCGCCGGGAAGCCGTAAGCGGCGCTCAGGCCCAGCCCGGCCTCGCCGAGGGCCTGGAATACGAGCGCGCGCAGCGCTTCGTCCCCCATCGCGTCGATCACGGTCCTGTGGCCCTTCTTCACGCCCAGGTAGCAGCACAGCGCGTGCGCCATGTTGAGGGTGTACAGCTTGCGCGTTTCCTCGGCGCGCACGTCGGCGCTCAGGCGCAGGTGCGGCAGCGCGGGCGGCTCGCCTTTCAGCTGCGCCGCGCCCACGGCCTGCTCCGGCCAGCCGTTGTTGAGCAGGGCCAGCGGGTCCTCCGCCAGCATGGCCTCCGTGGCCACGGGCGAGATGCACATGGCGGCAATGCCCGTCACGCCCACCCGGGCGCGGAAATACGCCAGCGCGTCGCCGTCGAGCCGCGCCTCCATGAGACGGACAAAGGCCTCGTCCGGCGCGGCCATGTTGACGTTCATCATCACGTCCATCGGACCGGCCCCGGCCAGGGCCCGCGCGGTGAACAGCGGCGCGAGCATATCGGCCACCTCGGCGAGCTTCGGCTCGTGAACGGCGATATCCAGCATCAGGCCCTCCTCCCGGAAGAGCCGCGCGAGCGCGTCGGCATCGCCGGTGTGCAGCGCGGAAAAACCGCCCTCCACACGCGCGCGCTCGATGCCCTCCCTCCGGGCCAGGAACACGGTGTAGGCGCCCTGCGCGTTCAGCCGGTCGACCAGCTCCCGGTCGATATCCACGAACACGACGCGCCAAAGCGGCCCATGAAACAGGCGGGCGACAAAGCCGCGGCCGATGCGGCCCGCGCCCCAGACGACCAGCGTTCGCATAATCGCGCCTCCCCTGCCTGTCAATGTGTCACGGTTGCGTCGCACGAGGCGAGATCCAGCCCGGCCAGCCGCGGATAGGCGGCCAGCGGC
>LVAP01000007.1 GCA_001603025.1 Clostridiales bacterium Firm_10 | reverse complement strand
GTAAAATGGGAGCCGGACGCGGGATGCAGCGAGCCGCTGAATTATAGGGAAGAGGAAAACGGTTTTGCGAAAGAGTGCATGGGCTGCAAGAGAGTGCTCATGCGAGATTTGACTTGTAAGTAAGTTCATACTTTCAGGCGTTTGCGAATGGTTTCCAGTCTGCCAGTATAAAAAGGCACCAAGGATCTCCTTGGGGAGACCATTGGCACCTTCCTGATACCGGTTTTGAAGTACAGAGACGGAAGACAGCCTGCTTCTGCAGGCCGATATCAGCTTCAACTGACACCATTCATGCTACCATATGGAGGATGGCTTGTCAATGCATTATATCCACCTGTCCGCCGTCCATCCTGTAAACCTTGTCGGCATACTGAAAGGCGTCGCTTTCGTGGGACACCACGAAAACGGCCTTTTTCTGTATGCAGGCAAAATCATGAAACGCTGACAGCACGATGTGGGTATTCCCATCGTCCAGATCGCCGGTAGGTTCGTCAGCAAAGAGGATGTCCGGAGCCTGCGCCAAGGCGCGGGCGATGGCCATGCGGCGCAGTTCACCGCCGGAAAGCTCCGCGGGACGGGCGTCCGCCAGATGCGCGATGCCCAGCTGTTCCATCCACTGCCGGGCGGCCTCGATGGGCTCCGGCCGGCCGTACAGCCGCGCCGGCAGCAGGATATTTTCCATCACGGTCAGCGTGTCGATGGCGCTGCGGCCCTGAGGCACCACGCCCATTTTTTCGCTGCGCAGGCGGGAGAGCGATTTGTCGTCCAGACTGTACAGGTCGGTGCCATCCAGCCACACCTTTCCTTCAGTGGGGGCCAGCAACCCGGCCAGCATGTTCAAAAGCGTTGTTTTGCCGGAACCGCTGCGGCCCGCGAGCACAGTGACCCCGCACGCCATGATTTCCAGACTCAGAGGACATACGGCGTAGAAATAGTTAGCGCTGCCCGTCCTGCGGAAATAGCGCTTGCTGATGTTTTCGGCTTTGAACATCATATCAATTTCCCTCCCGCAGGACTGTGCCCGGATCGATCCGGCTCAGGCGATAGGCCGCGGCGACGCTGGCCAGCGCCGCCATGACGGCGGACAGAAGCGCCGTCCCCGCCGCCAGCAGCAGCGTTTTTCCCGCGTCCGGCATCAGATAGGGGAGGCGCAGGCTGCTTTCGATGAGCTGGCTGAAGGGGAAAAGCAGGAGAGCCGCCAGCCCCACGCCCGCTATGCCGCCCAGCAGCCCGCACAGCGCGGACTCAGTGAGCACCATGCGCGAAAGCATCCTCCTGGATGAGCCGAGCAGCCGCAGAACAGCGAATTCCCGCGCTCGCTCCTGGATGATCAGCGCGAAGGCCAACAGCAGGATGATGAAGGCCAGCATCCATACCGCGACGATCAAACCAGATACCGTGCGGCTGACGCCTGCCAGACTGTCCGAAACGCCGGTGATCATGCTGCGGGTGCGCACGGCGGTGGCTTTGCGTATATGCCCGTTTAACCTGCTGTTCACGGCATCGATGTCGCAGCCGTCCTTCACCTTGATATAAACGGCGGAAATCACGTCCGAGCCGCTTTCGATTTTGTGGCTCACACCCTTTTCCTCCGCCGCCTTCAGCAGGGCGTTCATGGTGTCCATGTTGCAGTAGACCGCCGTGTCCAGACCGGTGCCGGTGGCTTCCAGCCTGGCCACCACCTTGCAGCGCTGCTCATAGAGGCGGATGATCTCGCCCACGTTCGCCTCCACCTTACAGCCCACGGCCACGTCCATGTCGCCGAGCTCCTTCGTGAGGCTGCGCGCGATCCAGGGCTGAACGGTGAAGTCTTTCTCGGGATCGATGCCGATCACCTGTATCTTGATGGAGCAGCAGTCTGCCTTCAGGGAGGCCAGGAAGGTCTGCGGCGCGGCCTTTTCCACGCCTTCCACCTCCGTAACCTTTTCCAGGGCAGAAGCATCCATATAGAACGCGCCGGTGGTGCCCTGCAGGAACATGTTCTGGAAGCTCACCTTACTCTGGGCTTCGGTGGGCACAAGAATGATGTCCGCGCCTAATCTGGCCTCCAGGCTGTTCAGCCCGCTGCGCAGGCTCAGTACCACCACTGAGCCGCCGAACACCGCCAGTGCGAGGAAGGCGGTCAGCAGGGCAAGGATGGCGGTGCGCCCCGGCTTCCTGATCAGGTTTTTGGCGGACAGGGAAAACGTCTTGCTCATCGCTTACTCCTTCGCGCTTGACAGCGTTCCCAACAGGGCCGCGATTCCGGTGGCGGCGAACAGGATAATCATGGCAGGCTGCATCACCATCCGGCAGCGCATCGTGCTCATATGGCACAGGTCGATCAGCGTGCCCGGCGTCAAAATTCCCATCAGGCACACAGGCATTGCGCTCATATACACGCCGAACCGCGCTTTTCTGAATATCAGAACCAGCAGCGCCAGCACGCCGTTTGCGCAGCCGAGCCCCATGAGCGCCCGTCCTGCCCAATGACACGGGCCAAAGCTGCCGTCCTCATGGACGCAGGGGGAGAGGAAAGTCTGGCTGCCGACGATCACGACCAGTGAAAGCGCCAGCATTACGCAGGCGGGGATCATCGCTTTCTTCATGGAAGCCTCCTGTTATTTGCCAAAATTCTCGTTGACGATCTCCCGGGCCACCCGGCCATGCTCCAGCACGATGGTGCGCTGGGCGGCCTCGGCCACCTCCGGGTCGTGGGTGACCACGATCAGGGTGGTGCCCTCCTTGTGGAGCTGAGCGAACAGATCCAGCACGATGTTTTCGTTGGCCTCGTCCAGGTTGCCGGTGGGCTCGTCGGCCAGGATCAGCTCTGGGTGATTGATGAGCGCCCTCGCCACGCACACGCGCTGCTGCTCGCCGCCGGAGAGCTGGCTGGGCAGGTGCCGGGCGCGCTCCCGCAGGCCCACGCGGCCCAGCGCCTCCAGCGCTTCCTTCTCGTCCGGCAGGGAATGGTAGTACTGGCTCACCATCACGTTCTCCACGGCGGTGAGGTAGCCCACCATATGGAACTGCTGGAAGATCAGGCCGATCTTGTCCCGGCGGATGTCGGTCAGCTTCTTGCTGCTCTCTTTGGAAATATCCACGCCGTCCAGCAGCACCTCGCCCTTGGTGGGCTTATCCATGCAGCCGATGATGTTCATCATGGTGCTCTTGCCGCTGCCGGAGGGGCCCATGATGGCCACCCATTCGCCCTGGTCCACATGCAGGCTCACGTTGTCCAGCGCTTTCAGTTCGCCGTATATTTTCGAGACGTTTTTCAATTCAAGAAGGCTCATGCTCATTCTCCTTTCAGTACCAGCGCGGGGTCGATGGCCACGGCGCGCCGGATGGGCAGCAGGCAGGACAGGGCCGCGATGGCCATGGAAACGACGACGGCCGCAGGCAGCAGCAGCGGCTGAAAGGTGATGGAGGAGCCGAACACATTCACGCTGACCACCTGGGCGAACACAAAGCCCAGTATACCGCCCATCACGCCGCCCAGCAGGCCGAGGAACAGACCCTCGCCCAAGAACTCCGCCCGGATGGAGCCGTCCGACGCGCCCAGCGCCTTGCGCAGGCCGATCTCCCGCCGCCGCTCGGAGACCACCGCCATCATGGTGGTGGACACGCAGATCATAGTCAGCAGCAGCACCACCAGCGTTACCAGGAACACCAGCGCCGTCAGCTTTTCCAGCACTGCCGCTTCTGAACGGGCCACGCGCTTGACCAGCCGGGCCTGAACGCTCTCGCCGCCTTCGGAAATGACGTTTGCCCAAGCCTCCAGCTGATCCGCGGAGGCGGACACGCTCAGTTCCGCCACATCCAGTTTATTCGTGCCGGTCATGGCTTCCATGTCCTCCAGGGAGAGGAACACGTAATCCTCCTCCTCGCCGCCGGTGGTCAAAATGCCGGCCACGGAGAAAATCACCGTGCGCGGCTGGGTGGGAGCGGAGGTCTTATGGGCGCCGTTTACGGCCTTGACCACAGCCTCGGAGGTAATGGTCGCGCCGGAAACGGCGTCGATGTCCTCCTCCGCAACGGGCAGGCTCTTTCCGATAAACTGACTGAGGAACGCCTCATCCTTCGGCACGGTGCCGCCGAACTCCGGCGTCTGCGTGGAGGCGTCCACAGACAGCGAGGCGATTGTCCCGCCGTCGTCCACCTCAATGGTCACATACACCATGCCGCCGCCGAAGCCCTCGGCGCTGCCGCTCAGCGTATCGCCAGACACGCCCTCTCCGTCGGAGGACGCGTCCTCTGGCGAGGCCGCGGGCTGATATGTTAGTTCCATGGTGGAGCCCAGCTTCACGCCGATGGTGTCGGCAATTTCCTTGCCCACCAGGATTTCCCGGGTGTTCTCGGGATAGCGGCCTTCCACGCTGAAATAGGGGCTGGTCTTTACGATCTGCGAAAAGTCCGTGCCCGCCGCGGTGAAGGACTGCTGGCGGCTGGTCATATCCAGGCGCACGTAGCGATAGGGGGCCGCGCCCACCAGCGCGTCGCCGGGAATGACCAGCAGTGCGTTCTGCAGGTTCGCGCTGTTCAGCTCGCCGCCTTCTTTGGGCAGGATGAGCATGTTCGCACCATAGGAACGGAACTGCGCGCCCATCTGCCGGGGCACGTCCACATAGATGGTCACAAGGCCTGCCAGGATGGTGGCGCCGATGCCGATGGACAGAAGCGCGATGAGCATGCGGGAGCGCCGCCTCAGCAGCGAGGCCGTGATCATGCGCAGAAACATTCTTCTCTTCGTCATGCGCTTACCTCCCTCAATGCCCGCCGTGCAGCACTTCCGCGGGCCGCAGGCGCAGCACCATGCGGATGGCGGGCAGGCTGCCCGCGATGGTGACCAGGGCGATCAGTCCCGCCACGATGGGAATCACCCGTGGGTTCATGTCGATGGCCGATGAGAACACGCTGCGCCCGATGAGCTGGGCGAAGCCGAAGCCCAGGAAATATCCGCCCGCGAAGCCGATGAGAGCAGTGATGAGAATCTCCGTCATCACCACGCCGGTGATGGAATGATCCCGCGCGCCGATGGCCTTCAAAAGGCCGATCTCCTGGCTGCGCTCCATCACGGAGGCGGTGACGAGGTTTGATATGCCCAGGGCCGAGCCGATGAGGCTCAGCGCGGTGATGAGGATCATCAGGAGCTTCGTCTTGTCGAGGATGGTGCCCTCGCTCTCCGCCACCTTGCGCACGGCGCTGGCCACCGAGCCGGTGACAACCTCCTGAATCTGATAACAGATGGCGCTCACATAGGCCGTGCAGTACCAGGTCTCGTAGTCGCGGCTGCTCAGCGCCGCGGGATTGCGGGCCGCCCGGCGGGCCAGCTCATTGTCCGGGGTGGTGAGGGCGGAGACCTCGATGGAGGCCACCTTGTTCTCCCGATCCGTCAGCGCCTGAACGAGATCCAACGTGGCGAAGATCTGCTCGTCCTCGTCGCCGCCCGCGTCGTAGACGCCGGCGATGGTCACGTCCTTCTCCCCAGCCGAGGCGGTGATGTGCACGGTGTCGCCTGCGTGCCAGCCCATTTTCTGGGCCAGCAGCGCGCCGGCCATGATCTCGGAGGAGGCGTTCTCGTCTTTCTCATCCAGCCAGCGGCCCTCGGTTACGTCCCACCAGGAGCGCATGCCCACCACACCCGCGTCCAGGCTCTCGCCAGTGGGCAGGTCCAGGTGGTGATTGAACCAGGTGCCGGTCATCCTGACGTGACTTCCGTCGGGCAGCATTGCCTGCGTATCCAGGAAAGGCGTGAAGTCCACGATGTTGAAAGCCCAGAAGATGGTCTTGATTTTGCCCAGCTCGTCTTCGCGCAGATACGCGGCGTTCAGCTCCGCGCCTTCGCCCACATCGTAGATGTCGGAGAGCAGCGAAGAATCCTTGGGCTTCACCACGATGTTGGCCCCGTAGTTTTTCAGTTCCTTGTTGACCTTTTCCTCCACGCCCAGCACCACGTTGAGCATGCCGGTGGCCAGCGACGCGCCCAGCGCGATGGTCAGCGCGATCAGCAGCATCTTGCTCTTCTGGTGAAAGAGCACGCCGCGAATCATACGAAACAGCATGAACGGTCCTCCTTATCTGAATTCTCTCTCCCCGGCGACGATGTCCTCCAGACGGAAGACCAGGTTGCCGTCCTTCACCTCGTAGGCCAGTGGAATGGGATTGCAGCCGCCCTTGAAGCCGATGGTGTTGATGTTCATCACCACGTCGCAGCGCTTACAGATGATCTGCCCGTTGCGCTCAAAGTAGCCGGCGTTGCCGCACACCTCGCAGGCGTCCAGGCCCACGCCGAAGCTGGCGGAATTCGGCTTTTTCACAACGATCCAGCGTACGTCGATGTTCTTTTCAGTCTTATATTCAAAGCGGTGCAGGTGCCCGTCGCTCACGTTTTCCATGCTCACCAGAATGACGCCCGCGTCCCTGTCCACCGTGTAGGCCTCCGGGGCGGAAAGCTCCACCTGTTTTGTATCGTTGGCCTTTACAGTCGTCATGATGACCGTGCACAGGATCAGGCACGCCAGCACGCCCGCGGCCATGCGCCGCCAGTGCCGGTTGCGGGCCTTCAGCTTGCGCAGCCGGGCGGGATTGTCGTAGGGTTCTTTAATGACCGTGCCCTGGCGGAACAGGACGGCGGCCAACACTGCGGCCAGCGCTGCGACGATCCAGATGAACAGCATGGAATGATTGGCGGTGAACATCATCCAGTCTCCGATCCAGCCGTAGGCCGCGTCGGTGTATTTCACGGGCCATTTCAGCCACTTGGCCCGATTCACCCAGGGCACGAAGAAGCGGCCGAAGCAGTACACGGCGAAGGACAGGAGGCCCGCGTTCAGCAGGAGGGGCGCCAGGCCGAAGGGCTTTATATCAGACGCGCAGCCGGCAAGCAGGCGCGCATAAATCAGCAGCAGGACAAGCGCTCCCAGCCACCCGGCCAGGCGCACCAGGTAATAGGAGGACAGATACCCCTGCCCCATGGTGTTGAAGCTGAAGGGATACAGAAGCACGCCGGGCAGGGCGTAGAAAATCAGTGTGGCTGACATCAGAGCGCCTGCGGCGCACAGAAGAATGCCGCCCGCGTTCATCGGCCTGTTTTCCTTTCGGCCAAACAGCAGGGTAAGCGGCAGAATCAGGACAGTCAGCGCGATGACTATGGCGTAGATATAGTGGTTCCAATGGCTGGAAATGATGAGCTTGGAGTTGAATTTGACGATGGCCAGCGCTGCGGCGGCCAGAACGCCCGTGCTCAGGGCGATCCCGTGGATCATCCGCCCCCTGCGGCCAAACAGGCGGGCCAGCATGACGTGCATGAGCGTGGCGAAGGTGACGGCGAGAAACAGATCCTGCGTCACCATCCAGAGATATTTGAACACGGCGAAAACCTCCGGCAAACAGAGTATGTATACGCGCGCATGCTGGCGCGTCCTCCCCCGCGGATGACGCGCCAGCATAAAATGGGATTGATTCAGTCGGCCTTGCGGATTACCATTCCTTGACGAACTTCCAGCCCGTCCAGGTGGCGGTCAGCGGCTCGGCCCAGAAGCCTTCCTTGGCTTCGACGCCGGTCTCGGCGTCTACGTGGAGCAGGTAGCCGTTCTCAGCGGGGCTCTTGATGTACAGGGTGATGGTGTACTCGCCTTCGGGCAGCGGGATGTTGTTGCCGTAGTGGGGGCCGTCGGAGGCCGCCATGGGCATCATGGAGCCGGAATACACTTCCTTGCCGTCCAGGTCCTTGATGACGAAGTCGATGCTCAGGTAGGGCACCCAGCCGTCCACCGGGAAGCCGTAGGGATTCTCATTGGCGGTCAGGTCCACTTCGATGTGCAGGTCGGATCCTTCCTTGGGCGTGGCGTTCTCGGCGGGGGCCATGTCGACGGGCTGGAAATACACCATGCTCATGGTCATGAAATCGACATCCTGTTCGCCCTCGACGCCCAGCTCGTACTCGTCAAAGCCAGCTTCCGTATCATCGGCAAGACCAAAGGCGGAAAAGCTCATGATCGTCAGGGCAGCCAGCAGCAGGGCAAGAAACTTCTTCATTGTGATAATCCTCCTTGAAAATGATGATTGATTGTATATCCGTCGCGGCGCCGCGCGGGGCAGAGCCGCGGGGGTATCGGGGTCATTTGGCGTATTTCGCCTTCAGTGCGTCCATCTTTCCGCGGTAGTGGGCGATCAGGAAGGTGACCAGCAGGATGATCGAGAGGATCAGCTGCGGCACCAGCGTCTCCAGCCAGGGGTACACGCCGAAGATCTGGATCACGTCGTTCTCCGGGATGCCGGGCACGCGGAGGGCCAGGTCGAACACGTTGCCCTCGGCCAGTTCCTTGATGCCGCTGCCCAGGAAGGAAACGCACATCACGGCCATCAGGATCGACGTGGCGGTGAAGAACACCCGGATGGGCAGTTTGATGGACAGCTTGGTGATGGCCAGATATACGAACACCAGCAGCACGCAGCCCGTCGCGAAGCCGGCCCACACCATGCCGGGATTGCCCTCGGAGAGCATGGGCTGATAGAACAGCACCACCTCCGCGCCTTCCCGGAATACGGAGAGGAAGGCGGTGAAGGCCAGGGCGAAGGCGCTGCCCTGTTCCACGGAGGACTGCACCTTGCCGTCGATATAGCGGCTCCAGGAGGCGGCTTCCGCTTTGGAGATCATCCAGTTGCTCACGTAGAACAACACGCACACGGCGATCAGGGCGGTGATGCCCTCGATGACCTCCTGCGCCAGCCCCGCGCCTACGAACGCCCGCTTGGCCCAGGCCAGCACGGCGGCGGCGACGAAGCTGGCGGCCACGCCGGCGGCTGCGCCGAGATATACGTTTTTCAGGCGCCTGCCGTTGCCGCTCTTCATGAGATGGGCGATGATGGCGGCGATGACCAGGATGGCCTCCAGGCCCTCGCGCACGATGATGCCGAAAGCTCCCAGGAAGGTGAGCAGCTTCGGGTCGCTCTGCTTTGCTTCAGTCTGTTCCGCTTCCGCAGCGGCCTTCTCCGCGGCTTCTGCAGCGGCCGCGGCCCTGGCTTCCTCGTTCTTCTCGTCGATGGCTTTGGCGTATTTCAGAATCGCGTTCTTGGCCGCGTCAGTGGAGGTGCGGAATTTGTTCTTCTGATACTTTTCTTCTCCGGAGGAGACCAGAGAACGAAGATTGGTGAAGTGCTTCTCCATAGCCTGCCGGTCTTTCAGGGAGAGATCGGCATAGATGGCGTGGTCGAGTCCGGATTCCTCGTATACCGAGTAATAGGCGGTGTTCAGGTTATCCGCCGCCGCTTCGAAGTCCTTGTCCAGATACCCCATGTAGGCGGTATCCAGCAGCTCCTTCACCAGCGTCGCGGCCTCATACCAGTTTTCGTATTTTGCGGCCGCGTTGGGATCGGCGCTGAAATCGGCGTAGGGATCGGAAGAAACCAGCTCACCCCGCAGGTAGTATTTTGTCTCGCTCTGTACGCCGTCCTGCATGGCGGCCAGCTTGTTGCCGTCCTCGCGGATCATGGCCTTGAGCTTTTGAAGGGCACTGCGCACGGCGATTTTGGTGTCCAGAGTCTCGTTTTCCTTTTTGACAGCCGCCTTGCAGGCCGAGAACTGCATCTCCACGGCGTTCTTGCGGTTGCCTGAAATGTAGCTCATGGTCTGACGCTCGAACCCGGTTGTCTCATACACCCGGAAATAGGCGTTGCTCACATTGCTGTAGGCGGCATCCGGATCGCCGTCCAGATAGGCTTCAAAGGCCGCGTCCAGGAATTTATCGATTTCATCCGCCGCGTCCGCCCAGCGGGTGGAGGCCGCTTCCTCCGCCAGGCCGTTAAGCGACAGCGCCAGAGTGATCCATATCATCAGGCCGCACAGCAGGCGGCAGGCGAACCTTCCTCTTTTCATGATGAGTCTTCCTTTCCCCTGCATCCTCCCGGCAAATGCAGAAGGCTGCGACGCATTGCGTTAGTATTTTCTAACCCACTTGATATGATAGCACAACGGCGGCCTGCCCCGCTATCCTGATATTGACCAGTTTGTCATATCTAATTGTCTGAAATTGACTTTTTACGAAAATAGGTAGAAAAATGAGTTAGATTATGCTAATATGAGCGCGGTTAGATATGGCTAATTCTCTGAGAGGATGCAAATCGGGAGGGGGCCTTGATTTGAAGAACATATCGGGGAGGGCTTCGCCGTCCGAACGGGAAACCGGCGGCGAGGCGCTGGCGCGGGCCGCCATGGCCTATATCGAAGCGCACAGCGCGGAGAAGTTTTCTCTCCAGACGATGGCCGGCGCGCTGTTCGTGAATGGGAGTTATCTGCTGCGCGCCTTTAAGCGGCACACCGGATGTACGCCGCTTTCCTATCATCACTGCGTTCGCTGTGCGAAGGCCAAAGAACTCCTGGCCGGCTCGGATCGGAGCATATCCGAGATCGGGGAGATAACCGGCTTTGTTTCCTCCTCCCATTTTGCGCATGTTTTCAACAAGCTGGAAGGCTGCACGCCTACCGAATACCGCATGAGGAGCAGGCTTTCAGGCGAGAGGAAGGAGCCGCTATGAGTCAGTCGCTGGATCGGTATTTATATACGATAAGGACGCTGCACGATCGGTATATGTGCGTTCGATCGGTGGATGTGGCGCATTATCTGGGCATTTCCAAGGCGTCCGTCAGCACGGCCGTCCGGCTGCTGCGGGAGCGGGGGCTGATTGTCGTCGAAGAAGACGGCAATTTGGTGTTGACGGATTTGAGCAAGGCGCGGGCTGAGCGGCTGAACAAACGGGTCATGTTTTTTCAGCAGTGGCTGACCAGCGCGGGCGTTGAGTCGTCTCAGGCGCTGCGCGACGCCATC
This sequence comes from Clostridiales bacterium Firm_10, assembly GCA_001603025.1. Taxonomy (GTDB): domain Bacteria; phylum Bacillota; class Clostridia; order Christensenellales; family Aristaeellaceae; genus Firm-10. The sequence continues at coordinate 116,406 of LVAP01000007.1, read as the reverse complement.
TCCTTCAGCTGGGAAATGAGCGAAACCTCCTATGAGGCGTTCAAAGCCATGAAGGCCGATTTGACGGGAACGGAACCGTGAAAAACATGGCATACTTTGTTTTCAAGGCATTTGCAGAATAATAAGAAAGAGGGCAGAAGCATCATGGCCATTGTGGAATTCAAGGATGTATCCAAGGTTTACCGGAATGGAGAACACGAGCAGCGGGCGCTGGACCATGTGAACCTGAGCCTGGAGGAGGGAAAATTCATCGTGATCCTGGGGCCCAGCGGCGCGGGGAAAAGCACCCTTTTGAATATGCTGGGCGGGCTGGACAGCCCCACGGAAGGGACCATCCTGGTGGGCGGAAAGGACATCTCCACCCTGACGCCCAACGAACTGGCGGATTACCGGGCGGCTTCCGTGGGCTTCGTGTTCCAGAGCTACAACCTGATTCCCACCCTGACCGTGATTGAAAACGTGGCGCTGGTGAAGGAAATCGCGCCCAATCCCCTCGGCAGCCACGACATGCTGAAAGCGGTTGGACTTTCGGATCACATCCATCAATTTCCTTCGGAATTGTCCGGCGGGGAGCAGCAGCGCGTGTCCATCGCCCGGGCACTGGCCAAGAACCCGCACATCCTGCTGTGTGATGAACCCACCGGCGCGCTGGATTCCCGGACCGGTGTAATGGTGCTGAAACTCCTGCTGTCAATGGCGCGGGACATGGGCAAAACCATCATCATCGTGACCCATAACCAGAACATCGCGAAGATGGCGGACGTGGTGATCCGGGTGAAGAACGGGCGGATCGAGGCCTGCGAGGATCAGGATCATCCCCTGTCTGCGGAAGAGGTGGACTGGTGATGCTGCTGAAAAAACTGTTCCGAACGCTTTGGCAATACAGGGCCCAGTTCATCTCCATGGTGATCATGGTGGCACTGGGCGTGGGCGTGTTCCTGGGCTTCAACGTGGAGTGGTATTCGCTGGAAATGAACACGAAGGAAATCTACGACGCCACCGGATTCGCCGATTTCCGCGTCTATTCCGACAAAGGGTTCAGCGAGAAGGATTTGCAGGCCGTGAAGGGCATCCCCGGCGTGGAGGACGCCACCCGCTTCCTTTCCCTGAACGTGGCGGTGAAGGACGATACGGATACGCTGGCCCTCACAGTCAGCGAGAACATGAACGTATCCGGCGTGCTGCTCATGTCGGGAGCCCCCTATGACGAAAACGATCCCGACGGCTTCTGGCTTTCGGATTCCTACGCTGCGGCCAATGGGATCGCACTGGGCGATCCGCTGACGCTGACCTATCAGTCCATCACGGTGGAGGGAACGGTCAGGGGCCTGGTCAAATCCAGCGAATACCTGATCTGCCTGCCGGATTCCACCCAGATGATGCCGGATTATTCCTCCTACGGCTATGTCTACATATCCCCGGCCATGCTGGATCGGGTCGTTCCCGCGCTGTACAAGGCGCTCATCGGCTCCATGTACCATCAGATCAACGTAAAATCCCCGCTGGACAAGGCCGCCTTTGTGGAACGGGCGGACGAGGCGCTGGGCAGCACCCGGCTGATCCTCTCCAAGAATGAAACCGTCTCCTGGTCTGAGGCGCAGGGCGAGGTGAACGAGGGAAAGACCATGGCCTCCATCCTGCCGGTGCTGTTCCTGGCCATCGCTATCCTCACCATGGTGACCACCATGCACCGCATCACCGCCAGCGAGAAGACCCAGATCGGCACCTTCAAGGCCCTTGGCTTCAAGGACTGGCGCATCCTGGTTCATTACTCTGCCTATGCGCTGATCATCGGCCTCATGGGCACGCTGCTGGGCGTGGGCGTCGGCTACTGGCTGGGCTGGTTTATCATGAACCCAAATGGCGCCATGGCCACATACATCGACATGCCCTCCTGGACGCTTCACGCGCCGCGGTTTACCTGGTACGTGCTGGTCGGGATCAACGCCTTCCTGATGCTGATCGGCTTCCTATCCGTGCGCAGGATGCTCTCCGGCACGGCGGCCGACGCCCTGCGGCCCTATACGCCCGGCCGCATGAAGCACCTCCGGCTTGAGGAGACGAAGCGGTTCAAGGCGCTGAGCTTCGGCACCAAATGGAACCTGCGGGACTGCGTGCGCCACAAGGCCCGGAGCCTGATGACGCTGTTCGGCATCGTGGGCTGCATGGTGCTGCTGGTGGGCGGCCTGGGCATGAAGGACACCATGGACGCCTTCCTGGATGTGTTCTATGAAAAGGCTATCAACTACACCACGCGGGTCAACCTGGACGCGGACAGCATGACGCTGGATGAGGGAAAGGCCTTGGCGGAGCGACTGGACGGCGACTGGGCGGCTTCCCGGGCCATCCAGATCGGTGACAAGGGCTATTCACTGGAGATCTATTCGATCACCCGGGACAAGGTTCGTTTTGCCGATACCGATATGAAAATCGTTCCGCTCACCGACGACGGCGCGTACATCTGCGCCCGGATCGCGCGGGATCATCATTTGAAGGCCGGGGATACGCTGTCCTTCTCGCCCTATGACAGCGACGAGCACTACGCCGTTCCCGTGGCGGGCGTGCTGGATTCCATGGTGGAGGGTGTCTTCATGACCGACAGCTTCGCCGATCAAACAGGCATTCCCTATGCGGTCTCTTCCGTTTTCACTGACAAAGCCGACATCCCGGAGGATGAGCACATCCTGAACAAACAGAGCAAGCAGTCCATCATGGACTCCTTCGATACCTTCATGGATCTGATGAACAAGATGATCTGGCTGCTGGTGCTGGCGGCGGTGATCCTGGGCATCGTGGTTCTCTATAACCTGGGCGTGATGAGCTACACAGAGCGATACCGGGAGATGGCCACGCTGAAGGTGGTGGGCTTTAAGGACGGCCGGATCGGGCGGCTGCTGATCAGCCAGAACCTGTGGCTGACGGTGCTCGGCATCCTGGTCGGGGCCCCTGCGGGCGTGGGCGTGCTGCAATACCTGCTGACAGCGCTGGCTTCCGAATATGAGTTGAAGCTGGCGCTGGGCCCTGCCACCTGGCTGGTCAGCGTCCTGCTGACCTTCGGCGTGTCGTTCGTCGTGGGATTGATGGTGGCGAGGAAGAACCGGCATATCGATATGGTCGCGGCGCTGAAGACGGAAGAGTAAGACGTGAATGGGGGAACGGACATAATAAACTGATGGCCGGCAAAAAACGCTTGACTCTCTCACTGTGGCAGGCATTACAATATACCTGAGCTCAAAAAGGATCAATGGCAGGAGGCGCCGCTATGCTGAAAATCGGAGAGTTTTCAAAGTTGTCCAGGATCAGCGTCAGGATGCTTCGCCACTATGATGAGATCGGTCTCTTAAAACCTGCGGAAATCGATCGCTTCACGGATTACCGGTATTACAGGGAAGACCAGCTTCCGACGGCAGGCCGCATTGCGGCCCTGAAGGATATGGGCTTTTCCCTTGCGGATATCGTCAGAATCCTTGCGGTTTATGACGACCGGGAGCAGTTGGAGCGGTTCTTTTCCGCACGGCAAAGGGAACTGGAAGCATTGTCTCATGATACGGCGCATAAGCTGACGCTTCTGGACGCAGCCTGGAACAGGCTGAGAAAGGAAGAAGATATGAGCTACAGCGTTAGCATCAAGACGATTCCGGAGCGTTACGCCGCGACCGTTCAGATGACCATTCCGCGCTATGAAGACGAGGGGATGATTTGGGGCATCCTGACGGAAGAAACATGCCGGATGAAACTTGTGGAGGCGGACCCATGCCTCTGCGCGGTGACCTATCTGGATGGGGAGTACAAGGAAGAAAACGTGGAAATGATGGCGTGGAAGACCGTGAAGGGCAGCTATCCCGACACGGAGCACGTGAAGTTCCGCACGCTGCCGGAGGTGACGGTGGCAAGCTGCGTCTATCAGGGAAGCTACACGCAGATCGTGGATGTATACGCGGCGGTCGTGGCGTGGATGGAGGCAAACAGTTATGAGCCCGCGGGCCCGATGTTCAATATCTACCACGTAAGTCCCCATGAGACGCAGAACCCGGATGAATTTGTGACGGAGATCTGCTATCCCGTGAAAAAGAAGTAAAACGACTTCCGATTTCACGGATATGGACAGGCCCCGGCTGTCGTCTGCATGCCGATAGCCGGGGCTTTTCAAAAAGCGAATATCAGGACAGAGACAGGGGTTGACACACAACGCGATCCATGATATGATCTGATTATTAGATTAATCTAACTCATGAACGCCGCGCAAGCATCCGCTTCAGGCAGGCTTCGCGGCTTTTATCGGGACGATGAGTTAGTGATTTTTAACTTGGATCACGGCCAGAAAGGACGGTAGTCACAATGAAACGAATCCTGAACAAGCTGGTACCCTTTGCTGTTGCATTGCTTCTGCTGGTTGTTTTCAGCTCTTTCTCCCAGGCGGAGGGTGGGAACGGCGCGTATGTGCTGATGAACATCCCTTACGCGGAATTCTACGCCGCCGAGGTGACGGATGCGGCTGCGATGGATGCGGTGACTTCCGCCACCCAGATGAAGCCGCGCACCGGCGGCCTGGCCGGAGGCTCCTATCATGAGGATCCGGCGGGCACGGATATTTCCGGCGTGACCTTCCCCGTGTATGTGGAGGATGCTTCCGTGCTGGCGGCGCTTGGCGGCACGGAGATCACAGATGACGCAAGCGTGGAAATCACCGTGACCAACAAGGGCAAGGAGACGACCACGGTTTACGAGGGCAGGGACGCGCTGTTTGAAGCCCTCAGCTATTCATGGTATGCGCTGGCGGAAGCACCGGCCCAGTATAAGACTCTGACCGTCGCGGACGGACGGCCCGTTTTCAGCGCGGTCAGCGCCGGGGCGGAAACGGTGAAGGCTTCCGCTTCCCTCCGGTACGACAAGCACGCCGATCAGGTCATCGCCGTGAGCGGCATTTCGGACGCGCTTGGGGACCAGCAGGTCAGCGGCGTCATCCTGGCTGCGGACGACGGCACAAGGGTCGGCCTGCGCCATATCGCCAATATCTGGCGCGGCGCGGCGCTGGGCTTCGACTTTGACAGCGACGTCTACGACGCGCTGAAGGGCAAGACCATCGTTTCCATCGAATACCTGACGAAAGACGGGCATTATGCTTTCGATACGGCGGTCAGCATCGCGGCGGATCAGCGGCTGGCGGCTCTCAGCGATACCTACATTGAGCTGTTCCCCGAATTTGCCAAAGAGGAATACAAGGACTACTGGATGGAGTGCATCAAAGCGTATCCGGTGGACGACGAAACAGCCGAGGGCTTTTATGCCATGCTGACCACCCGGTTCATGGGCCGCCTGTGCGGGCAGGAAGCCGTCGACGCCTACGGCGACGATCCAGCCGGCATGCTCTTTGACTGCTTTTTTGAAAACGGCATTGCCAGGGTAACCGTCAACGGCAATGTGATCTCCGGCGTCGACGCGGAGGGCGACGAGCTGTTCCGCCATGCTTACACCTATGCGGAGGACGTGCCCGTCACCTACTTTGGCGAGGAAATGCCCGCCGTGTTGCATGTCTATCGGACGGAAGACGCGGACGCGGGGATGTTTACCTGCTTTGCGTTCAGCGACGACACGCTGGCCGAGACTCAGCACATCGAGTTCCGTTATGGCGAATCCCTTGAGAACATGGGCAGTTACACCGACGGTTCCTACGCCTACTGGCTTGCCGGCGCGATTCAGGATGGGTATAGCGACAAGCTGATCAAGGCCTGCATCAAGCTGTTCGTGGATGAAAATGTGGGCGAATTGTTCCAGGAGCAGGCGGATGCAGTCGAAATCGATTCAGCGCAAAAACTGGCGGCGATCAATGAGAATCCTTCCGGCCATTATGTGCTGACTGCGGATATCGACCTGGCGGGCATGGAATGGACGCCCATCGGCGCATTCGTTATGGGAGGCGGCGAAGAGGGAGAAATCCCCGATCTGACGGTCGCCTTCACCGGGACGTTTGACGGTCAGGGCCATACCATCCGCAACCTGACTGTCCATCAGCCGGAAGGCTGGGCACTGGGTCTGTTCGGCTGCATAGCCAACGCGGAGATCGGCAATTTCACGCTGGAAAACGCCGCCGTGGACGGCAGCGTCATGACCGCCGATGTCGTCGGTTATACCTACTGCTCCACCATTTCTGATGTGAAGCTGTTGAACGGTAAGGTGACCGCACACTGGACCGAGATGAGTGAGGAAGGCATGTACGGCGGCATCGCCGGAGCGGGCCTGGGCAGCCTCATCACCGGCTGCGAGGCGCAGGCTGATATTGTGATCCCGGACAATACCGCGAACGCGGGCATTGTGGGCGGCGGACTGCAAATGACCAGCGTTGTGGACTGTAAGGCCACCGGGTCTGTGACCGCCGGAAATAGCTGCTATGGCATCGGCGGTATCTCCGGCTGCGGCTTTACCTCGGAGCAATTCACAAACCTGACCGCGCAGGATGTTACCATCACTGCGGGCGACAACTGCCGTTGGATCGGCGGCATCACCGGCTATGCGGGCGGCTATCCGGTCGAAGGACTCGGCATGCCTGTGACCGTCTTCACCAATTGCCAGGCGCTGGGTGTCACCGTGATAGCCGGGGCAAACGCGGAGGGGATCGGAGACATCGTGGGCAGCGGTTTCTATAGTGACGAAATGGCCGCAAACGGCGCTCCTTTTGATCAGCCCACTCAGTTTGAGCTGGTGAACTGCAATGCGGAACCTGCCATTGCCTCTGTGGTTGGCTGATGATATTTGCCAGAGCTGAAAGATACCATTGCTGCCTTTATTGACTGGTTGGCGATGACGGGCAGAAGTCGCATGCCATGGTTCCATATGACCGCCGACGGGGACGATTCACCCTGTTGACGGTCATTTTAGCACAGGGAACGCTCAGACCCGGCAGGAAGACGCTCCCATTGGAAAAGGCGGAAAGCGCGCTGAGAAGTAAGGGGCGGATTCGGGATTCCTGTTCGGAGAAATCCGCCGCGACGCTTTTTTACCGCGGGATGCGCTCCAGGCACCTCGCGACGTCCTCCGGCGCCGGCACGCTGGATATGCCGCCGTGCTTCTGCGTGGACAGGCTGGCGGCCGCGCAGGCAAAGCACACGATTTCCGCCAGCTCCCCTTCGCTCAGCGCGGCGGGCGCCTTGCCGAGGCTCAGGAAGCGGCTCATGGCGCTGCCGCCGAATATGTCGCCCGCGCCGGTGGTGTCGATTGCGCGGATGCCTTCCGGGCAGGCGACCGTGACGTGATGCGTCCTGGTCGCCGCGTGGCAGCCCTTCGGGCCGAGGGTGGCATACACCAGCGACGCACCGTACTCGTCCAGCAGCTTCCGGGCGCCTTTCTCCGGAGATATACCCCACATGAAGTCGATCTCTTCGTCGCTGATCTTCACGATGTCGGCCTGCCGGAGGCTCCACTCAATGGCGGCCCTGGCGTCCGCCTCGCTCTTCCAGAGGGGCCTGCGCAGGTTGGGATCCAGGCTGACGAGCAGACCGCCCTGCTTTGCCAGCGCGATCGCGCGGCGGGTTGCGGAGGTGGCAGGCTCGTCTGTGAGGGAGAGGGTGCCGAAATGGAAGACGCGGGCGGAAGCGATCAGCGCTTCGTTGATCTCCTCCGGCCTGAGGCAGGTGTCGGCGCCCGGCTTGCGGGCGAAGCTGAAATCCCGGTTGCCGGAGGCGTCCAGGGCCACGAAGGCCAGCGTTGTGAAACAACCGGGATCGACCATGATACCGTCCGTTCCAATGCCGGCTTCCCGCAGGGTGTTTTCCAGCAGGCGGCCGAACATGTCGTCGCCCACCTTGCCGATCATGGCGGCGCTGCAGCCGTATCTGTGGACGGCTGCCAGGAAGTTGGCCGGCGCGCCGCCGGGATTGGCGGCCAGAATGGGGTAGCCCGCCTCGTTGACGGACTGGGGGGCGAAATCGATCAGCAGTTCGCCCAAAGCAACGACATCGTACATGGTTTTTCTCTCTCTCCTTTATTCCTGGCTCCCGCTGCCGCTGTGCGTGCGGTTACGGCTCCTTCCAAAATCCGCCCTTGTGGAAATTCTCGTTGCCAAGCGGCTTTGCCGTCAGGCGGAACATGACGCAGCCGTCCGGGCAGACGACGGTTTTGCTGTATCTGCCGTCGCCGCCCAGGTTTTCCAGGTCGCCGCCGCTCCGCACCGCCTCCATCAGCGGAAACAGCATCATCATGGTCTTGGAGCAGATGCCATATCCATCCTGATTGACCGGGCAGCCGTAAGTGCAGGTATACCGGTCGCCGATTTCCTCTCCGTTCCGGCAATAGCGCTCGGTATGGTCGCCCCTGAGGAAGCCGATTACTTCAACCTGGAATTCATATTCCTCATCGTACCATTTTTTCATGGCTATTCTCCTTTTTGCCGGTGCCTGAAGCGAACGTACGCCGTATCGCGGCGGCGCCGAATTCGTGCCGCACAGAGTATCCTGTTGTTTATTATAATACGATTCCGGCCCGCGCCTGTCAAGGGGCAGGCTTCCGAGTGAGGCAGACATGCGCGCTTCCCTGCCGAAACGGCATAAACACGCTTCCGGATGGGTATCCGGAAGCGTTGGTATGGATCAGCGCCAGCCGTAGATCAGCAGGCCGGCTACGGCTGAAAGGCCGATCAAACCGATGGGGGAGAGCCCATTCTTCAGGAGTTTCCTTGACCCGAAATAGACGCCGGCCAGCGCGGCGGTCATTGCGGATGCCGTCGCATCTGCCGAGAATGCGCCGGGGCTGCCAACGCAGCGCTGCAGGATCATATGAACGCCTGTGGCCAGAATGATGCCGGCGACGCAGGGCTTCAGGCCGCGGAGAACCGCCTGCGCGCAGGGGTTTTTCAGCAGCTTCTTCAGCAGAAGCATGACGAGCAGGACGATGACAAATGAGGGCAGGACGACCGCTGCTGTCGCGATCAGCGCGCCGGGCAATCCGGCCTGAGAGCTGCCCACATAGGTCGCCAGGTTGACCATGATGGGCCCCGGCGTGCTTTCGCTGACCGCAATCATATAGGCCAGCATGTCGTCGTCAATCCACCCGTATGACAGGACGACATCCCGAATGAGCGGGATCGCGCCGTAAGCACCTCCAAAGGCGAACAGGCCGACCTTCAGGAACCCGAAGAGCAGATCGAAATAAATCACCGGCCGGCGCCCTCCCTTCCGCTGCGGCATCCCGCAAGGAAGACGGCGATGCTGACGGCCGCTGCGGCCAGCATCAGCCCGATGGAGGACACGCGCAGCGCAAACGCGTCAGCCAGCAGCATGATGATGAAAGAGCAGCCTGCGATGGCGCGGGGCAACGGCTTCTTCTGCATTTTCCCAATCATCTTGAGCGCGGCGTCAAGAATCAGGATGCCGACGGCGAGCCTGACTCCCATGAAGGCGTGCGCGATCCATGCGATTTCCAGAAAATGGTCCAGGAACGTGGAGATCAGGAAGATGATGCAGAACGAGGGCAGCACGATACCAAGCGTTGAGGCGATGGCTCCCGCCAGTCCCTTCTGCCTGTATCCTACGTAGGTGGCGCAATTGATGGCGATTGGCCCCGGCGTGGATTCGGCGATGACGGTGATATCCATCATTTCATCGTGGGTGATCCATTGCTTTTTCTCCACGCAGGCATCTGCGATCAGCGAGATCATGGCGTATCCGCCGCCGAAGGTGAAAAGCCCGATTTTGAAAAACGTCGTGAATAACTGCAGCAAAAGACTCATGTGCCGGCTCCTCCGTGGGCTGTGTCAGTTTCCGGGGCAGTGATGCTCGGCGCAGTGCTCGTGGCCACAATCCCCACCGTGGTGTTCGTGGTGATCGCACCGGGCGGTGGGATCATAGGCAAGCGTTCCTTCGGCGAGCGCCTTTGCCGCGGCGTCCGCGGAGCCCTGTACGCCGGCATAAAGCCTGATCCCGGCTTCGGCCAGCGCCATCTGGGCACCCATGCCGATGCCGCCGCAAATCAGGGCGTCGACCCGGGCTGCCTGCAGGAAGCCGGCCAGCGCGCCGTGACCGCTGCCGTTTGTGCTGACGATCTGTTCGTTTACAATCCTACCCTCTTCGACATCGTACAGCTTGAACTGCTCCGAATGGCCGAAATGCTGGAATATCTCTCCGTTTTCATAGGTGGCTGCGATTCTCATTGCTATGCTTCCTTTCTCCATGATTTCCTGTTGAAGTTCAACCGGCTTGAATTCGCAGCGGCCGCCCGTGATCAGCAGCCGTTTCCCATGGACGAGGGCATCCGCGACTTTTCTCCTCGCGCTGTCATAGATGGCCGTGACCGTGGTGCGGGCGATGTTCATTCTGGACGCGCATGTTTCCTGCGTAAGTCCCTCGCCGTCCAGGAGGCGCAGGGCTTCAAATTCATCCACAGTCATGCGGACGCTCTCGGAGGCTTCCGCGTCGTCAGGCGAGAAACTGCGAAAGACCGGCAGCCGCTCTATTCTGCGGCATCTGATTGGCCTGGACATAAGCTCTCCTTTCTGACGTATGTCAGTAATGATGCGTTAGAATTATACCCGAATTAATGACATATGTCAATATCGTTTGAAAAACTTCATTTCGCCTTGCAATGCCGCTGCAGATGGACTACAATAGAAGCAGGTTCCGCGAACGGGGCGGCCGGATGGCTGCGGAGAGAGCACACGGGGAGATAGAGACATGGAAACAAAATACTACACGGTGGTTCGCCTCGACGGCGACTATGCCTGGCTGAAGCGCACGGATGTGTCCGGCGAGGAGCTGCTGCTGGTGGCGCGGGCACTGCTGCCAGAGGAAATCGACGAAGGGACGAACCTGAAGTATGAGATGCTTCAGTATGAAATCATATGACGGTCTATGTTGATGCGGACGCCTGCCCGGTGACGCGGATTGTCGAGCGGGTGGCGAGGGAATTTGCCCTGCCCGTGGTGTTGCTGTGCGACACAAATCACCTGCTGGTCTCGGATTACAGCGAGGTTCGGGTGGTCGGCGCGGGTGCCGATGCGGTGGACATCGCGCTGATCAACCTGTGCAGGCGCGGCGACGTCGTGGTCACCCAGGACTATGGCGTGGCGGCGCTGGCGCTGGGCAAAGGCGCCCGGGCCATCCACCAGAGCGGGCGCTGGTACACCGACGGGAACATCGATGGCCTGCTCATGGAGCGCCACCTGGCACAGGTGGCCCGGCGCAGGGGCAAAAGCCATCTCAAAGGCCCGGCCAGGCGCACCAGGGAGGACGACAGGCGGTTCGAGGAGAGCTTCCGCCGCCTGATCACCCAGGCGCCGGAGTAAACCGCAAAAAACCGGATCCCGCGTTGATCGCAGGGTCCGGCTGTTTTTTTCGGGGGCTGTCATGTTTCCGCCGCATGGAGAACCCTGACAGGCCCCAGCAGGCCGGAGGGCGGAATCTGCACATAGCGGGAGAACACGTCCGGCTGCTGGTGGACCAGGCTGTTGGTCACCTCTACCGTCAGTGCGTTGCTTCCTTCCCGGAGCGCCTTTGAAATGTCGAACACATAGGGCGCGTGGATGCGCTCGCCCAGGTCTTCGCCGTTGAGCCATACGCGTGCGCATTCGCCCACCTCGCCCAGGTCCAGCGCCGCCGCGCCGGGCTCCGCCTCGAAGGCCGTCTCATAGCGCATCCAGCCGGAGAAGGCGTCGTCGCCCTCCGGCCCGGTCACGTTGTACAGCGCGTCGATGCGTTTAGGCGCTTCATCGCAGGGCATTCCGTGAGCCGCCCTGAGCGTGAGCGTCCACGGTCCGTCGATCGGTTCGACGCGGGTGAAGGTGTGTTCGGGCGGGAAATTCCGCCAGGAGTCGTCGCCGAAGAGCAGGATGGCCGATTCGCCCCGCTCCAGCTTGAGCGGCAGCGCGCCGTCTTTGGCCTCGACGGCATGGCAGGCATCGCCCAGCAGGTTCAGCTTCGCGCCGCGGCCCGGGACCGGCAGCAGCAGCGTGCCGTCGAACGCTTCCTCCATGGACTCGTTCACCACCATGAAGACGTCGCAGCCGTCCCGCCGCACGTGCGCCTGCCGCAGCAGGGGGAAGGGCTTCTCCAACTGGACGTCCGCGCCGCCGATGCCGCGCACGTAGTCCGCGACGCTGTCCAGCGCAATCACCTCGCCGCAGGCACAGCCATCGGGTCGGCCGTTGATAAAGGCAATCTTCGCACCCTGCTTCTCCAGCGTCGCGAGCTTTTCCAGGAAGGCCGCGGGCAGGAATGCGGCGTAGGGCACGATCAGCGCGGGATAGCGCATGGCCTCCACGCGCAGCGCGCCGTCCTCCACGCGGGCCTGCTCCATGATCGCGTCGACGGGCAGGATGTCGTAGTTCAGCTGCGCGTCATACAGACGCTTTGCCGGCTCCTGCGTGAGCATGTAATCCCGGCCTGACCACTCGGCCTCGGCGTGATACAGGATCGCCGCGCTGACGATCTCCGTGCCGCCTTCCAGCAGATGCGCGACTTTGTTTGTGTAATTCATCAGCTTCGCAAAGCCGGTGAATTCCGGGTTGCAGCCGCCCGCGTTGAAGTGCGGCGGGCAGTCGGGATCGGGATATTTGGGCGAGAAGGCGTGGGGCACGAATTGATTCACGCCCCGCACCAGCATGTGATCCATGAGGCGCTTCATCATGGGCACGCCTTCGGCCCAGCCGTAGGCGCCGAAGATCTCGCACATGGCCCGGTTCTTCATGCGGGGCTGGATGTGGCTGTGGGAAGCCGCCAGCCGCGCCAGCACATACTGGAAGAACGCCGGGTCGCTCACGCCGGTGGCTGAGATCATGGCGTGCCGGTAATGGGCCAGTCCCGGCATGATCTGGTGCAGCACCACGTCGATGCCGGCCATGTCCTGCCCGTCCAGCGAGCGGAAGTAGTGCCCGCCGCTGCAGCCCAGCCGAGCGTGGGCATTCTTGTCTTCGATGATGTGGCCGATGTATTCGACGCCGCGCGCGCGGCACCACTGGCCCAGCTGCTCGCTGAAATGCTCGCGCCACAGCGCCGTCAGCGCGTCCATGTAGGCCAGCCGGATGGCGGGCGTATCGCTGCCCTGCTCGTACCACAGCGCCGCCAGGCGGCCCCGGGCGGCTCCGCCCAGCGCTTTATCCAGCCGCGCCAGCAGCTCATCCGTCCAGGGCAGCGCCAGGCCGGGCTGGCCCAGCCGCTGGTTGTACATGCTCACGTCGCCCGAGCCGCCCACCGTCTGGCAGTTGCCCAGGCTGGGCTCATCCGAGAAGAAGCCCGCGATGGTGTTCCCGAAATAGCGGCTGTAGTGCGCGTAGTGGGGTTCATATACCGCTTCGATGAGCACCTTCACGGAATCCGCGTCGATCAGGTGGATGTAGTCGTTCTGCTTTGTGCCGCGGCGCGTCTTGTACAGCGCCATCACCCGCCACACGCCCGCGGGCACATCCCAATAGACATAGCGGCCCTTCACGCCGGCGGTCAGGTCGATGGGCTGTCCGTCCAGCACTTCGGCCTCTTCGTTCCGGCGGTAGGCATACACGCCCACGATGATGTTCTCCTCGTCCGGATGCAGCAGCAGGGCATTTTGAAGCGCGGGGCCCACCACGTCCACATGTTCTTCGACCAGCTGCCACTTGCGGCGCTCGGGATACTTTTTCGGCACCAGGCCGTTGGCGTAGCCGGTGGGGAAGTGCTTGTCGTCCAGAATCCATACCTTCATGCCGCGCTTTTCAGCCTCGGAAAGCACCACGTCCATGTCGTCCCACCAGCTCTGCCCGCAGAAGCCTTCGTGCGGGCGGGACTCCACGCAGAATGCCCGCGCGCCGCTGTCGTAAACCTGCTGCACCAGGGCGGGCAGCTCGTCGTGGTGCCCGTCATGCATCCACAGAAAGGGCAGCAGATGGTTGCCTTCCCGGCCAGAGAGGACATCATGCAGTCTCTCATCCATGCAAATAATACCTCCATCCTCATAAAACGCCGTGCCGCCTGCGGCGGCCCGGGAAAAGCATCAATGAAGGAGGCCTGCCCCTGCGGCGCGGCGCCGCGGGACAAACCTCCTGTTTCGCATTATTTGTTTTTCGCGGCCGGGCGCTCCTTGGCCTTGTCCGCCTCGGCGGCGTTACTGCGGGCAGCCGCCTTGTCCTTCGCCATTTCCTCCACGGTTTTGGTGTGCAGGCGGGCGGCGCCCTGTGTGACGATGGGCGGGATGAGCGTGCCATTGCGCTCGGCATCCGCCCAGCGCGCCTTGGCCCGGCCGATCTCTTCGGAATACTGCGGCAGCCATTCGGCTTCCTCAATGAGCATCTCGTCCACCATCTGCCAGATGGCGTTGGGATCGCAGACCGCGCCGGTCAGCGGATCCATCATCATGGCCTGGCGCAGCAGGGTGATGTCGCCGTGCGCGCCGGCTTCGACGGCCAGCTTCTGCACGGTGATGTTGCTCTGGCAGCAGGCCGCGCAGCCCATCGGCAGGTCACCGATCCGCGGAATGTTGATGCCGTGCGTGTCCACAAAGCCGGGCACTTCCACGACACATTCATCCGGCAGGTTGGTGATGCAGCCGTTGTTCATCACGTTGAAGTGACCACGGTAGACGCGGCCGGTCTCCAGGCTCTCGATGATATAGCTGCCGTGCTCGCTGCTGCGCTTCTCCCGCACATATGCCATCGGCGGCTCTTTCAGCCAGTTCGGGAAGTCGGTTTCAAACCAGTTGCGGCCCTCGGTGCACACGCGCAGGTAGCCGCCCGTTTCGCCGTTGATCCAGGAGCCCAGGTCGATCCAGTCCATGATCTTGTCCGTGTGCTTGCGGTACCACGGCACGTATTCGCTCAGGTGGCCGTTGGACTCGGTGCTGAAATAGCCGAAGCGCTTCATCATGTCGATGCGCACTTTTTCCGTCTGGGCGATTTCCGGATCCGCCATCAGCGCCTCCAGCAGGCGGCCGTTCAGCTCCTCGCCGTTGTGCTTCACGGAGATGTACCAGGTCATGTGGTTGATGCCGGCGCAGATGATGTCGATCTCCTCTTTTTTGTAACCCAGCGCCCGGGCGATCAGCGCATGGCCGCCCTGCACGCCGTGGCACAGGCCCACGGTGTTCACATGGCCATACTTCAGACAATACCAGGTGACCATGGCGCAGGGGTTGGAGTAGTTGAGCAGCAGGCAGCCGGGCAGGCAGACCTCGTTGATATCCCGGCAAAGCCCTTCCAGATAGGCGATGTCGCGCTGGGCATACATGATGCCGCCCGCGCACAGCGTGTCGCCGACGCACTGGTCCACGCCGTATTTCAGCGGGATTTCGATGTCCTTCGTGAAGGCCTCCAGCATGCCGATGCGCACGCAGTTGATGACATATTTCGCGCCGGCGAATGCCTCGCGCCGGTCCAGCGTGGACAGGATTTTGATGTCCAGGCCATTGGCCTCGATGTCGCGCTGGCACAGCTGCGTGACCATGTCCAGGTTGTGCTTGTTGATGTCAGTGAAGGCGATTTCGGAATTCCGCAATTCCGGCACGGTGAGGATATCGGCCAGCAGCCGCCTGGTGAAGCCAATGGAGCCCGCTCCGATGAATGCGATTTTCATGTGTTTTTCCTCCTTCAGGTCATTTTCCCGGCGCTCAGGCGCAGTTTTAGGTTAATCCAACAGCATTATATCACAAAAAGGCGCGGATGGGCACTCCTTATCCGGGCAATTGCGCAAAATTGCGCTGCTTTTGCGGAGGCGGCGGCTTTCCGGTGGGACTGCGCCCTGCTCGTGTATGTCCGCGCAGGACATGTCGCGCGGCAAGCGTTGCGCGACAGTTCGTTTGATGGTATAATAAGCGTATAAGGCCCGGCGGATGCGGGGCGCGGCGGAGGGAAAGAAAGCCATGAGCAGAAGTTATCAGACAGAGCTGACAACCGCCTGCATGATCGTGGATGTCCAGGCGGGAAATGTGCTCGTGCAGGAGCGCACAAACGGCGATTGGACGGGCATGTGTTTTCCGGGCGGCCACGCGGAAGACGGCGAGAGCTACACGGAGTGCGTGATCCGCGAGGTGCGGGAGGAGACGGGGCTGGAGATCCTCAATCCCCGCATGGAGGGCATTGTGCACTGGGAAAACCGGGACACCCACGAGCGCACGGTGATCGTGTTTTTCCGTACGGAGACGTTCAGCGGCACGCTCAGGCCGGCATGTGACGAGGCGATCAACCGCTGGGTGCCGCTTGCCTCGCTGCGCAGCCAGCCGCTGGCGGACTGGTTTGCCGAACAGCTCGCGGTATACGAGGATCCGACGCTTCAGGAGATGTACTACGAATACGGCAGGGACGGCACCAGCGTGCCGCGCTGCTACCGCGCGGGCCGCTGAAGCCGCCGGTTTGCGCGCCTGACAGGGGAGGCGTGACATGATGGACGAGCCGTTTGTGAGAATCAACCTCCACGGGCTGCGCCAGGATGAGGCGATCCGGATGATCGACCGGGGCCTCGCCGCCGCAGGGCCGGGGACTTATCAGCTGCAGCTGATTCACGGCTTTCACCGGGGAACGAGCCTGCGCTCGATGATCCAGGCCGAATACCGGTATCATCCGAAGGTGCTGCGCATCATGCCCGGAGACAATCCCGGCGTGACGGTGCTGGTGCTGAGGGAGCTGTACTGACAGCACGGCAGAGACGGAGAAAGGACTGCGGGGCATGAAGGTTTATTTCGCTGGTTCGATCCGGGCCGGTCGCGTGGACGCCGGCCTATATCGCAGGATGATCGCCTGCATTCGGCGGAAAGCCGAGGTGCTGACGGAGCACGTGGGCGATCTGAGCCTTGAGGAAAGCGCCTCGGACAGGCAGATCTATGCCCGGGACACGGCATGGCTCCGGGAGGCCGACCTGCTGATCGCGGAGTGCAGCTGTCCGTCTCTGGGCGTGGGATACGAGCTGGCCTATGCGGAGGCGCTGGGCAAGCCCTGCCACATATTTTACGACGCGGGCAAAGCGCGGCTTTCCGCCATGCTGAACGGAAACGGCTGGTTCATCGTCCATCCCTACCGGGCGGAGGAGGAAATCTATCCGGCGCTGGATGAAATCCTGGAGCGCTGAAGCGATCCGGCCCCAAAGGGAGGGAAAGGCGCGGTTTCCCGGCGTTCAGCCGGGAGACCGCGCCTGTGTGCTTTATTTGGACGGCGGGCGATCCTGACGGGGCGTCAGATCTCGCACTTCTGGCCGACGCCCTCGCGCTCGGCCCTGAACATGAGGTCGATCACCTTCATCACGCGCAGGGCCTGTTCGGGCTTGACGATGAGCTCCTCACGGCCATCGATGACGGCCGCGATGTTCTTGTAGTAGTCCGACCAGTCGGGATGCTCGTCCGGCAGGGGAATCTCATTCATGGTGTATTCGGGCCGGGGCGCCATGGTGCGGGTGGGGCCGGCCTCCGTGTACACGATGTCGTCCGACCATTTCATCTCCGCGTTGGGCTTGAGCTTCAGCAGCCGGCCTTTGCAGCTCCAGTCGTCGATCTGCAGCGTGCCTTCGGTGCCCTGCACGTGCCAGCGGGGGGAATTGATGAGGCAGTTGGTGCTCATCTCCATCAGGTAGGAGCAGCCGCCTTCAAAACGTATGAAGAGCTTGATGTTGTCGTCGACACCGGGCGTGTACATGCTCAGCAGGTGCGCGTCCACGCTGACAACCTTCTCGTCGAACATCTGCATGGCCTGGTCCAGCAGGTGAACGCCCCAGTCTAGCAGCATGCCGCCGCCGTTTTCCCTGTGGCCGCGCCAGCCGTACATGGAGCCGCGGGATCCCTGCACTTTGCTCTCGACCATGTAGACCTGGCCCAGCAGTCCCTGGTCCTTGGCGGCTTTCACGATGCGGAAATCCCTATCCCAGCGCCGGTTCTGGTGAATGGAAAACACCTTGCCGGTTTCATCGCGCACGGCGATGATCTCTTCCAGTTCGGCGGCGTTCAGGGTAACGGGCTTTTCACAGACCACGTTTTTCCCCGCCCGCAGCGCGGCAATGGCGATGCTCTTGTGGAAGTTGTTGGGCACAGCGATGGTGACCAGATCGATCGTCTTGTCGGCCAGCAGGCTTTCCAGCGAGTCATAGGTATGCAGACCCTTGGCCCTGGCGGCCTCCATGGCCTCCGGGCGAATGTCGTATACGCCGTAAACTTCAATTTCCGGAACCTTCGTCTTTACGCTCTCGGCATGCCAGCCGCCCATTCCGCCGAATCCCACGATTGCCTGACGCAGTTTAGCCATACACCGTTCACTCCTGTTCGCATGTTGTTGAGGATGCCTGCGCGCCTGGCGCGCAGGGACAGCGGCCGTTGAGCCGCCTGTGACAAGTATACCATGTAATGGGGAAAACCGAAAGGGCAAGTTTCCCGCGTGGGCGCTTTTTTACCAGATGCGCCCGACGGCGCTCACAGCGCCACGGCCCGCACTTCCATCGGCCGGAGGGCCATCTCGTCCAGCGCCACCCCGCCGCCCTCGAACACATGAAGCCGCGTGCGCTGCGCGCCGCTGTACGGATTCAGGACGAACAGCATGCGCCGGCCGATTTCGTCCGTCCAGAGCGCCGTGAAGACATTCCTGTTCGAGCTGGCCACGCAGGGCCGCGCGTCCAGCCGCTCCAGAAATCGTTCCATCATCTGCGCCTGCGGGAAGCCGGTCATCTCCCAGGTGCCGCCGAACCAGATCAGCCTGCCGCCGCCCACACTCAGCTCGAAGCCGAGCACGCGGCCGGTGCGCGCGTCGAAGGCAATGGGTGTCGCGCCTTCGGGCAGGCGTTCGCACACCGTCGCGCGGGATATGCCGAACACGCGCCCGACGCCTTCGATCTCGACTGCCGGCCCTACGGCCTGATCGTGCAGGAACGACGCCCCGCGCAGCACATCGTCCCAGCGACTGAGCGGATGGAAATCCAGATCCGTTTCGGGGAACGCAGGCATCACCAGCAGATTTCCCCCGCTTTTGAGGAAATGAAGCGCCGCATCCTGCGCCTCGGCGGACATGGCGGAGGGGCAGGGGAGAATGAGCGGGCGGGAGGGATCGAGCCTCCCGCAGACCGGCGTCATTTCCGGCGAGAAGCGCGAGCACATCAGCGTGTAGAGCACGCCCCGCTCCAGGAAATGCGCGATCTTTGCTCCGCCGCAGGGCAGGTCGGGATCATAGTCGCGGCAGCGCAGCGTGTTCCACTCGAAGCCAACCTGCACGGAAGCCACCCGATGGGCCCTCTGCAGCCAGCTGTTTTCGGCCATGAAGGCGCCGAAAGCCCTGGCGGAGGCGTAGGTCCCGTTGAGGCTGCCGTCCGCACGGACCAGCGCGTTGTAGTCGTACACGTCGCAGGTGGTGCCTGTGTCCGGCGCGTTGGGGCCGCCGGTGTACACGTAGTAGTTGAGGCCCTTCATGCCCAGGGCCAGGTTGCTCATGTAGCAGCACAGCAGATCCTCCGGCAGGATGGGCGGCGTGTCGGAGGGGGAACCGCCGGGCAGCTCCAGCACCGTGGGCGGCATGCCGAGAGCGCGCAGCGTGTCGCAGCTCATCATGACGCGCAGACAATACTGCGGCGTAGGGTTGTTCTGCTCCCAGGACTGGTTCAGCGTGTAGTAGTGATCGCTGCCCAGCAGGAAGCCGTCGCCCATGGCGCGCACAGTTTCCGGAAAGAGCGCGTTCATGCCCGGATTCGCCGAGTTGTGGCAGATGGGGCCGCCAAGCCCGTCTTCCCGCAGCCAGCTGGCCAGCAGGCCCGCATATTCGGCGATCGTGCCAAGGTAGAAATCGTGGTAATCCTTCACGCGGCGGCAGGAGGCGACGCTTTTCCTGTCCGCGGCGGCGATGGGCCGCGCTTCTTCAAAAGAGCGCAGCCGCGTTTCATACGCCTCGTTCATCGCCGCGACGGAGCCGTATTTGGCCCGCAGCCAGCGGGGATAGCGGCCGTCCGGCTCGCCGAAGCCCATGGTTTCCCGGTTATAGTCCAGCGAGCCGAACCAGACGTGCACGCCCGTCAGCTCGTTGTCCACCTGCAGCATGCACACCGGCCCGCCGTTTTCCGCCATGAATGGACGCACCTGCTCCGCGAAAGCCCGATAATAAATCCGCGCCTTTGCCAGGAAAACGGGATGCAGATAAGAGACGGCGAAGTCGTTGAAGGCATTCCCGTCGGTGTCCCGGGCGAGAACCTCGGGATAGCGCCGGAACAGCCAGCCGGGCAGGCCTGCGCAGTCCAGCTCGGAATACTGGTAAGGGCCGGGCCGCAGCAGCACCTTCAGCCCCATCTCCTGCGCCAGCGCGAGGAAGCCGGCCAGATCCCGGTAATCCACGTCGCCGAAGCGGATGTCGCCTTCCTCAGGCTCGTGAATCAGCCAGGGCACATAGGTGGCCAGGCAGTTTCCGCCTGCCTCCCTGAAAAGCTGCATCCGCCTCCGCCAGTCCGCCTTCGGCACGCGAAAATAGTGGAATTCGCCGGATACGAGGTAGCGGTCCTCCCCGTCGATGCGGAAGCCGGTGCTGTCAAAAGAAAAGCCGTTCATGCCAATCGCCTTCCTTTTCTGTGTTATCTGAGCGCCGGGTCAGACCTCCACCCAGGCGGCATCTTTTTTGCTGCTCTCCACGCAGGCGTGAATGAACTTCACTCCGTTCAGGCCGTCCTCGACGGTGGGGAAGTCGCAGTCGCCCTCTGCGAAGGGCTCGCCGTTGACTTTCTTCAGGAGCGCGCCGATCCATGCCCGATAGATGTTCGCAAAGGCCTCGTAAACGCCCTCGGGATGGCCGGAGGGCAGGAGGTTGAATGCCTTCGCCTCGTCGCTGATGTAGCCCATGCCCCGGTTGTAAATCTGGGTGGGCTGGCCCTTCAGCGTCACATAGAGCACGTTGGGGTTCTCCTGCACCCATTCGATGGCACCTTTCGTGCCGAACACGCGCACCACCAGGCCGTTCATGTGGCCCACGCACACCTGTGAGCAGCAGTACACGCCGTGGGCGCCATTCTCAAACTCCACCAGGATGTTGGCGTTCAGGTCGAGCGGCTGCCCGAAATAGTCCAGCTTCGCGGCCACGCGCCGGAGCTTCAGGCCGGTCATATAGGCCACCGTGTGCTCGATGTGGGAGCCTATGTCGCCCACGCAGTTGGAGATGCCCGCAACGGATGGGTCCTTGCGCCAGGAGGAAAGCTTGACCATGGTGTCCTCGCCCGCGCCCACGTCGTCCACTAGGTATTCCTGCAGGTATTCGGCGTTGACGTTGATCACCTCGCCGATGGCGCCCTTCCGGATCAGCGCGCGGGCTTCCTTGACCATGCCGCAGCCGGAGTAGGAGTAATTGACGCAGAACATCGCGCCGTTTTCCGCTGCGAGCCGCCGCAGGTCCAGCGCCTGCGAGGCGTCGAAGCACAGCGGCTTTTCGCACAGCACGTTGATGCCCTCCTGCAGGAAGGCCCGCGCGATGTCATAGTGCGTGCTGTTGGGCGTCGAAATCACCACGAAATCGATGCCGTCGCCGCGGGCGGCCTCGGCCTTCGCCATGGCTTTGTAGTCGTCATAGATCCTGTCTCCGTCAAGGTGGAAGAACGCGCCGCAGCGGCGGTTTTTCTCCGGGTTCCCGCTGAAACACCCTGCCGCCAGCGATGCCCTGCCGTCAAACGAAGCGCCGATCCTGTGCACGGCCCCGATGAAAGCGTCCAGTGAACCGCCGACCTGTCCGTAACGCAATGTCTCTCTCATATCCATTCACCTTTCTCTTTCTGCGCCGTTTGGCGCGTCGCGGGCTGCCAGCCCCGTTTTTCATATCATAATACGCCGCCATCGGTTTGTAAAGCATGCGCGCCGGGCGCGCCGCCCCTCACTCCGCCCGGCCGACGGATTCCCACACGAACAGCCCCTGGGCGGCGGCGAGCTGCCGCACGAGGCACAGCAGCGTCTCCGAGGGGTTGAACAGCGCCGCGTGAGTGTCGTCCCGGTCGAGGGTGATCAGCGCGTTTCCGGATTCCAGCAGGATGCTGATCGCGGTCCGGGCCTCCAATACCCAGCGTGCCAGCGCCTCGGGTTCGGGGTTATGAACCGGCTGGCCGTCGGGCGAGGGGAGCACCAGGAGATCATGGTAGCAGTACAGCTTCAGCAGCAGGTCGGCGAACTGACGCCGCAGCGCGCCGAAGCGGGGCTGGTTCAGGAAACAGCGTTCGACGGAGAAATAGCGGCCTTCGCCGCCGGCCGGCACCCGCCGGGGCAGTATGTCTATTACCCAGCAGCGCTTGCCGAGCAGCACCTCAATGCTGGCGGCGGTCGTGCTTTTGAGATCCATGCGATGCCTCCCTTTTTGCGCCTCGATGCTTTCCGCTTTTTTCAGCTTACCACAGGACGGGGCAATTTGCAAGCGAAGGACGCTTTTCGCGCCGCGTTCTGTTGCGCTTTTCCGGCCTGCGGTGTACAATGATAGAGGCGGCGGACAAATCGAGCGGCGTCCGCGCCCGGCTTTCCGCCGGCTGCCGCACCGGCGCCGAGGCGAAGATGGAACGATACGACATGCACATGCATCTGGAGCCGCCGTTTCCGCAGCCTGTTCCCGGGAACGCGCCGGCCCTGCTGCTCGACCAGCTGGCAAAGGCGGGCGTGGCGGGCGGCTGCCTCTTTTCCCCCAGTCCGAAGGACAGGGAGGGCCGTTTTGTCCCCTATGAGGAGCGCATGCGCGCGCTGGAGGCCTTTACGCACGGCCAGGCCGGCCGGCTCTTTCCCGTGTTCTGGGTTCATCCGGACGAGCCGGAGGCCGAGCCGCACATCCTGGACGCGCATCGCCGGGGCGTCGCCGCGTTCAAATTCATCTGCGATTCGTACTATGTCTATGAGGAGAAGTGCCTGCGCCTGCTGCGCCTCATCGCCTCGCTGGGCAAGCCGGCAATCTTCCACTCGGGCATCCTCTGGTATGGCGGCGAAACCAGCAAGTATAACCGCCCGCTGAACTGGGAGGCGCTTATCGACGTGCCCGCGCTGCGGTTTTCGATGGGACACTGCTCCTGGCCATGGCACGATGAATGCATCGCCATGTACGGCAAATTCCTGAACCATCTGAACGTGTACGGCGGCGGCGATCCCTGCGAAATGTTCTTCGACCTGACGCCCGGCACGCCGCCCATCTACCGCCGCGATCTGCTGTTCAAGCTGTTCAACGTGGGCTACGACGTTGAAAACAACCTCATGTTCGGCACGGATTCGATCGTGCCCGCCTACCGGGCCGACTGGGTCGCGGGCTGGATGGCGCGCGACGACGCGCTCTATCGCGAGCTGGGCGTTTCCGAAGCCGTGGTCCGCAAGATCTACCGCGACAACCTGATGCGCTTCCTGGGCATCGACGGGGCAAAGGTCGTTCACAGGCTGCCGCAGCAGACGGAGGAAGCAAAACCCTGACGGCTTCCGCTTTCGGCGCATTTGCAGGAATCCGCGATGTTTTTTTGACATTGTTCGCGGGAAATATTGTGTTTTCAGTCAATGATTGTTATAATATGTCTGGCGCGGATCGTTCCGGATTTCCCGCCGCAGCAATCTGAGGAGGCATTTCGTATGAAAACCATGATGGATGCCCTTGTCAAAGCCGAACCGGGCAAGGGACTGGTGCTCAAGAAAATGCCCGTACCCAAGCCGGGCCTGGGCGAAGTACTCATCAAGGTGCACAAGACCGCCATTTGCGGCACGGACGTGCACATCTATAACTGGGATGCCTGGAGCCAGGAAAACATCAAGCCTCCGGTGATCACCGGCCACGAATACGTGGGCGAGATCGCCGCTCTCGGCATGGGCGTCACCCAGTATCACATCGGCCAGATCGTTTCCGGCGAAGGGCATATCGTGTGCGGACACTGCCGCAACTGCCGCGCCGGCAACGGCCAGTGGTGCGAAAACACCAAGGGCGTGGGTGTGAACCGCGACGGCGCCTTCGCCGAATACCTGGTGATTCCCGCTTATAACGTCATCCCCATCCCTGCGGGCATAGACGAGGAAGTCGTCGCTTTCTTCGACGCCTTCGGCAACGCCACCCACACGGCGCTGATGTTCGACGTGATCGGCGAAGATGTGCTCATCGCCGGGGCGGGCCCTATCGGGATGATGGCCGCGGCCATCTGCCGCAAGAACGGCGCGCGCAGCGTGGTCGTCACCGACCTGAACGATTATCGGCTCGACCTGGCCAGAAAGATGGGCGCGACCCGCACCGTGAACCTGACCCGGGAAAGCCTCGACGACATCTACGGCGACCTCCGCATGGTGGAGGGCTTCGACGTGGGCCTGGAAATGAGCGGCAGCGGCGCGGCGCTGAACAGTATGATCGAGCATATGCGCAACGGCGGCAAGATCGCCCTGCTGGGCCTTCAGCAGCCCGGCGTGCAGATCAACTGGAACCATGTGATCATGAAGGGCCTGACCCTGCAGGGTATTTACGGCCGCAAGATGTTTGAGACCTGGTATAAGATGATCACCATGGTGGAGGGCGGCCTGGATCTCACCCCCATGATCACCCATCGCTTCAGCTATAAAGACTATGAAAAGGGTTTTGAGGCCATGAACAGCGGCATGGCGGGCAAGGTCGTGCTGGACTGGACGCATAGCGAGGAGGAATGACTCATGAAGGAAGCACTTAAGCGCTACGAAGCCGAGTTGGCGGACATCCGCGCGGCCGGCACTTTTAAGGACGAACGCATCATCACTACCCCTCAGCGCAGCCGGATCGACACCACAAAGGCCCGGAATGTGGTGAATATGTGCGCCAACAACTACCTGGGGCTTTCCGATAATCCGCGCATCATTGAGGCGGCGAAGAAAAGCTATGACCGCTGGGGCTACGGCCTTTCCAGCGTCCGCTTCATCTGCGGCACCCAGGAGCTGCATAAGACGCTGGAGAAGAAGATCGCCGATTTCGTGGGCATGGACGACGCCATCCTCTATTCCTCCTGCTTCGACGCAAACGGAGGCCTCTTCGAGACGCTGCTGGGCAAGGAAGACGCCATCATCTCCGACGAGCTCAACCACGCCAGCATCATCGACGGCGTGCGCCTGTGCAAGGCCATGCGCTACCGCTATAAGAACAACGACATGGACGATCTGGCCGCGAAGCTCGCCGAAGCCAAGGCGGCCGGCGCCCGCACGATCATGATCGCCACCGACGGCGTGTTCTCCATGGACGGCTTCATCGCGAACCTGCAGGGCATCTGCGACCTGGCTGAGCAGTACGACGCGCTGGTCATGGTGGACGACAGCCATGCCGTGGGCTTCATGGGCGAGCACGGCCGCGGCACGCCGGAATACTGCGGCGTGATGGGCCGCGTAGACGTCATCACCGGCACGCTCGGCAAGGCCCTGGGCGGTGCCAGCGGCGGCTACACCGCGGCCCGGCAGAGCATCGTGGATCTGCTTCGCCAGCGCAGCCGGCCCTATCTGTTCTCCAACACGCTGGCTCCGGCCATCGCCGCGGCGGCCTGCGAGACGTTCGACATGCTCAGCGAATCCACTGAGCTGCGCGACCGCGTGCATGCCAACACCGCGTATTTCCGCAGCGAGCTGAGCAAGCTGGGTTTTGATGTTCCCGAGGGCACGCATCCCATCGTGCCGGTCATGCTCTACGACGCCCGTGTGGCCCAGGAGTTCGCCGCACGCATGCTGGAAAAGGGCGTATACGTGGTGGGCTTCTCCTATCCCGTGGTGCCCATGGGAAAGGCGCGCGTGCGCACGCAGGTTTCGGCGGGGCACACCAGGGAGGACCTGGATTTTGCTGTCCGTTGTTTCCGGGAAGTCAAGGAAGAGATGGGTATTTGAAAGTGAACTGAGCCACGGCAAAAGTTCGCTTGACTTTTCGCTTTCCATCCCTTACAATGGGTTCAGACAGAAGAATAGCGCAGCTTCGGATGAACGAACCGGGAGAGATCATTTTGATATGGAGCCGAAGGGGCACAAAACTCTCAGGCAAAAGAACCGGCTCGGGACGAACCTCTGGAAAGCGGCAACGCACCGAAGAAGCAATCCGCCTGCGCGGAGAATCTTTCAGGTCATTAAACAGAGGCGCGGATGGACGCAGTCCATCTGTGCCTCTGTCATTTTGTTCACGGAGGTGACGGCATCGTGGAACTCAAGACTCCTCTTTACGACGTTCACATCGCCGAAGGCGGCAAAATCGTACCGTTTGCAGGGTATCTGCTGCCGGTGCAGTACAAGACCGGCGTGGTGGCGGAGCACATGGCCGTGCGGGAGAAGGCAGGCCTTTTTGACGTTTCCCATATGGGCGAGATCACATTCACCGGCCCGACGGCCCTCAAAACGCTGAATCACATCCTGACCAACGACTTTACCGGCATGAAGACGGGCCGCGTGCGCTACAGCGTCATGTGCAATGAGCGCGGCGGCTGTGTGGACGACGTGCTGGTGTACAAGTTCGGCGAGGAGGAGTACCTGGTGGTGGTCAACGCCTCCAACCGGCACAAGGACTATGCGCACATGGCGGCGAACGTGCTGGAGGGTACCGAGATCAGGGACATCTCCGACGCCGTGGCCCAGGTGGCCATCCAGGGCCCTGCAGCGCCTGCCATCATGGCGAAGCTGCTGCCCGCGGAGAGCATTCCGCAGAAGTACTACACCGCCATCCGCGAGGTGAAGATCGACGGCATGAGCTGTATGATCTCCCGCACCGGCTACACGGGGGAGAACGGCTACGAGATCTATACGGCCTGCGGGAATGCGGAGAACCTGTGGAAGACCCTGCGGGCGGCGGGTGAGGAATACGGCCTGATTCCCTGCGGCCTGGGCGCGCGCGACACCCTGCGCCTGGAGGCGGCCATGCCGCTTTACGGCCACGAGATGGACGAGGACATCACGCCCCTGGAGGCCGGCCTGGGCTTTGGCGTCAAGCTGGGCAAGGAGGAATTCATCGGACGGGACGCCCTGATCGCCGCCGGCGAGCCCCGGAGGGTCCGCGTGGGCCTGGCCGTGACGGGCCGGGGCATCATTCGCGAGCACCAGGACGTGTTCATCGGCGACGAGCTGATCGGGCACAGCACTTCAGGCACCCACTGCCCGTATCTGGGCAAAGCCGTGGCCATGGCGCTGGTGGACGCCGCGCATGCCGCGACCGGAACCGCCGTTGAAGCGGATGTGCGCGGGCGCCGCGTGGCAGCTGAAATCGTGCCGCTTCCATTTTATGTCAAAAAGGATCAGTGAACCTGAATTATAAGGAGGAGACCATCATGGCGAACATTCCTGCGGATCTGAAGTATACCAAGTCTCACGAATGGGTGAAGGAAGAGGACGGCCTGCTGGTCGTGGGCCTTACGGACTTTGCCGCGACGGCCCTGGGCGACATCGTGTTTATTCGTCTGCCTGAAGCAGGCGAAGAAGTGACCGCGGGCGAGTCCTTCGCGGAGGTGGAATCCGTCAAGGCCGTCTCCGACGTCTTCAGTCCCGCGACCGGCAAGGTGGCCGAGGTGAACGAAGCGCTGAACGACGCGCCTGAGGCAGTCAATGAGGATCCCTATGGAGCCTGGCTCATCAAGATTGCCGGCACCGAAGCGACGGACGAGCTGCTGGACGCCTCCGCCTATGAGGCTGTCTGCGCTGCCGAGGAGGACGCGTAATGGGAAGCTATATCCCCTCAACGGCCGAGGAGCGGCAGCGAATGCTGGAAGCCATCGGCCTTTCCTCCACCGAGGAACTGTATCGGGATGTGCCCGCTTCGGCCAGGCTGAAGGTGCTGGATATTCCCGAGGGCATGAGCGAAATGGAGGCGGCGCAGGCGGTCGGCGCGCTGGCGGATAAAAACCGGCGCTATCGTGCCATCTTCCGCGGAGCCGGTGCCTACGATCATTACATCCCCGCCATTGTGAAGACCGTGACCTCCAAGGAGGAGTTTGTGACGGCCTACACGCCCTATCAGGCGGAGATCAGCCAGGGCGTGTTGCAGTCCATCTTCGAGTATCAGACCCAGATCTGCGAGCTGACCGGCATGGATGTGTCCAACGCCTCCGTGTACGACGGCGCGGTGGCCGCTGCTGAGGCAGTCATGATGTGCCAGGAGCATAAGCGCAGCGGCGTGGTCCTGCCGGACACCGTGGATCCCCAGGTGCTGGGCGTCGTCAGGACGTACTGCGAGAGCCGCAGCGTGCCCGTGACGGTGCTGCCTACGACCGGCTACGCGCTGGATGCGGACGCGCTGAAGGCAGCCCTTGCCGACAACGTCGCCTGTGTGTATGCCCAGAGCCCCAACTTCTACGGCGTGCTGGAGGATATGGACGCAATCACTGCCATCGCCCACGAGGCCGGCGCAAAGGTCATCATGGCGGCCAATCCCATCTCCCTGGGCCTGTTGAAGACGCCCGGCGAATACGGCGCCGACATCGCCGTGGGCGAAGGGCAGCCGCTGGGTATGCCGCTGAGCTTCGGCGGCCCCTACCTGGGCTTTATGGCCTGCAAGGCGGCCATGATGCGCAAGCTGCCCGGACGCATCGTGGGTGAAACCGTCGACAAGGAGGGCCGGCGCTGCTTTGTGCTGACCCTGCAGGCGCGGGAGCAGCACATCCGCCGTGAAAAGGCATCCTCCAACATCTGTTCCAATGAGGCGCTCTGCGCCATGACGGCGTCGGTCTACCTGGCAGCCATGGGGCCCGCCGGCCTGAAGCGGGCGGCTGAGAATTCCGCTGCGCACGCGCACTGCCTGGCCGGCCTGTTGAATGCCATCCCCGGCTTTGAGCTGAAGACGGCGAAGCCTTTCTTCCACGAGTTTGTCACCGCCTGCCCCGTGCCGCCTGAAACGCTGCAAAAGCGCCTGGACGACGAGGGGATGCTTGGCGGCCTGCCGCTGGATGACGGCATCCTTTGGTGCTGCACCGAGAAGAACACCCGCGGCCAGATCGAACGCCTGGCGGAAATCTGCAGGGAGGTGAGCCGGAAATGAAGCTTTTGTTTGAACGGAGCCGGACTGGCCGCGGCCAGAGCCTGATTCCCGCCTGCGATGTGCCGGCTGTCTCCTTTGATCCTTCGCTGCTGCGCGCCGAAGCGCCGCGTCTGCCGGAAATCTCCGAGGTGGATCTGGGTCGGCACTACACCGAGCTGGCCAAGCAGACTCACGGTGTGAATGATGGCTTCTACCCGCTGGGCTCCTGCACCATGAAGTACAATCCCCGGATCGACGAGGAAATGGCGGCGCTGCCCGGCTTCACCGGCATCCATCCTCTGCAGGGTGAGGACACCGCGCAGGGGTGTCTGGAGGTTCTCTTCAGGCTGGAGAAGCTGCTGTGTGAAATAACGGGCATGGACGGCATGACCTTCCAGCCCGCGGCGGGCGCCCACGGGGAATACACCGGGCTTCTGCTCATCCGCCGCTATCACCAGGCCCGCGGCGACGCGGCCCGCACGAAAATCCTCGTACCGGATTCCGCCCACGGCACAAATCCCGCTTCGGCGGTGATGGCGGGCTTCTCCGTCGTCTCCATCCCTTCCAACGCCCAGGGCGGCGTTGATCTGGATGCGCTGCGTGCAGCTGTCGGCCCGGATACGGCGGGCCTTATGCTCACCAATCCCAACACCGTGGGACTGTTCGACCCCAACATCCTGGAAATCACCGAGATCGTCCACCGCGCCGGCGGCCTGTGCTATTATGACGGCGCGAATCTGAACGCCATCATGGGGCATGTGCGTCCCGGCGACATGGGGTTTGACTGCGTGCACCTGAACCTGCACAAAACATTTTCCACGCCGCACGGCGGCGGCGGCCCTGGCAGCGGTCCGGTGGGCTGCAAGGCGTTCCTGGAGGAATACCTGCCTGAGCCCCGGATCCGCGAGGAAAACGGCGCCTACCGCTTCTGTACTCCCGCGCACACGATGGGCCGGGTCCGCTCCTTCTGGGGCAACTTCCTGGTGGCGGTGCGCGCGCTGACTTACATCCTCACGCTGGGCCGGGAAGGCATCCCGGAAGCTTCTGCCGGTGCCGTACTGAACGCCAACTACCTGATGAATAAGCTGAAGGACAGCTACGATATGTCCTTTGATACCATCTGCATGCACGAATTCGTCATGACGCTGGAGCGGCTGAAGCACGAGACGGGCGTATCGGCCATGGATGTTGCCAAGCGTCTGCTGGATTTCGGTATGCATCCTCCGACGATGTACTTCCCCCTGATCGTCCACGAGGCGCTGATGGTGGAGCCGACCGAGACGGAGAGCCCCGAGACCCTGGACGAAGCGGCTTCCGTCTTCCTGGGCATTCTGGAGGAGGCCAGAACCGACCCGGAAAGCCTGCACAGCGCGCCGCACAGCTGCCCCATCGGGCGGCCTGACGAGGTGACCGCGGCCCGCAGCCCGGTGCTGCGCTACAAATTCGCACAATGATCAACTGAACGGACAGGCGGGGCTCTTGCGGGCCCCGCCGCGTGGTGTTTTGGCATGAATACGCATGAGGTTTGTCCGGGCGTTTTCCAGATTGAGGAAGACTATCGGGTCTACTGCGTCCTGGTGGCCGGCGAGAAGAACGCCCTCCTGTGGGACACGGGCATGGGGAAGAGGGACCTGAGGACGTTCGTAGAGCAGGAGGTTTCGACGCCCTGTCTGGTGCTGAACAGCCACGGGCATTACGACCACGTGGGCGGCAACCGGCGCTTTCCGTCGGTGCGCCTGGCCCGCGAGGATTGGCCGCTGCTGGGAGAAGCCCCGGACTACGCGCTGGAGGATCTGCCGGCAGGCGCCGAATTTGACCTGGGCGGCGAAACGGCGGAGTGCGTGTGCCTCGCGGGGCACACCCGCGGATCCCGGGGACTGCTCCTTCGCAGGCGTCGCCTTCTTCTGGCTGGAGACGCGCTGAATCCCCGGCTGCAGCTGCTCGGCCCGGAGGCGGCCGGCCTCGACCGGCTGAACGAAACGCTCAGGAGCGTTCTGGCGCTGCCGTTCGATGAGTATCTGGCCGGGCATGTTCCGAGCCCCCTGAAGCGGGCGCAGGCGGAGGCCCATCTTCGCCACCTGGAGCATTTTGACGCCGGCGCCATGGAATCCTTCACGCTGGCGGGCGCTCAGGCATGGCGCAGCGAGTGGCGGCAGGGAAGCCTGCGTTCTGTTTTCATCATGGATGAGAGATCTGAACCGTAATCCTGCTTCTTTTCGGGGCAGGTCCGCCGGATGGCGGCAATCAGGATAAGACGGAGGTGCATCACATGGAGCCCTTTGGGAAACTGCACAGGGGAATGGGCGTCGGAGGCTGGATGACCAATTACAAGCGCGTGCGCTTTCTGCCGGAGCACATGGCCTTCAACCTGAGCATCGGCGACAGGGAGCATTTTGAACGTTATCTGAGCCTGTGGGACGTGCGCAACATCAAGGCGATGGGCATGGATCACATCCGCGTTCCGTTCGATCAGGTTGTGGTGGAGGAATACGAGCGGCCGTATTGCTATCGCGAAGACATGCTCAAACTGCTCGATCGCATGGTCGGCTGGTGCCTCGATGAGGGGCTGGAGGTCGTGCTGAACCTGCACCACGCCATCGGCTGCTACTGCGACTTTGCGGAAGCCTCGTCGCTCATGCAGGACAGTGCGCTTCAGGAGCGATTCATCCGGCTGTGGGAAATGCTCGAGGATCGCTACAGCGGCTGTGACATCATCTTCGAGCCCCTCAACGAGGTGACCACGACGGACGCTGCGGCCTGGAACGAACTGGCCGGGCGCTGCGTGAGCGCCATCCGCGCGAAAAACCCGGACCGCCGCCTGATCATCGGCTCGGCCCAGTGGAACAGCCCGGATCGCCTGCGTGACCTGCGGCTGTATGATGACGACCGCATCGCCTATACCTTTCACTATTACGGCCCGTTCGCCTTTACGCACCAGCGCACGACCATCCATCCCGCTCAGTACGCCTATAACCGCGAGATTCCCTATCCGGGCGACAACGCCTATTACAAGGACTTCGCCGTGTTCTCCGGCGGTGATCCATCCGAATTCGACGCCTGGCCGATCATCGGGCGGGATTATGTGGAGCACGGGCTGCGCGGGGCAGCCGAGTTTCACCGGGCGCATCCCGACAAGGTGCTGTGGCTGGGCGAGTTCGGCACCATACGCCACGCGCGCACGGCCTGGCGGGAAAGCTGGATGAGCGATGTCATCCGATTCGCCAGGCAGAATGGTCTGCCCTACAGCGTGTGGAATTACCTGAGCACGCCCTACGACTGCAATCGTTTTTCGCTGGTGACGGACGATGAGCGCCGCATTGTCAGCTCCAGGATGCTGCGCATCATCCAGGGACAGACGGACGACTGACGCGAAGCGGCGCGGCCGAAGGGGCCGGACGCTTCAAAGGAGCGCGAATCATGATCTACTACCTGCTGCTCCTGTGCTCCCCGCTCTTCGGATGCTGCCAGAGCGTGGCGCAGAAGCAATACAACCTCAAATCGAAATCGCCGGATGCGATCCTGTTTTCCGCCGTCACCTGCCTGATCGCACTGGCTTTCTTCCTGCTGACCTCGCGCCTGCAGCTGGATTTTGACGCCCGGCTCTGGCCATATTCGCTGGGCTTTGCCCTGTGCTATTTATCAGCCTGGGTCGGCACGGTATACGCAATGCGCTACGGACCGGTGGCGCTGACTTCGCTGATCATATCGCTGGCCCTGGTTTTTCCCGCGGCCTATGGGGTAATGCTGGGCGAACGGGTCACCTTTCTGACGGCGGCGGGTTTTGCGCTGCTCACGGGCTCGCTGGTGCTGGTCAACCTGAGGTTTGACGGACGGCAGCCGCTGTCGGGCCGCTGGTTCAAGTGGGTGTTCATCGCCTTCATCGGCAACGGCGGCTGCATGATCATGTCGAACATGCAGAAACGGCATCTGGGCGACAGCTTTTCCCATGAATTCATGATCATCGCCCTGGCCGTGTCCTTCGTGATCCTGATGACCGTATCGGTGGTCTGGAATCGCGGCTTCAGCGGGGAGGTCAGGAAGTGCCTGCCCTATGCCGCGGTCAACGGTACGGCCAACGGCCTGCTGAACCTGATCATCCTGACGCTGATCGGCCACATCCCCAACACCATCCTCTATCCCACCAACGCGGCGCTGGGCATGCTGTTTACGTTCGTGCTGGCCTGGTTCATATACGGCGAGCGCTTCACGAAGCTGCAGTATGTCGGCTATGCGATGGGCGTGGCATCGGTGGTGCTTTTGAACCTGTAACCGTCCTCCGCGAGCCCGGCAGGGGAGACACAGCAGGCGGACGCATCTGCGTCCGCCTCAAATTGTTTATTGACCTCCCGGCAGGAATAATACAGGATTCGACGATGCGGCCATGGGATTCGGAGTCGCGGCGTTGACAAACGCAGTCTGGCAATGTCCTGAGACGATGGGGAAATGGCGCCGGGCTTTCAGAATGGGCGCTTCCTTCACAGCGTCAGCGACAGCACCCCAAAGAAGGCGATCATCAGCACCAGCAGCAGGAGCTCCTGCCAGATGTGATTGACCAGCAGGCCCACGCATTCCCGCATGAAGGCGTTGGGCCAGTACCACCATTTCGTGCGGCTTCCTATGCCTTCCGCGGGCAATCCGGCCCTGGCGGCCCATACGCCGCTGCGGAACACGTGATAATTCGTGGTTACATAGGCCACTTTGGCATTCGGGCCGGCGGCGTCGATCAGCGCTTTGGAGCAGGTCATGTTCTGGTAGGTATTGCGCGACCGGTCTTCCACCTGAATCAGCGTTTCCGGCACGCCCTGCGTCAGCAGGTAACGCCGCATGGCTTCGGCTTCCGGCATGACCTCGTCCGTGCCCTGGCCTCCGGAGGGCATCAGCACCGCCTCGTGACCTGTGGTCTCCTTCTGCGAGCGCCAGAAGGCGAGCGCCCGGTCCACCCGGCCCCGCAGCAGCGGCGTCAGCGTGCCGTCCTTCCGGAAGCTGCAGCCCAGGATGACGAGATAATCCCGATCCATAGGGGGAATGTGCCGCGCGGCTTTTACGCCGCAGATGATGGCGCCGATCAGCATGCACTCGAAGTAAGTGAAGAACATGGCGTATACGTTTTCGATCGTGCGCTGCACCCGGTATTCCCATTCCGACCCTGCAAAGTTTCTGTTGAAGAGCAGTACTCCCACAATTTCTCCCGCCACCAGCAGAAAGCCAATGACGATGCCCAGCACGTTCTTGGGCTTGGACCCCTCGTGACGCATCAGCGCGGCGTTGCTTATGGTCATCGCCACGGCGAATGCCAGCAGGAGGGGCGATGTCAGCAGCATGAAATTGTACCCGGCGCCGCAGAGCGTCGAGTAGACGCCGAGCATGGTGTAATTCAAAGGCTGAATGACGTGTCGGAGAGTGATGTTCAGCATGCTGAGCCCGGTCAGCAGCGCAAACAGCGAGAAGCCTGCGGCGTAGATGGTGCTGTAGGCATAGAAAGCCGGGCCGCGCGTCCGCCAGTAATGCCTGAACATGATGAAAGCTACCGCCAGGCAGAATACCGTCAAGGCGCACATCACAGCCAGGTCGCCGGTGAAACCGCCCGTTTCTATGTCGTAGACGGTCATCAGCGAATCCACGTGAAAGAAGAGCGTTTCCTCCGCATCATCCTGGCCGTCGGCCTTCACGGACAAAAACGACTCGCCCGGACCTTTTGCCTCGACGGGCACCAATAACCGGGTGCCGCGCCGTTCCGGCACGCCGGATGCGATCACATCCGGCATTTCGGCCTCGAGGTCCAGCTCCTGTGCCATCCAGGGCCGAAAGGGGATGCAGGCGGTATAGGTGTTGCCTGATGCCAGCCTGAAGACGGCGCACATCAGCAGCAGAACCGCCGCCAGCACGGCGATCTGTATTCCCACCTTTTTCATCGGATGAACCACTCCCTGCTTACAGACGGCCGCGCGCGGGGCACGCTACTTCATCTTCTCCTGCTTCACCTTGTGGTCGATGACATGGCGGCTGGCCAGCTGGCCCATCACGTCGTCAATGGAGACGCCGGCCTCCACCATCAGCACCAGCAGGTGATAGGTGAGATCAGCGATTTCAAAGACGGTTTCCGCTTTGTCGCCGCCCTTGCCCGCTATGATCACCTCTGTGCACTCTTCACCCACCTTTTTGAGGATCTTGTCGAGTCCTTTCTCGAAGAGATAGGTGGTGTAGGAGCCCTCCTTGGGCTGGCTCTTCCGGCCGGCGATGAGTTCATAGAGCGCGTCCAGAGAAAAGGAGGGATGCGCCTCGCTCTGGTAGACCTCGTTGAAGAAGCAGGAATCCTCGCCCGTGTGGCAGGCCGGCCCCGCCTTGATGACCTCCACGACCAGCGCGTCGCAGTCGCAGTCTGCTCGGATGCAGACGATCTCCTGCACGTTGCCGGAGGTTTCTCCCTTGCGCCACAGGCACCTGCGGGAACGCGAGTAGAAGCAGGTGCGGCCTTCCTTCATGGAGATTTCCAGGGATTCCCGGTTCATGTACGCGAGCGTCAGCACTTTTTTGGTGAAATAATCCTGAACCACGGCCGGAATGAGGCCGTTCGCGTCGAATTTCAGCTCGTCAACTGTCATTTGAATTCTCCTCCCGCTGCCGTATGATGCGCATTGGAATGCCTTCGTCCGCCAGATAGCGCTTGAGCGCCGCGATGGGGACTTCCCGCCTGTGGAAGATCGAGGCGGCCAGGCCGGCGTCCACCTTTTCCTCGCCCAGGAACAGGGCTTTGAAGTGCTCCATGCTGCCCGCGCCGCCCGAGGCGATGATCGGTATGTTCACGCGGGCGGCCACAGCGCGGAGCATGTCCAGATCGAAGCCGTTCTTCACGCCGTCGGTGTCGATGCTGTTGACCACCAGTTCGCCCGCGCCGCGCTCCTGCCCGGCGTGAGCCCACTCCAGCGCGTCGATGCCGGTGTCCACGCGTCCGCCCTTGGCAAACAGGCGGAACTGGCCGCCGACCCGCTTCACGTCCATGGAGAGCACCACGCACTGGTTGCCGTAGCGGCGAGCCGCCTGTTCGATCAGGCCGGGATTGCGGATCGCGCCGGAATTGACGCTCACCTTGTCGGCTCCGCAGGCGAGCACGCGCTCAAAGTCCGCCACTTCGTTGATACCGCCGCCCACCGTGAGGGGAATGAACACCTCGGCGGCCGTGCGCCTGAGGATATCCGTGAACAGCCCCCGTCCCTCGAAGGAGGCGGTGATGTCGTAGAACACCAGCTCGTCCGCGCCGCTGTCATTGTAAAAGCGCGCCATTTCGACCGGGTCGGCCACGTCCTGAATGCCCTCGAAGTTGACGCCCTTGACCACACGTCCGTTCCGCACGTCCAGGCAGGGGATGATTCTCTTGGAGATCACTGGGGCGCCTCCTCTCCCCGGGCGATGGCCAGCGCGCGCGGGAGCGACAGCTTGCCGGTATAAAGCGCCTTGCCCAGAATGGCGGCATACAGATTCATGCCGCGAAGCGCCGCGATTTCCCGCTCGAAGGAGATGCCGCCGGACGCCACCACCTTCAGCCCCGGGACCTGAGAGAGGCGCTCGTAAACCGCGAGGTTCGTCCCGCCCAGCATGCCGTCCCGTGAGATGTCGGTATAAATAACCGTATCCACGCCGCAGGCGGGCAGGCCGCGCGCAAACTCGCAGGCGTCGATGTCCGTCAGCGCACGCCAGCCGTGGATGGCGACGCGGCCATCGCGGGCGTCCACGCCGGCGGCCAGGCGGCCGGGATACTTCGCCGCCAGCTTTTCCATCAGTGCCGGGTTTTCCACCGCCATGGTGCCCACAATCACGCGATCCACGCCCAGGTCCATATAACGGCCGACGCTCTCCTCGCTGCGGCCGCCGCCGCCCACCTCAACGAACAGGCCGCCCTCGCGCACGATCGCGGCGATGACGGGCAGGTTCTCCTGCGTGCCGTCCTTCGCGCCGTCCAGGTCGACCACGTGCAGGCAGGCCGCGCCGGCGGCCCGGAAACGCCGGGCAATTTCCAGGGGATCGGAAGCATAGACGGTCATGCGCCCGTAATCGCCTTCGCTCAGGCGCACAACCTGGCCGCCCCGCAGGTCAATGGCCGGAAATATCAGCATCTTTACGCCTCCTCATGCGCCTTCGGCGAAGGCCCTCAGTATGCGCAGCCCGATCTCGCCGCTCTTTTCCGGGTGGAATTGCGCGCCGTATACGTTGTCCTTCTGCACGATGCCGGGCACCTCAACGCCGTATTCTGACGAGGCCATCAGGCAATCGCCTACGTTTTTCGCATAGTAGGAATGGACGTAATACACGCTGTCGCCCTCGGCGATATCCCGGGTGAGCAGACAGGGCCGCACGATATGCAGCTGGTTCCAGCCGATATGCGGCACCTTGAGAGGACGGGGCAGGTCAGCCTGGATGGGGCATACCTGGCCGGGAATCAGGTTCAGACCTTCGTGTTCGCCATATTCAAAGCTCTTTTCAAACAGCAGCTGCATGCCCAGGCAGATACCCAGCAGCGGTATGCCCGCATGAGCGCGGCCCACGATGACCTCCGTCAGGCCGCAGTCGTCCAGGCGCTTCCGGGCGTCGCCGAAGGCGCCCACACCGGGCAGGATCAGCTTGTCCGCCGCCCCAATCAGGGCGCGGTCGCTGGTGACGGCGTTTTCCACGCCCAGGTGCGTCAGCGAGTGGCTGAGGGAGTACAGGTTGCCCACGCCGTAGTCAATGATGGCGATCATCCGCGCTTCCTCCCTCAGACCAGCATGCCCTTAGATGAAGGCGCGCGTCCCGCCTTTGACGGATCGGCGGCCGCCGCCTGCCGGAGCGCCCGGCCCAGGCCCTTGAACATGGCCTCGATGATGTGGTGGCTGTTCTCCCCGGCCAGCTGCTGGAAGTGCAGCGTGGCGCGAAGGCTGCGCACGAAGCCCAGCATGAATTCCTTCACCAGCTCCGTGTCAAAGCTGCCCACCTTTTCCGTGGGAATGCTCACCTGCCAGCCCAGCGTGTCGCGGCCGCTCAGGTCGATGGCGCAGAGCACCAGCGCCTCGTCCATGGGCAGGAACATGCTGCCGTAGCGCGCGATGCCTGCCCGGTCGCCCAGCGCTTCGAACACCGCCTGGCCCAGTGCGATGCCCACATCCTCCACCGTATGGTGGTCGTCCACCTGCGTATCGCCCCGGCAGAGGAGTTCCAGGTCAAAGCCGCCATGAAAGGCAAACAGCTCCAGCATGTGATTCAGAAAGCCGCAGCCGGTGTCGATGCTGGCAAAGCCGCCGCCATCCAGGTTCAGCTTGAGGGTGATGTCGGTTTCGCGGGTTTTGCGCGCGATTTCCGCCTTTCTCATGTCATCAGCTCCTTTGTCACGCGCACCAGTTCGTCCATCTGCGCCTGCGTGCCGATGGTGATGCGCACATAGTCGCGGGTGCGCTTGCCGTCGAAGTGACGCACCAGTATATTCCGTTCCTTGAGCGCCCTCATATATTCGCCGCCCTCCATAAAGCGCGGCGCGGCGAAGAGGAAGTTCGCGCGGGAGGGGAGCACGTCGAAGCCCAGCGCCCGCAGCGCCGCCGCCGTTCTTTCACGGGTTTCTGCGATCAGGGCGCAGCATTTGGCGAAGTACGCTTCATCCCTCATGGCGGCCTCGCCCACCCGCTGCGTGAGCGAATTGACGTTGTACGGATTGAAGGAGAACTTGATGCGCCGCAGGTCGTCGATGAGCGCTTTGGATCCCATCGCGAATCCCAGCCGGGCGCCGGCCAGCTGGCGCGACTTGGAAAACGTCTGCACCACCAGGAGGTTTTCATAGGCCCGGATCAGGGGAACAACCGATTGCGCGCCGAAGTCCACGTAGGCTTCGTCCACCACCACCACCTGGTCCGGATTGGCGTCCAGCAGGCCGCGAACAGCCTCAGACGGCAGGGCGATGCCCGTGGGCGCGTTGGGATTTGCCAGGAAGATGGTTTCCCGGTTGCTCATGAAGGCGGGGAGGGGAACGGTGAAATCCTCCGCCAGGGGCACGACGCGCGCCGGACAGCCGTACAGCGCGGCCCAGACGGCGTAGAAGCCGTAGGTAATGTCCGGGAAGGCGACGCCCCGCTCTCCGAAGGCCTGGAAGGCGAAGGAGAGGATCTCGTCCGATCCGTTGCCGGCCAGCACCTGGTCCTGCTCCAACCCGTATCGTTCGGCAATTGCCCGCGTCAGGCCCTCCGCCTGGATGTCGGAATACAGCCGCAGCCCCGCCAACGACTCCTGCGTGATCGCCTCAACCACGCGGGGCGAAGGGGGGTAGGGGCTCTCGTTGGTGTTCAGCTTGATGAGGCCGGACATTCTCGGCTGTTCGCCGGGCGTGTAGGGGATGAGCGCCGCGCGCCGCGGCGACAAAAACCTGCTCATACGCTTTCTCCAAACCGGATGGCGACGGAAGCGGCGTGTCCGGTGAGCCCTTCCTGCCTGGCGAAGGCCACGATGGCGTCCTTCGCGCCTTCCAGCGCCTCCCGCGAGTAGTAGATAAACTGGGATTTCTTCACAAAGTCATCCACCGACAGCGGCGAAGAGAAGCGCGCTGTGCCGCTGGTGGGCAGCGTGTGGTTGGGACCGGCCCAGTAATCGCCCAGGGCCTCCGGCGCGTTGCGCCCGAGGAACACCGAACCGGCGCTCTCCACCCGCCCGAGGAGCGCCAGCGGCTCGTCTACGCACAGCTCCAGGTGCTCCGGGGCAATGGCGTTGGCAAGGTCTACGCCCTCTTCGAGGCTGTTCACCAGGATGATGCGGCCGTTCTGCTCGATGGAGGAGCGGGCGATGTCGCGCCGCAGGAGCGTTTCCAGCTGGCGTTCGATTTCCGCCTGCACGGCAGCGGCAAGCTGCGGGCTGTCGGTGATGAGTATGGCCGAGGCCATGCGGTCGTGTTCCGCCTGGGAAAGCAGATCGGCCGCGGCGTGGGCGGGATTGGTTTTCCCGTCCGCGATGACCAGGATCTCGCTGGGTCCGGCAATCATATCGATATCCACTGTGCCGTATACGCGCCGCTTGGCGGTCGCCACATAGACGTTGCCGGGGCCGACGATCTTATCGACCGCGGGCACCGACTCTGTGCCGTATGCCAGCGCGGCGATGGCCTGCGCTCCGCCCGCCTTGACGATTCTGGTGACGCCCGCGATGTGCGCGGCGGCGAGGATGGCCGGGGCCACCGTTCCGTCGCGCATGGGCGGCGTGGCCATCACGATTTCCTTGACTCCCGCGATTTTGGGCGGGATGGCGTTCATGAGCACAGTCGAGGGATAGCTGGCCGTGCCGCCGGGCACATAAATGCCCACGCGGCGCAGGGGAATGACGCGCTGGCCGAGGAGGCTGCCGTCCGGTCCGGCGATCTGAAAGCCCGTGCGCTTCTGCTGCGCATGGAATGCCTCGATGTTGTCCCGAGCGTGAGAGAGGGTCTCTATCATGAAGGGCGGCATGCTGCGGAAGGCCGCTTCGATTTCCTCCTCCGTGACGAGGATGGATTCGAGCTGTGCCTTGTCGAATCGCGACGCGCAGTCGATCAGCGCCCTGTCGCCCTCCCTGCGCACGAGGGCGATGATCTCGTCCACGCGCGCCTCGATGTCGTTGCCGGCCTGGATGGGCGGCGTCTTGAAAGCGGCAAGGTCGAACTGATCAGCGCGCATGATCCGCATCACGGGAAAGCACCTCCTTGAGCCTGGCGAGCATGTCGGCGATGGCCTCGCTCTTGAACAGATAGCTTGAACGGTTGGCGATGAAGCGCGCGCTCACCGGGACGATCGTCGAAATCACCTTCAGGTGGTTTTCGCGCAGCGTCTTGCCGGACTCGACGATATCCACGATCACGTCCGACAGACCCAGGATAGGCGCCAGCTCGATGGAACCGTTCAGCCTGATGATCTCGATTTCCCGGTTGAGGGAGGAGTAATAATCCTTGGTGACGCCCACAAATTTGGTGGCCACGCGCAGCACCTGGTCGCGATCCTCGATGTAGTCCTCCGGCCCGGCCACCGCCAGGCGGCACTTGCCGATGTTCAGGTCGAGCAGCTCGTAAACGTCCGGCTTGGCGTCCAACAGGATGTCCTTGCCGACGACCCCCACGTCCGCCGCGCCGTATTCAACGTAAATCGCCACGTCCGACGGCTTGACCAGCAGGTAACGGACGTCGTTTTCCGGGTTCTCGAATACCAGCTTGCGGTTGTCCTCATAGATGGCGGCGCATTCGTAGCCGATGGAGGAGAACATTTCATAGACCTGATCGCCCAGCCTCCCTTTGGGCAGCGCGATGTTAAGCATTGTCTGTCACCTCCGTGAGTTCGCCGGCCCGGAAACGATACAGCCGCCCGTATCTCAGATCCGTGGGAATGGTGCGCTCCATCCGCACGCTGACGCCCTGTTTCACCAGCGCGTCCGCCGCGCGGATGAGGGAGGCCGGGTCGTCGCCGTCCGCATAGAGGATCAGCGCGTCCACGTCTGTCCTGCGCTTCTCGCGGAAAAGCAGGTTAAGCTCGTTCAGGTAGACCGCGAAGCCGATGGCATCGAGGTCGCGGCCGAATTTCTTCAGCAGGTTGCCGTAATAGCCGCCTGCCAGCAGCGCCCGCGGCACACCTTCCACATAACCCTGGAACACGATGCCGTCGTAGTAGTCGATGTCGCCCGCCAGGGAAAAATCCAGCACCAGCCCGTCCGTCTCGCCTTCGGATTCCAGCAGATCGTATACCGCCGACAGCTGGTCGAGCGCATCAGTCATGCTCTGGGTGATGGCGATGGTGCGCGCCCGGCTCAGCGTTTCACGGAATTCGCCACAGAGGTCGGTGGCCGTTTCCAGCAGGGCTGTCGCCGCCGGGGTGATGCCCCGCGTCTCGGCGTGCTTGCGGAGCTCATGGCGGTTTTTCCCGCGGATGCAGGCCAGCAGTTCGCCTCGCGTCGCCGCTTCGATGGCCAGCCCATCCAGCAGGGAGACCAGGAAGCCCATGTGAGAAACCTGCATGCGGTGCTTTTCGCTGATGGCCGCGAGGGTTTTCTGAGCCAGAGAAAGCGTTTCGCAGGTGGGGATCAGGCCGAGCGATCCGATGTACTCCAGGCCGATCTGGCTGATTTCCCGGTATCCGCCGCTCGGTTTGTCCAAGCGGTATATGTTCTCCTGATAGTAGAATTTTTCGCTGGACTGCGCGGTGGCGTGCGTGTTCTTCGCGATGGACAGCGTGACGTCGGGCTTGAGGGCCAGCACCCGGCCGTCCAGGTCGTGAAAAGTGATGATGTTTGGACTCTTGAGAAAGTTTTTGTTTTCCAGATAGAGGTCGTATTCCTCAAAGCGCCCCATGCGGTATTTCCGGTAGCCGTACCGCTCATAGAGGCCCCGGAGGTAAAGGGTTATCTGCTCCTCCCGGCGAAGGATGCCGGTTATATCCTGTCCCATTCCGATCTCTCCTCCCGTTTCCGCCCGGCCGGCGCGGAAACAACCTGACTATGCCCGGCATTATAACACGGAGTGGATTCTATGTCAAGATAAAGTGATAAAGCGTTAATGTTATAAATTACAGACAAAATGCCTTCGCGCTGTTTCCGCTTTGGGCCGGGAAGGCACGCTCAGCGGCGGTATATTTCGTATCCCATATGATTCAGGAACCACCAGGCGTCGTCCATCAGCTGATAGTCGTACTTTATCACGTCTTCTTCCGCTTCCCGTGATCCGCCGCCGGCGATTTTCCTGTAATCGAACAGGCCCTCGAACGTGGTCAGGTTGCCGTGGGTGCGCAGGGCATAATCCTTCACGTTTCCGCGTTTCATCTGGCTGATCCGCGCGGGAATGAAGCCGCAGACGATCATAAATGCGTTCCAGCGATAATGCTCCTGAACCGTCATGTAGCGTCTGAGGCCGGCTTCGGTATAGTGCGCCATGTCGTGGATCCGGCTGTAGCTGTAAATCGGCTTGGACGGTTCCGATTCATCATGCACGGCCTTTCCGTCCCGGTCGGTCCAGACATCCGGCCGATCCTCGGCGTAGAGGCGGAAGTACGCCTCGTTGCTGGCGATGACTTCTCCGGCCGGGGAGGCGGCGTGCCCCTGCGCGGCGTTCTTTTCCCGGTAGTCCAGGCGCATCAGCTGCAGCTTCATCCTCAGGCTGAGGATGGCAAAGAAGTTGGAAAGCCGGCGGTTGATGTCCATGGTGTTCCAGAGGAAGCTGGCGTGCGTTTCAGTTTCTTCGCCGTTCCCGCAGCCGTTGAGGCCCATGCGGGTGTTTTCATACTCGTACATCCGGTTGCGCCGGAAGGCCATTTGCTCGAGATCGCTGTGCAGGATCGCATTCAGCGTGAACACGCTGGTTTTTTCGTCGCCGAAGACCTGGTAGTCATGATCGTTCAGGGCCGCCGTCGAACGGTCGTTTTCAAGATCGCGTACCCGGACGAAGAGATACAGATTGGGGAGGGACCACTCCCGCTTTTTGGAAGCCAGTTTCTGGGCA
The DNA here is from genome assembly GCA_001603025.1 of Clostridiales bacterium Firm_10. GTDB lineage: Bacteria > Bacillota > Clostridia > Christensenellales > Aristaeellaceae > Firm-10. Next base: position 73,135 of record LVAP01000007.1, on the reverse strand, counting down.
AGGTCGAGGTTTTCCAGGTCGTTGCCGATGTCTATCACCATTTGGTTGACGGATTTGGGCGAAGACGAGCAGATTTTCCGGATCCTGTCGTAGAAACGGTTGTCGTTTGCGTTCATGACAACGAAGTCAAAATCATCCCAGCTGGGCACGCCGGGCTGCGCCAGGTACTCCTCTTTCGGGATGGATCCGCTGTCATAAGCCGGCTTAAAATCCAGAATGTAGCGGAAAACCGTGTGGTTGAGGTTCTTGTTGTGCTGCATTTCAGCCTTGTCGAAGATGTGGTAGCGCACGGCCTTCGGCGTCGGAATCCTGCCGTCTTCCCGCTCGATCAGCTGGTTGGTCGCCAGAGAGGCGGTGAAGATCTCCTGGTTTGCGCCGCCAAAGCCGACGAGCATGACGTTGAACGCCGAATCCCTGGCTACGCAGGCGTAATCGTCCAGCAGCGCGGCCTGGTTTCCGACGAGCGGCTCTGTGAGGGGGTGGGAGGAGATAAAATCGTAGGCCATGATCTGGTATTTGTTCGTATATTCCAGCATGCCGAGGGATTCACGCTGCATCCGGTGATATACATCCAGGTAATCCTTTTTGCCGAAGACGACGATCTTCAGCTTCTGGAACATGCCCACCAGTTCCCGCTCGAGGCTCATCATTTCCTCGCGGGCGGCAGGCTCCTTTTTTTTGTTCCACATTTCCTTCAGCTGCCTGTGGCGCTCGCTTTTCGCCTCGAGCTTCTGGTCCGTTTTCAGGCAGTTGATGACCGACCGGCACAGCGACAGGTTTTCTTCTTCTTTTTGGGTGTTGATGATGATGTTGATCTTCCGGCCGTCATGCGAGAACAGGTATCCTGTCAGCCGGGCCAGCTCCTTGTGCATATCGGGAATCACGACGTAGGCGATGTCATCCGCCCACAGCACGTCGCGGTCCCGCTCCATTTCCTGCGCGCTGCAGAGAATGACAGCGTTTTTGCCGCTTTCCTCAGCGGAATGGTAAATCATCCTGTTCTCCCCGTTGCCGCCAATCAGTATGGCCAGCTCGCCTTTCCTGTGCCAGAGCCTGTGGTAGGCCAGCTGCGTCGTGATGCTTTTGATCGGCTTGTTCAGCAGGCGCAGGGCGGCGTTGCCGAACAGGACCGGCGCGATGTAGCGGGCGACGAGCAGGCAGTACATCGCGGTTTGCTGAAGACCTCCGGCCGCCAGCATCTCACCGACATCCTTTGCGGAGACGTCGAAGCAGAGCGTGAACAGCCTGACGGCGCTGTAAACCGTCAGGTTGAGCACGGTGGAGGAAAAGGGGTTAAGGGAAAGATTGGGAACATTTTTCCCAATGGTCCATGAATAGTACACATAGTAGCCGAACAGCCCCAGCGCGAAGGGAACGAGCACGACGCCCGCCCTGACCGTCCAAAGGGAAAAGAACCTGCGCAGCTTTTTTCTGAGCGATTTCCAGCGTGTTTTCATGGTGTTTTTGCCTCCCGCGCATCGTCGTTCCGCGCTGAGTCCGCGTGTGTTCCGGCATGAACGGCATCCGCGCTGCGCGGACCCGGTGCGCCGGAACAGTATTTTTCTTCCTGCAATTATATCAGAAATCGATTTTTGCGGCAAGTGTTTCACACGCATTCCCGACCCACTTGAACAGGAAACAATGTGTTGGTATAATAAGTCAAAGGGTCATGGAAGACAATTGCGGGAGGGATGACAGCATGCCGCCGATGGATGAGCGCGATCTGGCGCAGCGATATGATCTGCCCACTGCGGCCGCCTGGATCCTGGGCCACGCCCAGCGAACCGGTGTTCCCGCCTTGCCGGACGACCTGGGCGGCAAACTCGCCGGAGAATGCACGCAGGAGGAAATTCTTCGGATTGTGGCGGCGGGCTGGGAGGCGTCGCTGAAACTGTATCCCTTCAAATCGGGCACGCAGAGCCTGCAGCGCGTCAGGCGGGTGATCGGCTTCCTGCGTTCCGTTCCGTTTGAAACCATGCTGGACGTGGGAAGCGGCCGGGGCGTGTTCCTCATTCCATTCATGAAAGAATTTCCATGGGTGCGGGTGACCGCCCTGGATCTGCTTCCCAGGCGGGTGGACTTCCTGAACGAGCTGTCCTCGGGTGGCTTCACGCAGCTGCGCGCTGAGCGGGGAGACGTCTGCTCTCGGCCCTTCCCGGAGCGCTCCTTCGACATAGTCACCCTGCTCGAGGTGCTGGAGCATATTCCCGATGTAGGGAAGGCCGTTGAGGCGGCCGTGCGCATGGCGAAACGCTATGTGGTCGTGACTGTTCCCTCCAAACCGGACGATAATCCGGAGCACATCCACCTGCTCACCAAAGACAGGCTGGCGGGCTTATTTGGAATGGCGGGCTGTGAAAAACTGCATTTCGACGGCGTGGAAGGCCACCTGTTCATGGTGGCTGCCGTCGGGCAATGAAACGGGAGAGAAGACGCATGGATGCGTATAAAATGCGGAAATATCCGAGAACGCCCCACCTGGAGGGCTCGCGCCTCCAGCCAGGCGACGAGGACATGAGCCAGATCCCCTTTTCGGCCATCGCGGGAAAGCACCTGGTGGTGGAAGAAAAATGCGACGGGGCGAACTCGGCCGTCTCCTTTGGGGAGGACGGCCAGCTCCTGCTTCAGAGCCGCGGGCATTATCTGACCGGCGGCTACCGGGAACGGCATTTCAATTTCATGAAGCGCTGGGCGACGACTCACCGGGAGGCGTTTTACCGGGTCCTGGGCTCCCGGTACATCATGTACGGCGAATGGATGTACGCCAAGCACACTGTATTTTACGACGCGCTGCCCGGCTATTTCCTGGAATTCGACATTCTGGATCGCGAAACGGGCGTTTTCCTGGATACGCCAGGCCGACGCGCCATGCTGGAGGGGCTGCCCGTTTCATCTGTTCCGGTCCTGGGAGAGGGCGTCTACCGGCGGAAGGAGGATCTGCTCGCGCTGCTTGGTTCCTCCCGCTATATCACGGGGAAACAGCGGGAGCATCTGGTCCGGGCGGCGCTCAGCCTGGGGCTCGATCCGGAGAGGAATTGCGGAGAGACCGATCTTTCCGGCATGATGGAGGGGCTCTATATCAAGGTTGAAGAGCAGGGGCGGGTCCTTGAGCGCCTCAAGTTTGTGCGCGCCGCCTTCCTGCAGTGCGTGGATTTTTCGGAGACCCACTGGCTCGACAGGCCCATCATACCCAACCAGCTGTCGGTACCCATTGAATCGCTTTTTGAATGAGCAGGGAAAGGAGAGACGGCCGTGGACTGGATCGGAATGCTGGGGGACTGCCTGCCCGCCGCTCCGTCGGAGGAAATCGCGTGGGATAAAATCGCGCCCCTGTTTGCCGCCAGCCGTTTTTCCGACACGGAAGGCGTTCCCCAGGATCCTCTTTTCCACGGGGAAGGCGATGTAATGGCTCACACGCGCCTGGTGTGCCGGGAACTGAACGGCATGCGGGCGTATCATGCCCTCGCGCCGCTTCAGAAGGCGGCGCTGTTCGCCGCGGCCGTCCTGCATGACATGGGAAAGGTGAAAACCACCCGCCTGGAGGACGGCCGGTGGACGTCACCGCACCATGCTTCGGTGGGCAGCCGGATGGCGCGGGTCTTCCTCTGGCAGGCCTGCGGGCTGTGCGGCAGCCCGGAAAACCAGCGCTTCCGGGAAACGGTGTGCGCCCTGATCCGGCACCACATGCTGCCCGTCCGCCTTATGGAACAGGACGCGCCGGAACAAAAAGCGCGGCAGGTAGCCGCGCTGGGTGATATGGTTCCGGATTTTTCCTGGCATTTGCTGGGCCTGCTGGCGGAGGCGGATGTCAGGGGAAGGGTCGCGGATGATGTGCGGGACGCGCTGACGAAGGTGGAGCTGGCGCGCCTGCTGGCAGAGGAAGCGCGGTGCCTTTATGGGCCGTACCCCTTTTACGACGCCTGCGTGAGGCGTGCATGCCTGGCCGGGCGGAACGTTTCGCCGGATCAGCCGCTTTACGACGGCACCTGGGGCGAGGTGATCCTCATGGCGGGCCTGCCCGGAACCGGCAAGGATACCTGGATCGCCCGGAACGTGCCGGATCTTCCCATGGTGTCGCTGGACGAGATTCGCCGGGCGATGAAGATCGCGCCGACGGAGGCGCAGGGCGCCGTGATCCAGGCGGCGCAGGAAAAGGCGCGGGAGCTGCTGCGGAAGAAGCGGCCCTTCGTCTGGAACGCCACGAATATCACCCGGGAGATGCGCCAAAGGCAGGTTGACCTGTTTGAACGTTACGGCGCGCGCGTGAGGATTGTCTATCTGGAAGCCCCCTGGGCGGTGCAGCTGGAGAGAAACGCGGGCCGCGCCGGGGAAGTGCCTGCGCAGGCCCTGGAGAAAATGCTGGAAAAGACGGTTCCCCCCGCGACGGATGAAGCCCGAACCGTGGAATGGCTCTGCGTCTAGCGCCGGCGATCAGGAGACCTGCGCGGCCTCGGCGTCGTCGATGACAAGGAAGGGAATGGTGATCGTCGTCAGGTATACGAGCGGCATGTCCTTCGTCAGATGCAGGTCAACGGTTTCCAGCGATCCGACCGTGTTTTCGCGGAGCACTGTCACCGAGAATTCATTGCCGTCGAGGGCGTTTTTCTGGTCCAGGTAGCTCGGCAGGGTGCGGCAGTCGCGGCCGTTGAACGCGACGATGATATCGCCCTGGCGGAAGACCTCGTTCGGCCCGTCCCCGAGGGGGTTTGTGTCTGCCACGATGATGCCGTAGCGGCAGCCTGTCGTGCGGATGCTGTTGATGAAAAGGCGAATGGTCGGAATCACGGCTTCCATATTCGGATCGCTTCCCCGGATGGCCGCTTCATACGCCTCCAGGCATTCCAGGGCCGAGGCGTCGCAGTGAAGGCCCAGCAGGCGCCCCATCTTTTCAAAGAGCGTTTCCGCGCTGTCGCCTTTCGCCGCGCCATAGAGCGCCTTCACATTGCCGAGGGAGCGGATGCTGCTCTTTTCCATGGCGAGGTATTCCGCCCGCCGGGTTTCCAGCTCGCTCATATCCCGGCCCGTTTTGCGGCCGTTTTCGATGCGTACCTGCAGCTCGATGGCCTCGGCCCGAAGCAGCAGCCCCAGGGTTTTGTCTTTCTGCTGCTCGAAATTCATGGCCGCCTCGTCGGCATTTCGTTCCTGTACGGCGCGCACCGCGGCGAGGAGATCTTCCTCGGACTGGTAGCCGACGCTGCCGATCAGTCGGCTCAGCTCATTGATCGTCGCGCTGATGTTCCACGCGCAGGCGTCGATGTCGGCGTCGATTTCCTTTTTGTTTTTCAGCCATTGGCTGGCGCTCAGCGGCAGGTTGTCGACGGTTTGCAGGTATTCGTACCAGAAGGATTCCAGCGCCTCGTCGCGCAGGGGCAGGAGCAGACTGTTGGCGCAGAGCGTGTAAGCCTTTATGGTTTCGTCCAGATATCTTTCATAGCATTCCAGCATGTTCTGTTTGGCGCTGGAAGGGATTACCACGTTTTCATCCGCGAGAAGAATGGAGTGCAGGTATTCGGTTCTCTGCGTCATCTCGTCGCGGAAAACCAGGGCCTGGTCGTACATGGCTGTCAGATCCGCGCCGCTGACCGGCGCGCTCGCCAGGCGGGCCATCAGCTGATCGGACGGCTGGACGATGGCCTGCTCCGCGCTGGAAATGGCGTCTTTCGCGAGCGCGAAGTCGCTTTCCAGGAGTTCCCGGTCCTTTTCCCCTGTGTTCAGGTAGCGCAGGCCGGCCTGGATGGCCCTGTTGAAGCCCTTGGCAGAGAGGCTGAAGGCGGACAGATTGCCCTCCACGCAGTAGAGCAGCTCGTCGGTGAGGGCATATTCCGCCGCCGTGCGGGGATATACGCTGTTGTAGCGGCGCACGCCGAACACCGCCCCGGCAGCCAGCGCGCAGACGAGCAGGGCGATCGTGAGCATTTTCCACGGAGACACGCGCTTGTTCTGCGGTTTGCTCTGCAGGAAGCGCGTGCAGAGTTTATCCATGAACGCATCAAAGAACTGCGTGTTGCTCTCCAGGCCGTTCTTGAAGCGCAGCGGCTCTATGGACGGCGGCAGCTCTTTGGGGAAGGAGAAACCGCGCATCAGCACGGGAACGACGTTTTTTCCCTTGGCCAGGGCGCACTCGATCTCCTGCCGCACCCAGTCGTCCGGATTGCTGCAGCGCTCCAGCGCATCGGGGGAGAGGATGACCAGGAAATCGGTGCATCCCTCGATGACGGAAAAGAGCCTGGTGTTGAAATCGCCGGAGCGCAGGGATTCCACGTCAAAAAACACGCGGTAGCCGAGCTCGTTCAGGCGGTCGCGCAGGACTTTGGCGGTGTATTCCCCGCCGTTGCGGCGATAGGAGATGAAGATGTCGTATTGATTCTTCCTGGCTTTCATGCGTCAATCCCCCCACTCAACGTATGTTTTTCCGCGGCATGCGATGAATAACTACAAACTGTCCGGGAAGTAAGCCCGATAGGCGTCGTAACCCGTATGGACGCCCTCCCCGGGATTATAGCTGAGCAGCTCGGCAAAGGGTCCCAGCGAATCCACGGGGCTGTATCCCTGCCCGCGAAGCGCCAGATACCGGTCGATCGTCTCTTGCTTCGCGGCGATCAGGATCCACTCAAACCGGACATTCCCGGGCTGATCCATGTTCAGCTCGTGATAGTGCAGGAGGCCGTGCTTTTCGATGATGGCGTTCGCTTCATCCCCGACCAGCCCATAATCGGCGCGCGACAGCGGCGGCGACAGGGCGAGCCGCTTGCAGCCGCCGGCCACGCATTCCGAAAAAGCGGTGATCATGCCCAATATGAAGGAGCGCTTGTCCGGTGTTTCGCGCTTCATGCGTTTCTTCCTCCTTCGTTTGCCGACGCGCCGGAGCGAAGCCGCCCCGATGATTGAGACGATCCCGCCGCACTATTCGATCAGGAGTCCGGAGCACGGCTCGAGCCGCACGCGGTATTCGTCCCCGCCGAGGCGCAGCACGGGTGTAGGCAGGCCGTTCAGCAGCGCGGAAGGCGCGTCTCCGGCCTTGCGGAAGGTCACATAGGTTTCGCCGCGGTCGCAGGCGTCGGCGATCATCAGCGCGTCGGCGCCGTCCGGGGCGGTCATGTGGCCGATGATTGCGCCGAAGCCGTCGTCCAGGCGCACGTCGCGGAAGGGACCGACGCTCACGGCGGCTTCCGCCGGCTGGTTCACGCCGTCGAGCCGGCCTTCGGGGAAGTCGCCCACGAAGTGTGAGGACCGGTTCTGATAGCGCATATATCGTTCGCCCATGGCGTGCAGCTCCCGGTTGATCACGCACATCTTCGCATATTGCTGCGTTTGCCGGCCCTCGTCGTCCAGCACCTGATTGTGCCACCAGCCGGCAGTCCAGCAGGCCCAGTTGATGCTCTTCGCGCCGAAGGCGAGCGCAGTGTATGCCTGATGGCGCAGCTGCGGCAGCGTTATCCATTCCTCTGGCCGATTGGAATTGACCTGCAGTACGATCCACAGGTCACGCCCTGTTTCGCGGCACTTGTTGGCCACGATGCGCAGGTTTTCATAGGCCCCGGAAATGCTGATCGCGTACATGTAGTAGTCGTAGCAGATATAGTCGCTCGGAATGCAGCGGGCGTATTCGTCGATGTAAGCCTGGTAGGTTGGCACGCCCAGCTGGGAGCGGCATTCGCTTTCGGTGTTTTCCGGCACGGACGCGTAATTCGGATAGAGGTTGAGGTAGGGGAAGTGGCGCGGGAAGAGCCGCTTCATGGCTTCAAACAGCCGGCCGTAGTGGGGAAAATCGAGCGCGCTGGGCTCGTCGCCCATGTCCAGCCCCCACAGCGCGGGGTGATCCTCCAGATGCCGGGCCGCTTCCTCATACAGGGAGACGGGCACCGTCGCAGCGAACTTGCCGGCGTTGTCGCCGTCGCCGCCCCACCAGGCGGGCAGGATGCCGTTGGCGAAGACGCCGAGGCCGTATTTTTCGCAAAGGTCGAGCAGGCCCCGTTCGGCGGGTGTGGCGCAGAGGTAATTGACGCCCGCGTCGGCGAGAGCCCTCACGTGCTCCTCACTCCTCGCATAGGGTTGCAGGCAGTATGTGCCGATCAACAGTTTGTTCCTGTCAAGATGTTCGCTGCTCATGGCCGATGTCCGTCCTTTCTTCCTGATGGGAACGATCGCGCCGCAAAGGCGGATTTTCAATAACACAGCACAATTTTAACATAAGCCCGAAAGAAAGGCAAGAGGATGACGGGCGCAAGCGCGTATCCTCCGGGCGTTTTTTCAGGGTTGATGCGGCGCGATGATCCGTGATATAATGAATCGAACAGGATGGAGGCGCTCTGCATGAGGGAAAACCAGAAGGTATGGGCGCGCTCGCGGGACAGGCTTGTGTCGGCCGTGGCCGCGCAGGGCTTTCCCGCCGAGTTGGGCGAGCTGCTGGCCAGGCAGCTGAAAAGCCCCCGGGCGATAGACCGCATGACGTCCTATGTGCGGCAGGCGCGGCCGCGCAGCGAGGAAATGCTCGTCGACGAAATGCTGGCCATCTGCGCGGAGATCGACGCGTGGCGCGAGAAAAAGGCGAGCCGGGAGGCCCAGGCCAGCTACAGCGCGATGCTCTATTACGGAACGCTGGCACAGGATGATGACGACAGACAGGAGGAGGCCGACTATGGGCGAACGATGGAGCGCTGAACGGGCCTGGTCATGGTACAACGGGCATCCATGGCTGCGCGGATGCAACTTCATGAGCAGCGGCTGCGCCAACCGCATCGATCAGTGGCAGGAATACGGCTTTGAGGAGCGCCTGCGCACCGCCGACGAGGAGCTGGCGCTTGCCGCGCAGACGGGCTTCAACAGCATTCGGATCATTCTGGAATTCATGGTGTGGGAAAAGCAGCACGACGGCTTTATGGAACGGTTTGAGCGCTGCCTGGAGACGGCCTGGAAACACGGCATTTCCTGCATGGTGGTGTTCGGAAACGACTGCATGCAGCCCAAGGCGTGGACGAAACCCGTCGTTTTCGGCGAGCAGCCCTGCGACTGGGGCTATCACGGCGGGCGCCGGCTGAGTCAGCACGGCCGGCTTCCGGAAATGGGTTATCACCTGCTGGACGAGCCGGAGCTGGCCGAACGCCACTACGAGTGGGTGCGGGAGATCATCGCGGCCCACAGGGACGACGAACGCATCGTCATGTGGGATCTGTACAACGAGCCCGGCAACGCCCGTCGCGAAATGGTGACGGAAAAGCACCTGCGCCGTTTCTTTGAAATCGCACGCGGGGTGGATCCGGTCCAGCCCCTCACCGCGGCCGCATGGCGGGTGCCGGAGGATTTGGCCAGCCCGCTCAGGCCCATCGAGCAGATTGCCTGCGATTTGTCCGACATCATATCCTATCACAATTACGGGACATACCTTCACAACGTGCTGCTCATCAGGCGGCTGCGCGAGCAGTTCGGCCGCCCGATCGTGAACACGGAGTGGCTGGCCCGCGGCCTGCATAACACCGTTCAGGAGATGTTCCCGCTGTTCTATCTGGAGAAAATCGGCTGCTACAACTGGGGGTTTGTGGCCGGGAAATACCAGACCTACGAACCCTGGAACGGACTGTGGGAAGCGTATGAGGAGAACCCCTCACTGGATTTCGACTTCACCAAATGGTTTCACGACCTGTACCGGCCCAGCCACCGACCCTACGACCCGAAGGAGATCGAGCTGATCCGCAGCCTCTGCGCCCGGGCGGACGAGGACTTTGAGCGGGGGCGCGGGACGGGGCGTTGATCGGTTTTCATCAAAGCTGACATGAGAGATGCAGGAAGAAAAAGGGAGGATGGAAGCGTGCGCTTGGCAGAGATGGAGAAGCGGAAGAGTTACCTGGTTTGCATCGATTCGGACGGGTGCCTGCTGGACAACATGGAACTCAAGCACAAGGAGTGCTTCTGCCCGGCGGTTGTCAATGTGTGGGACCTGCAGAGCGTCTCGCGTTACGCGCGGGAAGTGTGGGAGTTTGTCAACCTGTATTCACGCACCCGCGGCACCAACCGCTTCCCCGCGCTGGTGCGCGCGCTGGAGCTTATCTACGCGCGTCCGGAGGTTCAGGAACGGCACATCAGCCAGTGGGACATCGCCGCGCTGAAAAAATGGTCGGCGGAGACGGATAATTTCAGCGAGAGCGCGCTGGCGTCCTTCATAGAGCGGCAGAAAGATGCAGCCGCGCCCGACCTGCGCAACGCGCTGCGCTGGTCGCAGGAGGTCAACGCCAACGTGCGCCATATCGTGCGCAACATCGGGCCCTTCCCCGGCGTGCGGGAAGCCGTCGCCGCGCTTCATGAGTTCGCGGACGTGGTGGTGGTGTCTTCCACGCCGCAGGAGGCGCTGATCCGGGAGTTGGACAACTGCGGCATCCTGAACGACTTCGACGCGGTGGCCGGGCAGGAAAGCGGCACGAAGTCCATCTGCATCCGCACGGCGATGCGGAAGGGCTATGACCCGGATCACGTGCTGAAGGTGGGCGACGCGCCGGGCGACCATCAGGCCGCGCTGGACAACGGCTGCCTGTTCTACCCGATCATTCCGGGTCGGGAAAGCGATTCCTGGCGCAAACTCCGGGAGACGGCGGCCGGGCAGTTCCGCGCGGGCGCCTATCGGGGCGAGCCGATGGAGAAGCGCCTGGATGAGTTTTACACCGTGCTTGCCGAAACGCCTTCCTGGCAGGCGTAAACTGGCCAATGCACAAAAGGAGCGCCCATTCCTGCGCAATGAGGCATGGACGCTTTTTATATGCGCAGGGGCCCGCTTCGGGCCGGTCAGCCCTGCCGCTGGGCGGCGAGCGCGCGCAGTTCGTCCCTGCGGGCCAGGAGGCAGCCGCTGAACCGCTCAATGCCCTTTTCGTAATTGCGCCGGCGCCACAGGTCGGTGAATTCGGGCAGGATGCGGTCGATCATGTCGGCCAGCGCTCCGGCTCCGCAGGCGGATTCGATCGGGTGCAGCTTGACCTTGCACACCTCGCTGCCCAGCTCGATCAGCTGCGCGGTCAGGCGGATCTCCCGCTTGAACAGCTCGTCGAAGGAGAGCCGTTCAATGTCGGCCGCCACGCGGCGCACATAGTCCGTCACGTTGTCGAAATAGAAGTCGTCACCGCTGTCCTTCAGGTCGAACAGGTGGGCGTAGCGCGTTGTGTTCAGCGGAAGGGTCAGCTCCTTGGCGCACATCGTGCATACGTGAACCCGCTCCGGCTCCAGCAGGTAGTAGTTCGCCATGCGGTAAAGGAGGCGGGACAGGTGCGCGCCGCCGAAGGCGAACTCGTCCACGAAGGTTTCGGCGTTGCGGATGAAGTCCGCCTTGAAAGTCTCGCCGTCCTGCGGGGCACCGGTGTTCCAGGCGTACTGGCCGCTCAGGGCGATGGGGCTCATGCTCCACACCCAGCTTTGGGGATGACCGCCGTCGCCCCAGTCGGTGAGCAGCAGGCCCTCCGCCCCGTATTCCACCGCCAGTTCCGCGCAGGTGCGGATGTTGAAAGTGGTCACGTCCATGCGCCCGGCGAAGCTGCCGTGGGTGTTGGTCGAGGGACATACGTAGTAGCGGACGCCTGCGTCGCGATAGGCGATGCAGTGCGCCGTCATCCGCTGGGACTGGATCAGCTCATACCCCCATTCCAGGGCAATCGCATCCCGGGGCACCATGTGGTAGCTCTGCGGGTAATTATAGATCATATCCGCCCAGAACATCACTTTTTTGCCGTAATGATCCCGGATGTGGCTGCTCAGCTTGTTGAGCCATTCCATGAAGACCACATCTTTGCCCTTCTGCCGGCAGTATTCCTCAATCTGGTATTTGCCCAGTCCGTAGGCCTCATCCAGGCCGATATTGACGTATTCGCTGGAAAAATGGGGCAGCAGCGAGGCGTATAAATTGCAGACAAACTCAAAGCTCTCGGGCAGCAGGGGATTGAGCGTGGAGGGAACCTCGTCGCCTTCAAAGAGGCCCAGGCGGCGGAAAGCCGGCTTTTTGAGCCAGGTGTACATGTGGCCGAAGGAGTTCTGGTTTGGAACAAGGTCTATGAAGCGGTCGCGGCAGTATGCCGCGAGCTCCCGGATATCTTCGGGCGTGAGGCAGTCGAAGTCCGCCGTTTCCGCGGGGTAGGCGGCGTATTTGAAGCAGTCGCCTTCCATGTACAACTGGAGCTCGTTGTATTTCAGCGCGGCGAGGAAGTCGATCATCGTCTTGATGGTGTCGACGCGGGGCATCCTGCCGCGGCTGATGTCCAGCATGTAGCCGCGGCGCGGCAGCGCGGGCCAGTCCTCAATGCGCGCATGCTGGAGCCGCCCGCCGGTGCGGCGGATCAGCTGCTGCAGCGATGTGACGGCGCGGAACAGCCCCTCGTCTGTGGCGGCGCAGAGCTCAATGCCCCTTTCGTCGACGCAGAGGCGGTATGCTTCTTTCTCAGCCAGAGGCGCGGAAACGACGCTGATGTGCGGCGTGCCTGCCTTCACCGCCCTGAAAAACGCGGCGAGGTCGCCGTATTCTTCCTTGGCGGGCAGGACGAACACGCCGTCTGAAAGCGCCATGCTGCGCGGCTGCGGGAACAGGGTCATAGTCATTTTCGGTTCCTCCTCAGTTTTTTCAGAATTTGGCCGCTCCCGTGGGGTTCGCCGGCTCATGCGCCGAAGGCGCTGTCCTGTGACGTGTCGCGTTCGCCGCGGACGAGCGGGGGCTTCAGCAGGTAGTCGAACAGCTCTTCACCGATGAAGGCGCGGGCCTTCGCGATGGCATCCGCCTCTTTCTCCGTTTCCATGGCGAGGAAGGATTCAAAAATCGGCTTGGGTTCGCCCATGTGGTTCGGGGCGTCCGGATCGTAGCGGAACATGCCCAGGTTGAGGCCGAACTCGTGGGGATTGTCCACCGTGGCGTGATGGGTGAACAGGTCCACGGTCTTCATCTTCCGGGCTTTCAGGTAAGCCAGCACATAGCCCGCGGCGGCCATCCGCTCGGTGAGGGCCTGCATGGGGCCGTTCTGGGAGTTGAAGCCCTGCTCGCTGAAGATGATGCGGCGCGGCTCGCCATGATACAGGAAATCCTCCTGCGCCAGGAACGCCTCCAGCACCTCCATGTTCTTGAAGGTGATCTTGGGCGTGGAGAAGGTGAAGTCCGGCGCGCGGTCATGCCAGAAATCCGGCCAGCGCAGGTCTTCCGGATAGGGGTGGTAGGCCACATGCCAGGGGAAATCGCCTTCCTCGCGGCCGTAAGCCGCCAGCAGCTCCAGCATGCGGCGCCCGCTGTAATAGCGCCCTTTCTGGGAGGGGTCGAAGTTCGTCCCGCACCAGAACTGATCCAGCGAGATGTATACGCGGAAATGGCGGCAGACCCGCTGTCCGCAGAGCCACGCCAGCCGCAGCGCCTGGGCGTATTCCTGCACATAAGCCTCCACGGGCATTTCGCCCGCGTTGCCCCAGATGTACTGGCTGTTCACCTCGTTGGAGATGATGGCACCCACCGCGTGGCCGTATTTCCGGTCCGGCCTGGCATAGCGCTCGACCAGGAAGGACACGAAGGCGGCGTAGTAGCCCTGACCCTCTTCGGCCTCCATGTCGAAGGCGCTGATGTAGGCGTTCGGGCAGGACCAGTCATAGCGCGGGTGGATGCAGGCGTCCAGCAGCGCCTTTTCGCCGGTGGAGCCGAACAGCCGCGGCGCGTTGAGCAGGATCATGGTCATCATGGGCACGGAAGCCATGTGCCGGTCGATCTCCTCAACGGCGCTCCGGCGCACAAGGTATGTCTTTCCGTTGAAGGGATACTCAATGGTGTCCGGGCCTGGCGCGGCGGCCATGAGCGCGGGCAGGTTGATGTTCATCAGGCCCTGCCGGATGCCGTGCTTCTTTGCCAGTTCCCCGGGCAGGCCCAGCGTTTTGATGATGTCCGGCCGGGGATAGGGAGAGGCGTCCGCGGGCACATCGTCCGCCACGTCGGTCACATAGTGGATGCCATCGACCGGCTCGCCGCCTTCAAACAGGTCGTAGCGGGAGAAGATGCGGTCGCGCTGGCCGTCCAGGCGGGGCAGCTCGATGACGCCGCCCTTCGCCGCCGCCTCCAGCATGGCCAGCGTGCGGCCCGGCTTGCCTCCCACGGTGGGAACGCTCTCGCGCAGCAGCGCAAGGCCGTCAGAATCGGTATGCAGGCGGACGCGGTCGCGCGCCGCTTCGATGCGAAGTACCTTCATGGTCAATGCTCCTCCTTCTGACTGATCAGTTATTCGGCACGGTAGATATAGGCGAAGCGGCCGTAAGGCGCGCTGTCTCCATGCTCGTAGAAATCGGCGATGGTCTCGTTCCCGCCGGTGTGGTCAGCCCATTTGAAGCGCAGCTCGAAGCCGTCATCCGCCAGCCTCAGGAAAGCCCGGGGCACGGCGATCATCAGCTCGCGTCCCTCGCGGCGATAGCTGATGCGGGTGTTCCTGCCGAAGCGGAAACCGCCCAGGCACTCCTGCGCGAAGGTGGCGCAGCCATCCAGCACGATGTCGTTCACAATGTAATGGTAGCCGTGCCAGTGAGGCGCATAGGGACGGCCTGCCACGCCGATGAACAGCGTCATCCACTTGGTGAACATGTTGAACACGATATCCTGGCGGGTACGGGCATAGAAATACACGTTCTTCTCATCGTGCGCCACTTTCAGGCACTCGAATTCGTTACGGCCCGTGTTGTCCTCGTAGGTCACGCCGCCGGCGCCTTCCGCGTGGCGGGGCACGGTTCCGAAGGGCATGGCCCAATAGGCGGGCACGTCGCGCCACTGCTCAAAGGAGGCATTCAGGTCGATGGCGCGGGGGGCCTGCCGCGCGGGCAGCGCCGGTGCGCCTTTGTAGCGGCGGATGCAGTCGCACAGCTGCATGTAGTAGTTGTCGAAGAAGCCGCCCCGCATGGGCTCGGCGTCGCGGGAATACTCCCGGTCGGCCTGGTCAACCATCAGCACGGGGCGCGGCTCGTCACCCTGGATGCGGCCGGCGGTCCACTCGTTCCATCCGGTGAAGAACACCATTTTCGGATCCAGCTCGATGGCGCGCTCCCATTGCTCCGCCACGTTGTAGCCATAGAGCAGCGCTTCAGGCGTCTTGTCGTTGCGGGCGTCGTGGAAAGCGCGCCCCCGGGGCACCGGGTCGCCGTAGAAGGCGCCATCGCCGAAACTCAGGTTTGGATGCTGCGCCACGCTCACGGGCACGATTTCGTTTTCACCCGCCTCGTTGACCCACACGCGCTGGGGACGCTCGAAGTCGATCCACGGGCAGCCGCCCTGCTTCTTCGACTCGGTGGGCCACTGGGGCAGCCGGAAGGTGAAAAAGGCGCGCTGCTCCGCCGTGCACTGTTCGGGATCGGCGATGATAAAGGGCTTGCCTTCCCAGCGGAACCACAGCTCGCTGAACAGGCCCGGTTCATAGAGATCGTGCCAGATTTCATCCACCGTTTCGCCGGAGCGGGTGTTGGTGTAGTAGGCGACCCTGGGCACATTCCAGCCTTCGCGGCGGTATTCCTCCAGCACCTCCAGCAGGGCTTTTACGTGGGGCCAGAAGGTGACGCGGTTGGTGGTATCAAAGATGAGAAAATCCACCCCGGCGTGGGTCAGCAGCTTAACATGGCGGCGCAGCACCCACTTGTCGGTCTGGAAATAGTAGCCGAAGAGCGGCTCATCCCAGTACATGGCGCCGTGTCCCCAGGCGGGATGATTGATGTCCTTCAGCGCGTCGGGGCACGCCCGCATGACCTGCGAGACGTTGCATGGCGGCGGCGTGGGTCGTCGGCCGGCCCCGTGGGTGAGAAAGTAGAAGCAGCCCACAGCGCGGCCTTCGCGCAGCGGCCCGGCCTGTTCCTCGGAGGGCAGCAGCCTGTTCAGATCATCCGCGGCGTACAGCGCGCCGAAAGAGGCGTTTTTATCCATCGTGATGTGTGCTCCTTCCGCAGTGATTTTTTCGCTCTCATCATACACGAAAACAAGCCGGTTTGCAATACGTTTTGCGCGCGATAAGCCCTGCGGTGCCGGAAACAGTGTAAACGGGACGGCTGACCAATGGAGAAAACAGAACAGCGGGAAAGCTCCGACGCATTTTGGCGAAAGGCCCGAAGTGAATAAAGGAATATTGACTTTGCGGCATGATTATGATATCGTTTCCACGGACGGACGTCCCTGCGGGAATCCCGATCGGGGAGGCATTGACAAAGCATGGGAACGGGGATGTGCCCGGCTTGTTCAGTCAGGCGGGCATGGCCCGGGTTTTGGACGCGAGAGAGGAGACCGGCATCATGAATGTGATCCGCAAGGAAGGAGTATTCCGCCTGTACGACCGCGTGGCGACGCTGATTCTGACCGACGAGAAGCAGCTGGAGCGCCTGGCCACGGATCCGGATAAGCCGCTGTTTGACGACCAGGAGAGGGGCTTTTCCAGCGAGAAAAAGCGCATGTATCCCGAAGGTACCACGCTGGATTCTTTTGTGCGCCAGGCAAAGGAAAACGGCTGTGAGCGCATCGAGGTGTCCTATGACTTTTTCTTCGGCGGCACCACCCGCAGGAATTATCCGGACAGCCCCGCGACCCTGGCGGCGTTCAAGCAGATCCACGACTGCGCGGCCCGTTACGGCATGAGCTTTGGCGCGTCGCTCATTTCCCCCCTGGACCTGGGCGGCGGTTACGCGCAGAAGCACGACAACACCGGCTTCCAGTGGCATTTCCGGGAAGGCGCGATTGTGGACGGCGCTTACAGCGTGCGGATGCGCCGGCAGATTCAGTGGTACAACAACAAGGGCCCGATCCAGCTGAAGATCAACCGCGTCATGGCCGTGGCGTTCAACGAGGAGAAGACCGGCGGCGACGGGCTTTATTATGTGGACGAGAACGCCATCACCGACATTTCCGATACAGTGCGCTACGAGCTGATCCCGGACACGTATCACCTTTCGGGCGCCGGCTATGCGTATGATGAAATCGTCATCTCCGGCCGGACAGACGTCAAGGCAAGCCGCGTGCTGGCGGTCATCGAGTACCGCACGCCTGAACAGGACTATTTTGACAGCGGCGCGCTGTCGTATATCAAGGGCGTCATCGACCAGCACAACGCGCTGGGTATCCGCTACGGCGGGTTCTATTCCGATGAAATGCACATCCAGTTCGACTGGGATCTGAACACCCATTTCGGGCCGGAGACCGAAATCACCACTCGCTATGTCACGCCCGCTTTGATCGATACTTTTGCCCGGCTCTATGGGGACAAATACCGCGATTTCCTGCGCTACATGGTGTATTTTGCCTATGGACAGCACCGCTTCCTGCCCGGCGGGGATCCGGCTGAAGGCAGCCAGCATGTGATGGGCCGCGGCGCGGACGGCGCCTATGAGACATGGCTGTTCCGCAAACGCTATTTCGAGCTGCTGAGCGGCCGCGTGGTCAGCCTGGCAATCGATTCGCGGGCTTACGCCGAGAGCCTGTTCGGCGGGCCTATCATGTGCCGGGCCCACGCCACATGGCAGGAATCGCCCACCTGCGACCACTTCGCCGAAGACGCGGGCTTCCAGATCAACGACAGCAACCGGATGATCACCCGCTATGATTACGACAAGCCGTACGTGTGGGGTTCGTCCATCCGCGAGAACATCTCGGCCTGCTGCGATTACTTCCGCTGGAATGAGTTCCTGTCCGGCGCGGGCACAGACCATCCTGAGGGCGGCTTTACGGACCGCAACTACTACGCCCAGGCGATCGCGGCCTCATTCGGCTCGCTGAACCGTTTTGAAAAGGCATACTGCGCCGGCTGGGGTTCGCCCAGAGAGGTGATGCGCCGCTTCTGCGACGTGGGCGTGACCTACGGCGCAAACGATATGGGCGATGCCATTGTGCAGAACATGCAGCATCGCAGCAGCGATGTGCTCATGCTTTATCCTACCGAGCTCAACTACAGCCAGGAGCGCTTCGGAACGTGGATGGTGCAGTATGGCTACTGCAACTACATCACGGAGGAAATGCTGCTGAAATACGGCCATGCGGACGATGAAGGGCACCTGATCGTGAATGGCCGCAGCTATCGCGCGCTGGTCAGCCAGTTCGAGATGTTCATATCCCCGGCCACCATGGACATGCTGGAGCGCTTTGTGCAGGGCGGCGGCCGCCTGATCTGGACCAGCGTGCCTGCGCTGCGCTATGAGGACGGCAGCGATTGCTCAAATCGATTCCTGCGGCTGTTCGGGCTGAAATCCGTGGCCACGCCCGACCGGCCCCTGACGCTGCGCGACCGGGAAATTGCGTTCGAGGGCAAGCTCGCCGCCCTCGCCCCCATGAAGGTGCTCACCGACTACCTGCCGGACTATGCCTATCCCGTTGAGACGGACGACGCGCAGGCGGCGGCCCGCTGCGACGGCCATGTGCTGGCCAGCTGGGTGCGACGCGGCGCGGGCCAGTGCCTCTACCTGGCGTTCCGGCCTCGCGACGACCAGAGCCGGTCGACGGGAGAGGATGTTTCCACGCTGTTCGACGCGCTGTGCGCCGTGGAAGCCTACGTGCCGGACAGCCTGGAGGCGCTGTCCCGACCGGCGGGCGCGCGCTTCATTGCCAACCGCTTCCCCAATGGCGCCGTGTCCCTGGCCAATCACTATCGCACCTTCCGCGAGCAGGGCTGGTCCGGCCAGTTCTATCGGGACGAAGAAGAGGACGCGCGCGCCCTGCAGGGAAGGATGCTGCCGCCCGTTGAAATCGATCTTCAGGACGCGCCGATCGACGGGCACAGGATCACCTTCCATGGCGAGGATTCGCTGACCTGGCGATTCCGGGACGGCGCGCTGCTCGGCTACGCCGGACACGGGGCCGACGGGATATCCATTGACGGCCGGGCGTGGCGCTTTGCCGACGAGCCCGTGGGGCTGGCGTTCGCCGTGGCGGACAAAACCCGTCTGGCGGAGGGCGTGGAGGCGGCGCTGCTGATCCGCTGCGACAGGGCTGCCGAGCTGACGCTGCCCTGTCCCTTTAAACCCAGACGCGCCGCGGCCTGCCTGCGAGATTTCTACCAGGCGGAGTTGCCGGTGGAATGGTCCTTCAGGGACGGAGAGGTTCGCGTGACTGTGACGGAAGAACTCAAGGACAAGTGGATCGCGCTGCTGGCGTGACGGACACTCTGCGCCGGAATGCCGGAGAAAGAAGGAAATGCAATGAAGATTATCAGTCGTTTTGATCCGGCGCTTGCGAGCAAAGCGCACGGCGATACCATTCTGGCCTCCGGTGTGCTGCCCGAGGGCCTGAGGGCGCCTTTTGACCACGCCTGGGGCTATCTCGGCGGCCCCGGCGAGATGGAACCCCATTCGCATCCCACGGAGGAGGTATACCTGTTCGCGAAAGGCCGGGGATACGTGGTGGTGGACGGCGTGCGCTATCCCGTGGGGCCGGGTGATGTGGCCCATATCCCGCCGGATGCCCGGCACAGCGTTGTAAACGAATCGCAGGAAGAACTCCTCTGGGCGGCGTTCTGGTGGCGGCCCATCGGGGAATAGGGAAACAAACGGACCGGCCGGAAAAACGCTCCGGCCGGTCCGTTTGTTGCGATCCATGTCAGCAATTGCCCGTGTACACATATGCCAGCTGTTCCCGTGCCGCATCCGCCAGGCGATGCACGAGGCGCACCTCTGTCGGCGGACGGTCGGTCATGCGGAAGCGTGGGAAAAAGCGCGTGACATGCAGTGGGATCCCGGGACCGATGAGCCTGCCGTCTGCGGCCTTCAGCGCCGCCGTCCACGCGGCCAGCGCGCGGATTTCATCCTCAGAATCGTTTTCGCCCGGAACGATCAGCGTGGTCAGCTCCACATGGCACAGCTGCGCCGCGCGGACAATGAAGGCTTTCACCGCTTCCAGGCTGCCGCCCAGCACCTGGTCGTAATACCGTCCGGTAAAGCCCTTGAGGTCGATGTTCATGGCGTCGATATGGGGCCCGAGTTCTTCCAGGACGGGCAGCTCCGCCGTGCCGTTCGTGACCAGCACGTTTACAAGGCCTGCCTCGTGGGCCAGTTTTGCCGTGTCGCGAACGAATTCCCAGCCGATCAGCGGCTCGTTGTAGGTGAACGCCAGGCCGATGTTTCCGCGCGCCTTCAGCCGCAGCGCCGTTTCGACCAGCGCCCCGGGCGTGACGGTTTCCGCCTTGTCTGCGAGACTCATCGCCCCGGCCGACCAGGTAATATCGTGGTTCTGGCAGAATGGGCAGCGCAGGTTGCAGCCGTAACTGCCTGCGGACAGGATCATGCCGCCGGGATGAAAGCGCCTGAGCGGCTTTTTTTCGATGGGATCCAGCGCCAGCGCGGTGATTTTTCCGTAGTTCTCCGCAATCACTGCGCCGTTGACGCACCGCCTCGCGCCGCAGAAGCCCCTGCCGCCCTCCGGGATATTGCAGTGATGAAAGCACACATCGCACCGCGCCATGTCGTTATCCTCCTGTATAGGAGTGTGTATCTGTAAACCGCAGGCAAACCCGCGTGAAACGGCGCCCTGGGGTTCAAAAACACACGCTAGGTGTGCCGCACCACTTCAAAGCGCTGCAGGTCGACTTTTTCCTCCGGCCTGATGCCTGCCTTCTGCCGGGCGATGGCGATCTGCTGCGCCGGCGTGTCCACACCCTCCAGGTCCGGCAGCAGCAGGCCGCGCCGATGGCCCCGGCTGACGATGACGCCGTAGCGCTTCACGTCCAGCTCGGCCTCGGAGGCGATGGCCTCCGGCTCGCCCAGCACATCCACGCTGATTTCCAGCCAGCCGAGTTCCTCGGGCCGGATGGGATCGAAGCGGGGATCGCTTGAGGCGGCGCTGATCGCATTGTGGATGATTTCCTCCGCCAGGCTGTCCCGCGTGGGGGCGATGGTGCCGATGCAGCCCCTCAGCCGGCCATGCTTGTGGATGGACACGAACGCGCCGGCCCGGCGGTCCGTCAGCCCCTGTGGCAGGCCGGAGGGGACTTCCGTTACCCGGCGGCGGAGCACATAGTCCTCCACCGATTGCCATGCCAGCTGAACCCAGGGGTCGCACTTTGCCCGGATCTGTGCGTATTTTTGAGCCTGTTTCTGCAGGCGGATGTCCAGAAAACGGCGGTTCTCGTCCGCTGCGCCGGGCCGGAAGGTGCAGACGCCGTAGCCCACGCCGGTCACGTCCTCGTGGGCGAGCGGCTCAGCCGCCACAGCGAGGCCGTCCAGGGCGCCGGCCATGATGACGAAGGAGCGGTGGCCGCACTCGGCGGCGCGCTCGCAGAACGCCTCGTCGAAATCGAACAGCTCGCCGAAGGCCGCCCGTCCGCACACATTCATGACGCGCCCGTCATACTGCGGGCCTTCCGGCGCGTAGCCGTAGGGGCCGTGGGCCTGCAGTTTGTGGGAAAGGTCGCCGCTGGCCACATAGACCGCCCGGCGGCCGGTCTCCTCCACGGCCCGCTGGATCAGCTGCCCCAGCCGGTAATGATCCTCCAGCGGCAGGCCGGACAGGCCGATGCGCACCAGCCGGAAGCCGGAATAAGCCCGACGGATGAAATACAGCGGTACCATCGTGCCGTGATCCAGCGCCGGCTCCCGCTCGCCGCGCGTGCCGGCGGGGAAGCCGTCCGCGGCCGCCAGACGCTCGATGGCCGCGACCAGCTCCGTGTCGTACGCCTCGCTGAAGCGCACGCCGTCCGCGCGGAACCGCGCGAAGCTGCCCTCGGCGCGCCTGCCGGGAGAGATGTGAAAATAGTCGGAATACATCGTGGCGTGGGGGCTGGAGATGATGACAGTTTCCGGTTTCAGCGCCGCGATCGACGCCGCGACCCGCTCATACGCGGCCCGCGTGGCCTCGATCTGGCGCTCGCTGCCGCCTCCCACCTCGGGAATGATCATCGGGGGATGGGGAACCATGTATGACGCGAGGATGGACATTTTGTTTCATTCCTTTCATGGCCAGGCCCGTTCAGTCCCTTACCAGCATGTAGGCCCGTATATCCTTCAGGGGAAGCGTCAGTTTGCCGCCCTCGGCGCGGTATATCCCGCCTTCGATCAGGTCGCGATAGCGCCCGTCTTCCGCCACGAACACTTCAGCCGCTTCATCCGTGGCGTTGTAAACACCCAGGAACGCCTGGCTGCAGTAGGCATATACATGGGGGCTCCGGCTGGCCGGGGCAATGCCGCTTTCCTCCAGCAGTGTCCTCAGGAGAGAGGAGGGAAGCTGATACAACGCGGCGTATATGTTCAGACAGCCGCATACATCCCTTTCGGCCACGGCCGCAGAGCCGTTCTCGAACCGCGCGATCACCCGGGCCTGCGGGTCATCGACGATGAAATGGGGGGCCTGCGCCGCGAAGGTGGGAACACCGTCCCACAGGAGGCGGCCGGGGTCCTCCGGCACCTCGGAAACATGAATGCCGGTGAGTGAAGTCATGGCTTCGCCCGCCGCATATCCCGGCGCGTACAGCCACAGGAGCGTCTTGCCTTTCCGCCGGCATGACGGCGGGAGCCGGTCAGGCGTCATCGTGTACTGGTTCAGGAAAATATAGAAGTCGTAATCCTCCAGCCTGTCCAGGTCGCCGATGGAATACAGGTCGTAAGGCGCGCCCGTTTCGGCGAGCGTACGGCGGAATCCGCCCAGGCAGTCGGAGGCGATGGGCGAGGTTTTTCTCACGCTGTACATGGCCTCTCCCTCCGCAATGACAGCCACCCGGGCGGCGCCGCGGCGAGGCCTGTCCGCCAGCTGGCGGTCGATTTGCACCATGCGGGAGATCGCGTCCATCATGCCTTCGGAGCGGAACCAGCCGTCCAGCATGTCGAACCACCACAGCGCCGCGCCGTTCGCCTCGCAGAACACAAAGTCGCGGTACATGAGATTGAGCGACTCGGTTTCTGTCTTACACGCGGTGTCGGAACCAGGGAAATTCAGCGCGCTGTAAATCTGGTTGCCGCCGGCGTATACGGGCTCGTGGATCACCTTCGGCGTGGTGTGCGTGCGGTGGTCGAATTCGAGGAAATAGAGCTTGCCGCGCAGGTCGAGCGACTTCTGGGGCACCATGAAGGCGCTGGGATCCCGCAAGCCCCGGTAGCCGTAGGAAGAAGGAGAGGAAATCATGTCGATATCGGGTGAGTCGAAGACGCGCTCGTAATCCAGGTGCCCGGCATTGTGCAGGCGCGGCGAACCAAGCTCGAACAGGTAGCCAAAGTAGAGACCGAGCAGTTTTTCGTGGCGGATGACCTTCTGCGCCTCGGACGCGCAGGCGAGTATGAAATCGGAAATGAGGCGGGCGTGGAACCTTCGGAAGCGTTTGACCTCCGCCTCATCCGGCAGGAGGAAATTGCCGCCCGTGCGGTTCAGCAGCGCCGGATCCGGCAGGGTTGCCCTGTCGTCGCCCAAATACCGCCTGTAGGCGGCTTCCTTGATGGGGTGCGGGGCTTCATAGTCGAAATCGGAAAACCATTCCGTCGTGGTGCCGCCCAGCATGAAATAGCCCCATATCCTGGAACCGTATTTTTCCTCGCAGTGTGCGATGACCGCGCGCAGGTAGTCGCAGGCATCCCGCATGAAGCGCGGGTCGCCCGCGATCTGTGAAAGGTGGGTGAAGGAATTGGGCGTATCGCCGCCGAGATACCAGGGCCGTGTGTCTATCTGGAACATTGGCGCGAAGAAGCCCTCCGGCGCGTTGCGGATGAACATGTCCATCTGCCTGTCGACAGGCCCGAAATCGTATTGTCCCGGACCGATCCAGCTTTCGCCGAAAAGCGAATAGGGGATGCCCAGCCCGGAAATGACGCCGCTGGAGAGCACGGTGAACAGGCGGACGCCCGCTCTGTAGAACTCGCTGATGTTCCGGGGATTCGGCCGGAAGGACTTGAAGGCCAGCGCCGGATACTTTTTTCCGTCTATCGAGACCATCAACTGACCGTTGTGGCGAATGATGGAAGAAACCATGCCGCCATTCCTCCTTCATGACCGGAAGCGGGTCAGATCCTGTTCTTCAGCACATCGGTCGCCAGTTCCAGCATCTGGAACGCCGCGTCGCGGACGTCGGTGATCACGTCGTAAACGAGGTCTTCCGACAGGACGCCGCACTTCAGGTCGGCCGGCAGTTCACCACGCGCCCGCGCCTCGCGGTCCTCATGCCAGTCGGCACTTCCGTAGTATCCGAACAGCGCGGCCATTTTGTCGTGTAGCGCCTCCATCCGATCCAGCTGCGTGGCCAGGTCGCGGGTGGCTTCGGCGCACTCGTCCAACAGCGGCTCCATCTCCCGGATCCGCCGGATTGTTTCTTCCGCACGATTCTGTTTCATTTTCCATTCCTCCAGGGATGTATTCGGCTCTTCTTCCGAACGGATGGGTCAGTTTCCAATGCCAGTATAGCATAACCGGCCTGCAAACGCCAGAGGCCGCCAAGACATTTTCTCGTTTTTCTGAGCGGCGCGAAAGAAGGAAGGGGGAAGGGCGGCTTCAAGACGCTGGCGTGGGGGATATTGACAGCGCCGGCAAAGCAGATATAATATGTATCAGACCAGGGAACGGCGAATCCGCCGCGGCCCCCGCGCCGCAGAAGCGCGGCGTTTTTCGACAGACGGAAAAGGAGACGACGTTATGGGCATTCTTTCCAAGTATCATCGCTTCCGCGAGGCGGGGCAGCAGGCGAACGTCAACAACGTGGCGCGCTTCGGCGAGCCGGATCATTCCCTGTTTACCACCACGAAGATTTTCTCTCTGCATCGCCACATTGACATCGTGGATGAGAGCGAGCGCGTGGTGTATCAGGCAACGACGAAGTTCCCCTCACTGCACGACAAAACCGACGTCACAGACGCTTCAGGCCAGCAGGTGGCGCATATTGAGCGGAAGCTCCTGACCCTCCACCAGCGGCATTTCATCACCATGGCGGACGGGCTGCACTTCGAGCTTTCCAACGAGCTGTTCCACATCATCAAAGACATTACCAACATCGAGGGCCTGGGCTGGCAGCTCCAGGGCAACATCCTCGGGCTGAATTTCGAGCTGTACGATGAAAGGGGCGGCGTTGTCGCCGTGATCGGCCAGAAAATGCTCTCCATCCACGACAAATACTGCGTTGACATCTACCGCCCCGAGCACGAAAAGATCGTCGTGGCGATCCTGGTTACGCTTCAGCACATGATTAAGGATCGGGAGGCGGCTTCCTCTGCCAGTTCCTCCTCTTCCTCCACCAGCAATTGAAACGCATGCCGCCTGGCAACCGCAGCATAATGAAACCGGGCTGTCCTCCCCGGCGGAGGCAGCCCGGTTTCGTTGAAAATATTTTTAGTCAACTTAACAAAAAAGGATTGACAGAGGAGGGAAACTGTGCTATATTAATTATGGTCAAAGCGACTATGAAAGGAGGCGAGCCGACGATGCGAACTGGTTTGACGAATGATCAGCCGCAAGTGACTGTCGATCTGCTGATCATGACGGTCAGCGGCGAGCGGCTGCGCTTGCTTCTGTCGCAGCGCGTGAATCCCCCCTTCACGGGGCAGTGGGCGCTGCCAGGCCGTTTTATCGGGTTGAATGAATCGGCGGAGGAAGCGGCGGGCAGGCTGCTGGAGGAAATGCTTCCCGTGCGGAACGCGTTCCTGGAGCAACTCTATACCTTCACCCGGGCGGATCGGGATCCCCGGGGACGGGTGATTTCGGTGGCATATCTGCTGATTGTGTCCGGCCGGAAACTGCGAACCCTCCTGGCGGAAGGCAAAACGCCGCTTCGCTGCTTTGAGGTGGCGCTGGACGAGGAAGGGCTGCGCCTGGCGGACGAAACGGGCCTGGCACTGAGCGGCGAGGACCTTGCGTTTGACCATGGCCGCATCGTGGAGACGGGCATCCGGCGCCTGCGCGGGAAAATCGATTATACGGATATCGGTTTTCGTTTTCTGGAGAATCCGGACGAGTTTTCTCTGGGAGAACTGCAAATCATTTATGAGGCGGTGCAGGGGACCATGCTGGACAGCAGCAACTTCCGGCGTTTTATCCTGAACCGCTATGAAAAGGACGGAAGGCTGAGCCAGACAGACCAGATGGAAAAGCGCGGCCGGGGCCGTCCCGCGGCGCTGTATCGCTTCAACGGCTGGCGATCCTGAACGGAAAGTGGAAGGGAGGCAGAAAGATGAGCGAAAAGAGATTCCTGATCGTGGTAGACATGCAGAACGACTTCATCGACGGTTCCCTGGGCACGAAGGAAGCCCAGGCCATCGTGTCTGCGGCGGTCGAACGCATCCGCGCCTGCCGGGCGGCGGGCTGCAACGTGATCCTCACCATGGACACCCATGAAGAAAACTATCTGGAAACCAGGGAAGGAAAGTATCTTCCCGTGCGGCACTGCATCCGAGGCACGGTGGGCTGGCAGATCCGCCCCGAGGTTCTGGAAGCCGCGGGTGAAAGCGCCGTGCTGGTGGAAAAGCCCACCTTCGGCAGCGTGCGCCTGCCGCAGATCATCCGGGAACGGGTGGCGTCGGGCGATTCCGTGGCGGTCGAGCTGATTGGCCTGTGCACGGACATCTGCGTGGTTTCCAACGCGCTGCTGCTGAAGGCGCATTTTCCGGAAGCGGAGTTCGCGGTTCGCGCGGACTGCTGCGCCGGCGTGACGCCCGAAAAGCACCTGGCCGCCCTGGAGACCATGCGCAGCTGCCAGATCGCAATCGAATAGGGCGTTTCCGGAGGGGCGTTGACGGCGCATCCCGTTCAACCGATGCGCAAAACGGCATTGACCCGGAAGAAGACTTCTTTTTGCAATGATCCTGTCCGGGGGCTCCGGAAAGGGCCCTGGTTTCCATCGACAAAGGAGGCACATTATGAATCACAGCTCGTTTAACGCGGAAGCCGTTCGTGACCGGCTGGTCAGTCTCATTCGGGAACATTCGTCGGCGCAGGGCTTTTCCAGCGTCGTGATCGGCATTTCAGGCGGCAAGGATTCCACCGTCACCGCCGCGCTGTGCGCCCGGGCGCTGGGCCCGGAAAACGTGTATGGCGTGATGCTGCCGGACGGGGAGCAGAAGGACCTGTCGGACAGCGTCCGGGTTTGTGAATCGCTGGGCATCCGCAGGCGGATCATCAACATCGGCCCCATGCACGCGGCGCTGAAGGCCGCGACCGATCAGGCTGGAAGCGTGGCCGGGGACGGTGAGTTCAGCGTTCCCTTTAACCGCGAAAGTGACATCAACGTGGGCCCGCGCCTGCGGATGACCACCCTGCGTTATATCGCCCAGGCTCTGGGCGCGCGCCTGGCTGGCACGGGCAACCTGAGCGAAATCACCGTGGGTTATTGCACGAAAGACGGCGATACCTCCTGCGATTTTTCCGTGCTTGGCGCGCTGACCAGCGTGGAAGTGGTTAAGGTGGGCCTGACGATGGAAGAACTTCCCCATGACCTGGTTGAAAAGACGCCGACGGACGGCCTGTCCGGCAAGAGCGATGAAGAGAAGATGGGCATTTCCTATTGGGACATTCACAGCTACATTCGCCTAGGCTCCTGCGGCGATGCGGATACGGACGAAAAAATCCGGCGGAAGGAAAACGCCAACATGCACAAGCGCCGCATGCCGCTGGTGCTGAACCCGCTGAAAGAAGAGGATTGATATGGTTCAGGCGCTGGCTTTTTTCGGGGCTTTCAACCCACCTTCAGTAGCCCATCTGCGGCTGGCTGAGTTCGCCCTCCGGGAAACGGGACGGGAGAAGGTGGTCTTCGTTCCCTCCAAATCGGTATACATCCGGAGGGAACAGGGCAAGGACTTTGCATACGGCGACGGGCAGCGGTTGGAAATGCTGCACCGCGCCGCGGAAAGGCGCCCGTGGATGGCGGTGACGGGGTGGGAGATGGAGCAACCGCGCCAACCGAGAACCTACGAAACCCTGTGTCACCTGCGCGGAGAAGGCATCCAGGCTGCGCTGCTCATGGGATCGGACAAGCTTCCGGAGCTCGAGCACGGCTGGCGCCATGTGGAAGAAATCGCCCGGGAATTCGGCATTGTATGCATGAGCCGGGGCACGGATGAGTGCAGGCAAATGATCCTGGAAGACAGCTACCTGCGCGCGCTGTCGCCCTGGATCACCGTGCTTGATACGCCGCGGCAGACGCGCGGGGTGTCCTCCTCGGCGATACGCCGGCGCGTCTCTGAAATCAGGAGGCTGACGGATGAGATCAGCACGCTGGTGCCGCCGGAAATCATGCCCCTGCTGTGAAAGGCAGGCGGCAGAAGAAGCCCGTGGGGCAATTCAATACTGGAATGCCATAAGGAGGCAATTGTCATGAGGCTGGAGCCCATCGTTGTTTCGCTGCTGGATACTGACCTGTATAAATTCAACATGGATCAGGTGATTTTTCACAAGCACACCGACCTGAGCGGTGAATACTATTTCAAATGCCGCAACGAGGGCGTCAGGTTCACGCAAGAGATGTTTGACGAGATCAACGCCCAGATCGATCACCTGTGCACCCTCACCTTCAGCCAGGACGAGCTGGACTACCTGCGCGCCATCCGCTTCATCAAAGGGGACTATGTGGAGTTCCTGCGCCTGTGGCACCCCATCCGGGACTATGTGGAAACAGCGCTGGACCCGGATGGTCAGATGAGCATCGTGGTGCGGGGGCCTCTGTTCTCCGCCATGCAGTTTGAAATCTACCTGCTGGAGATCGTCAACGAAGTGTATTTCCGCATGCAGTACGATTACGACGCGCTTCTGGCTTCCGCCAAGGCGCGGCTGGACCAGAAGATCGATGATTTCCGGAGCGGGAAATACACCTTCAGGTTCGCCGAATTCGGCTGCCGCCGCAGGCTCTCCCGGGAGTGGGAGGATGTGGTGGTCCGCCGCCTCACGTCTGAAACGGAGAACTGCGTGGGCACGTCCAACGTGTACCTGGCCAGGAAGTACAACCTGACGCCCATCGGCACCTACGCCCATGAGTTCGTGCAGATGTACCAGGGCATCGATTCCATCCCCCTGGCCTACACCAACCACTACGCGCTGGAGGACTGGTATGATGAATACCGCGGCGACAACGGCACTGCGCTGACGGACACCGTCACCACAGACCTGTTCCTGCTGGATTTCAACAGGGCCATGGTGAATAACTTCACCGGCGTGCGCCATGACAGCGGCGATCCCTACGAATGGGGCGAAAAGATGATCGCGCACTACAAGAAGTATGGCGCGGACCCCCGCTCGAAGCAGCTCCTCTTCAGCGACAGCCTGGATTTTGACCGGGCCCAGGCGCTTTACGAGCATTTCAGGGACAGGACGAAGGTGTCCTTCGGTATCGGCACCTTCTGCTCGAACGACACCTGCGAACACGCGCTGAATATCGTGATCAAGCTGCAGACCGTCAACGGCCGCGCCGTTGCCAAGCTCAGCGACGCGCCAGGCAAGGCCATGTGCCGCGACGCGGACTATCTGGAATATCTGAAGCGTTCCGTGGCCTTCCGGCTGAACAGGGAAAAGTGAGGAGAGGGCTATGCTTTTTTCCTTGAACTGTGGAGCCGCCGCATTATAGGGAATGAGCGCGGGACAGCAAAAAGCATCCGGGGCAATATGGACGAATGGTATTGACGAAACCGTGGTTTCGGTTTATTGTAGGCGTATCGGTTTCCGACACATAACGCAAGGGAATGAACACAGCGTGAAACTGAAGAAACTTCCATACGATTTCTCCATCTGCAAAGTGACGGATATTTCCCATATTGATCTTTCCGCCGATTTCTGTTTCGTCGGGAAGACGGATGAAGAACTCTCGCTGGTCTGCCGCGAAGAGGACGCGCCCAAAGAGGCCGCCAGGCGTGACGACGGATGGAGGGCTTTCCGCGTTGAAGGTGAACTGGACTTTTCACTGATTGGCATCCTGTCCGCCATTTCAACGGCTCTTGCCGAAGCCCGGATTGGCCTGTTCGCCATTTCCACCTATAATACGGACTATATCCTCGTGAAAAGAGAGCATTTTGAGCGCGCTATGGACGCGCTCCGCAAAGCCGGTTTCGAGGCGGAGGGGTGAAGCCGCCAATTCCGGCCGTTTTGCATGGCACCGGGGAGAAAGACGGAGCGGAGGCGCATCCGTCGGATGGACGCGCCTCAGGCCGTTCAAAGAGGGGAGCAACAAGTCAATATGAATCAAGGTGATCTGGAGCGGTTCGACATGAAGCGCCCGCCGATGCGCACGGCCTGGTATCTGCGTCCGCTGACGCTGCTCCTGAGCGCGCCGGATGTGCTGAGGCATCGGGCAATGATCACAAAAAAACGCACGGAGGAACTCAAGCCGCCGTATATCCTGCTGTGCAACCACAACGCGTTTCTCGATTTCAAGGTCGCGACGATGGCGATCTTTCCGCATCGCGCGAATTACATCGTGGCCATCGACGGCTTTATCGGCCGCGAGGGGCTTCTGCGGCGCGTCGGCTGCATCTGCAAGCGCAAATTCACCCAGGACCTCCTGCTGATCCGGCAGATCAGGCGCGTGCTGAAAAACGGCGATATCTGCATGATCTATCCGGAGGCACGCTATTCCCTGTGCGGCACGACGGCGGTGCTGCCCGCGTCGCTGGGCACGCTGTGCAAGCACCTCGGCGTGCCTGTCGCTACGCTGATCTGCCATGGGCACCACATCGACAGCCCGTTCTGGAACCTGCATCCCCGGGGCGTTCGCCCGACCGAGGCGGAGCTGACGCTGCAGTTCACGGCGGAAGAGCTGAAGTCCGCCACACCCGAGGAGATCAACGCGCGGCTTGTTTCAGCGTTCCAGTATGACGAATACGCGTGGCAGAAGGAGCGCGGCATCCGCGTGACCTATGAAAAGCGGGCCGAGGGATTGGAAAAGGTGCTTTACCAGTGCCCGCACTGCCGGGCGGAATACCGCATGGCGTCCGAAGGCACGGCGCTGTTCTGCCGCGAGTGCGGCAAACGCTGGCAGTATTCGGAGCTCGGCGAGCTGCGCGCGGAAGCCGGAGAAACGGAATATGCGCACATCCCGGACTGGTATGAGTGGGAGCGGGCCAACGTGCGCGCCGAGGTGGCAGCGGGAACCTACGATTCGGGAGAGCTGCCGGTCACGGTGCGCTCGCTTCCGAACGCAAAGCGCTTCATCCTGTTGGGCGAGGGCACGCTGCGCCACGATATGAGCGGCTTTACGGTGCGCGGTTCGGACGGGGACGGCGATCCGTTCGAGATGACCAAGCCGGTCCCGTCGCTGTATTCCTGCCATATCGAATATGAGTACCTGGGCAAATTCGGCGATTGCGTGGACCTGAACACCCTCGAGGATACATGGTATATCTATCCGCACGACTGCGACTTTGCCGTGACCAAAATGGCGCTCGCCACGGAAGAATTGTATCAGAAGTGGTGCCGCGACGAAGGACGTCCCAATCCCCCCGGACTGGCATAACAACACGCGCCTGCCGTTGAACGCTCAATGGCAGGCGCTTTCTGACGGATGTATGTGCCGTCGCAGAGGCATGTGGAATATCCGCGCCGGGCTCACTTTCCGGCGGGCGGGAAGGGTGGAAACTCGTCGCCCCGCCCTTCGGCGATGGCCTTCTCCCGCATTTTCATGAAGAACTCGCGCTTGCACGCTTCGGGATCGAGGCCCCGGGCGATGGCATCCTTTTCGAACTGCATAATCTGGCGGCACATCTCAAAGCCCTGCTCGCGGTGCGCGGGATCATGCGTGGGGGCGGGTACGCCGTATGCGTTGATGCCGAATCGCTCGCACTCGAAGAGCGAATGCTCCAGATGGTAATCGCTGGTGACGAGCGCGACGCGCGCGCCTTTTTCCAGCAGCTTCACGGCATTGATGATGTTCTCCGTCGTGGTGCGGGATTTGTCCTCCATGCGGATGATGCCATCGGGCACGCCGCGCTCGGTCAGCATGTCGCGCATGACCTCCGCTTCGCTCCGGGTGCGGTCATGCGTTATGCCGCCGCAGGGCATGATGAGGGGCGCGCCGGTCTCCTTCCAGAGCGCCACAGCGGTATCGATGCGGCTGATGAGGTCGTCCGAGGGCGTGTTGTCCGGGTTGAGCCTGTGACCGAGAACGAGGATGGCGTCTGTCTTTTCCATGTTCTTCTCCTTCTTGCCGGCGTCATTCGGCAGGGTAAAATGAAAAAGCTTTCCACCCCTATTAATTGCACACGCCTCGCGCCTTTTCCTGCAGCGCAGAGCCGCCGGACAAAAGTTTTCTGCCCATCAGGCCCTGCCCGCATTTTCCGAATGTCCTGCCCTGTTGACAGGGGGCGTTTCAACGCGGCTGAGGCAGATGCTGTAGGCAATGGCGACCACGAGGACGACGCCCATGGAAATCCAGTCGGCTGTTTCGGATCTGCCTGAAAACACGGAAAACACATCGATCAGGCTGTGGGAAATGATGCCCGGCAGCATGCTGCCGCTTTTGTAAAACACGAACGTGAAGATGAAGCCCATCGAGATCGCGAAGATGATCTGAAGGACGGTTTCAAAACTGGCCTGGCCTGTCAACAGGTTGACGATGTGGCCGATGCCGAAGGTGACGGAGGACACGATGACCGCCGTCTTGGCGCTGCC
This sequence comes from Clostridiales bacterium Firm_10, assembly GCA_001603025.1. Taxonomy (GTDB): domain Bacteria; phylum Bacillota; class Clostridia; order Christensenellales; family Aristaeellaceae; genus Firm-10. The sequence goes on along the minus strand of LVAP01000007.1, from coordinate 40,644 downwards.
GTCCTTCAGCATGGCTTTGAACAGGATGCCGCGGAACACCAGTTCTTCTGCGAAACCGACCAGCGCGAAAGAGGCCACCGCGCACAACAGGCCGATCCCTTCATATTTGGGCATGACTCCGCCCCAGAGGTTTCCCGTGGTGACGATCCACAGCGGAATGAAATACAGCATCTGCCTTGAGTTGCGCGCCCATCCGCTTAAGCCGTATTTCTCCATCAGACCATTCTTCCTGACAAAAGCGAACAGCAGCCCGGAAAAAGCCAGAAGGCCGAGCGTCATATACGGGCTGTCGTCTCCCAAGGCCCGCAGGTTGCCGCACACAAGCACATACGCGACGATGACGGCAATGGCAAACAGTATTTCATTTCTGCGATAGAGCTTAAGCGTAATCAATCATCCTCTCCCAATAATCCCGCGGCGATGGAGGTCAGCGTGTTCTCTATGGCGGCGGGGTCGTATTTGATGGCGTTGTTTGCGATAAGGGACGCATAGCCATGCACCGCGATGAACAGAGCCTCAAAGGCGGGTGCGGCATCTTTCGCGGGCAGCTTCATTTCGGCGGCGACGATGGAAAGCAGGCCTCCCGGCTCCTCGTCCCGGATCATGTCAAGGAAGTTTGCTCCGTCAAAATGGCCGGACTGGAAGAGAAAGCGGAACAGGTGCGTTTCTTCCGAGGCGAAACGGATGTACCGCAGCCCAGTTTCCAGCAGGCTTTCCGTGGACATGATGTACTCCGTATGAAACTGATCCGCTCTCTGGTAAGCCAGCTCCTTCAGCTCCGATAGATTCGGAAACTGATACATGACCGGCTGCGTGGAGCACCCGAGCTCGGCGGCGAGGTTCCTGGCGGTCAGGGCTTCCGGCCCCTCCTTTCGGATCAGCCGGAATGCGCCGTCGATGATCTGCTCCTTTGTCGCGGTTGGTTTTCTGGGCATGGATCCCTCCGCTGAAGAATATTATAACAAGTGTTATTATATTCCATCGGCGGCCTTTTGTCAAGACGCGGGTCGCCGAACTGGCCTGAAGAAATGGGATTTCGCCAAAGAAAAGCGCCGCCGGCGCTCACTGCACGCCAGGCGGCCGCTCTTTCAAAGGCTTCTTTTTTCTGCCGCGGGATGCTGGGTCGATCATCCCGCCGACTTCGAAATTGAGCACCATTTCCGTGACGGAACGGCCGCCGCTGCGCGTCTGGAACATGGGAAGAACGGTCATCGCATCCGCCCCGAAGCGGCGGAGGAATGGACCTGGGCTTTTCCCTCAAACCGGCCGTAAGGCGCGTCCACGACGGGCGGGTTTTGCGTAAACTGCTTTTTTTTTCGCGGAACAGCGCCGACGCGCTTTCATAATCGCCTTCGGAGATATGCTTTATCAGCAGGACCTCCGGAGAGTCATACCTGATGCCCTTCTGCGGCTCCCTGTACAGCGCGTACAGTTCCGCCATTTTCCTTTCCGTGTTTTTTCCTCCTGGTTTGCCGCAGACTGCCGCTGTCGTGAAGAAAGCTGAGCGCGCTACTGACCGTCGGGATCCCTTGCTCCGATCATCTTGGCGGTCAGGTCGCGCAGGCTCTTTTCATACTGCGCCTTTGTGATGGCGCCCCGCGCCAGAAACGATGCCAGCAAGCGCTTCTGGCGCAGATACAGCTGCCGGTTTTTCTCCTCGTAGGTCATGGAATCCCATTCGTCTTTATCGGTGTTTGCGTTCATGTTTTTCGCGCTTTTTCCGCGCCGGCCCTCCTTCGTCGCCGCCGATCGGCCGCAGATCATTCCTGCCGCAGGATCAGCGTGAGGTTGTTCAGGTTCATGGAATAGGTGTAGCGCGCCTCGTCGGCGACGCGCATCGCCAGTCGGATGCCGATGCTATCAGAACTGGTGTGCTGCGATACGTGGCTCACCGGATCGAAGGCCATGCAGTCGTCGCGGAAGCGCAGCGTCCAGCGATTGTCCTTGCGCTGCAGGCGGATGGAAAGGCGGTTCTTCCCGTTCGGAGCAAAGCCGTGCGTGACGATGTTCGTGCCCATCTCCTCCACGCACAGGGCCATGTGGGTGCTCAGGCGGTCGTCGCCGCCATGCGCGCGGCAGAAAGCCTCCGCCGCGCGGGACGCGGTCATGACGTCGTTTATGCTGTGAATATCCGTTTCGAGCAGATCCTCCGGCGGCACGCCAAAGCCGCTGCGCAGCAGCAGCACGTCGTCCGCCTGCCAGGTGACAGCCCTCTTTTGTATCCAGACCCAGCCCATGACGCCGGCGAGCGTCAGCGCTTCGCCTGCAAAGAAGTAGAACCACACGCCGGGAACACCTGCCACGCAGCGGGCGGCCAGGGCAGCCGCCACCGGCAGCGTCACGTTTTCCAGCAGGGACAGGATTTCCATGAGTCCGACCCGACCTGTGCCCTGATAGCTGCTTTTGAGAGCATTATTCAGACAGCAGGGGATGAGCCCCAGCGAGAAGGCCCGCAGGCCGAAGACAGCCGCGCGTTGGCTCGCTCCCGCTTCGGGAATGAAAAGCCGCACGCAGGCCGGCGCGAAGATGAGCAGCAGCGCCATGGCCGCTGCGCCCAGCACTGCCGCGGCGCGGGCGATCTCACCCAGCAGGCTGCGCAGACTGGTGCGATCCTCTTCGTTATAGAACATGCTGGAGAGCGTCAGCGCGACGCCGCCTGTGCCGGTGCTGATGCAGTTGCTGGCGTTGCCGATCGTGCTGATGACGGAGAACGCCGCGACCATCGCATCGCCGCCGGTTCCCATCAGGATTTTGTTCATGGCGAAAACCAGCGCCACGGAGGAGGCCATGCCGACCATGGTCGGCGCGCCGCCCGCCAGGAGCTCCCGGAGCTTTTCGCGCCTTACGCCCGCGAACGAGAATTTGAACACGCATTTTTTCGAGAGGAAATAACCCCCGCCTATGACCATGGCGACATAATAGCTCAGCGAAGACGCCAGGCCCATGCCGAACATGCCGCCGTTGAACACGAACACGCTGAGCAGATCGAAGGCCACGTCAGCCGCGGTCATGCCCAGCACGGCCGCGATCAGCAGGCTGCTCTGTCCGGCAATCTGGAGGAAGGGCACCAGGATCAGCGCGCTCATCGTCGCCGGAGCCCCGATGATGAAACCGGCCATATAGCTGCTGGTATCGCTGAGGAGGCCGGGCTCGCTGGCGCCCATCAGCCGGGCCAGCGGCACGCGCAGGAGCGCGACCAGCGCCACAAACGCCGCGGAGAACACCGCCGCCGCGACGACGGCGGTGGAATAGCCCGCGTTCGTTTCTTCCTGCATGCCCTTGCCCAGCGACCGGCTGCAGGCCACCTGCACGCCGGCGGACAGCAGGCTGCCCACCGCGCCGATCACGAGCAGTATCGGGTTGGCAAGGCCGTATGCAGCAAGGGCCGCGACGCCGAGAAAGCGACCGATCATGATGTTGTCGATCAGCAGGCACAGCGACACCGTGAGCGCCGACAGCACCTGTGCAGCCAGCATCCGGCGCACCAGCATCCCGATCATTTCCCGTCCGCTTTCCGGGAAGGTATATTCTGTTTTTCCTTTGCCGGTCTTCATGTCAAATCTCCTTAACCTGACAGCCCGGACCGGGGCGTCTTTTTACTGTATCTCAGAGGAATTATACCACAGCGGCACGATGGAAACAAAGCGTTTCCGCAGTCACTCCGATTCCTGCTGGAGCTTCGGCCCATCGGCGGCGCGCCGGATATGGGCGCAGTCATTAAACAGCTCCAGCCGGGGAAAGACATATGCGCCTTCGTCCACCGGGAAGTTCAGGATGATAATGGATGTGAAACCATAAGGCAATACGGAAGAGACGTATGGGAACGGCAGGCCCAGCAGGTGGGAGAGAACGCATGCGCCCGATCCGCCGTGGCTGAACAGGGCGATGGTCTTCGCCGTGCCGCCATGGCAGAGGAAACGTCCGCCCTCGTGCCTGTAACCATGCTCCGCCAGGAATTCATCGATGCGGGCGGCAATTATCCCATAGCATTCCGTTGAGGCGTTCTCTTTGAAGTAGGGGTGCTCCCGCCAGTCCCGGCTATAGAAATCGAAACCCTCCGCCAGCATCCGGCTGCCGAGCTTCCAGGGGTGGCCCTTGTCGGGAATGTCGGCTCCGCCCCAGGAGATTTCGCGCATATACTCAAGAGTGGTTATCGGCAATTCCAGGCGCCGCGCGGTGTAGGAGGCGGTCTCAGCCGCCCGGCCGCAGGGGGAGGCATAGATCTCGGAGATGTCTTCTCCGCTCAGCCGTTCCGCGGCGGCGGCCGCCTGGATTTTTCCTTCATCGGTCAGGCAGTCGAGCGCGTAATTGGGCTCGCCGTGACGCACAAAAATGATTCTCATAATCCCTCCGGGCATGCTGCCCGATCCGTATTTCTGCTTCTGTGCCGGCCCATTTTCTCAATGGCGCCATGTCGGTCATTTGAACGCGGCAGGCTGGCTTTCCAGCTGCGCGCCGTCCAGCAGCAGCCCATGCTCCACGCCGAGCCGCGCGCCTTCAGGCAGCAGCAGCGTCACGTCGGCGCGGTCCATACCCAGCACCTGCAGCGAGAAGACAATTCTGCGTACCGTGTCGCCGGGAGAGAGGGATTCTTCCGTGCTGAGGACGATGCCCTTCTCAATGACGGAGCGGGCCGGGATGATGTTGTACCTGTTCCATGTTCCGTAGGGCCTGGCGCTCCACCCGTCCGCGAGGACGTCCCACAGGACCAGCAGGTTGTCCTCGTCCGTGTCATTGCGCAGCTCGAGGACGACGCCGATGCGGTCGTCGCCCAGCAACAGGGCTTTCACGTCGGCGGACACGGCGCCTTCCACCAACGCCGCGCTGCCTTCATTGCCTTCATGAGGCGGAATTGCGCCGTTCAGCGCAGCGGGTTCCTTCAGCGTCAGGCTGAGGACGTGGTCATAGGCCAGCTCGTCCAGGTTGTAGCCCAGCAGCAGGCGGAGTTCGGAGATGGAATCCGTGCCCTGACGTTCGAGCACGCGGTCCGCGAGGGTCACGTCAAGGCTGTCGTTTCCGCTGACGGGCAGGAGATAGCTGCTCACAAGAATGTCGTCGTTTATGGTCATGGGGAAAATGCGGTCCGATTCAGACGGCACGGAGAGGCTGAAGGCGTCGCCGATGCCGATCCCGTTGAGCAGGACGGCGCTGTTTGCAAATTCCATCGCCTCGCCGCGGTTTTCTACCCTCAGCAGGGCATGGAAGTCGCCGCTCTCATCCTGAGACAGACCGAGCAGCTGCCAGACGCCGCCGGCTCCTTCCGCCTGGGTCATCGGCTCGGGCAGCGCCGGCGTGGGAATACCGGCGTCTGCCAGTGTAAAGCGCAAGGGGTACTGAACGATATTCCCTTCGCTGATGGCGATGGAGACCAGGCAGCTCAGGCTGTCGATCCGTTCCAGCCCCATCAGATCATGCGGCTCAATGCAGACGGAAAGATTCTCCTGCGCGCCGTGTTCCAGCATGAAGCAGTTCATGACAGCATTGGTGCAGCGCGTGTCATTCAGCATGATATCCTTGACGGCGACGCCGACGTACTGATCGGTCGTGAGGGCGAAATCGCCGTCGGTCAGGTTTGTAATCTTCATCGTCAGGCGCAGCTTCGGGTTTCCGTCCTCGCTTTCGACCAGATCGACCGCCATGTCGGCCGTGAAGGCTTCTTCCGTAACGGTGGCGGGATCAATCGGAATCGGCTGAGCAAGCGTGCGGAAGGCGGCGGGCGCAATGCCAAAATCACCTGCCAGGGCCTGAAGACAGACCGCTTCGCCGGATGCGGGCTTGGCGGGCTCACGCATGCGGATCAGGCATGGGCCGCACGATGCGTCGCCGTACTTGAAGAGAAGGCCCAATTCCGAAACGCCTTCGTCGGGCTGGAAGGATTCGCTGTAGGTCAGCTTGATCTCAGAGAACACTACGGCGCGCGCCGGCAGGCTGCATGTCCAGTATGTGTGGGCGGCGTCGGGAGAGCCGTTGAGCGTGGAATCCGGCAGTGTGAGGGAAAGGTCATCGTCCGTGTCGTTGCGTATCTCCGCAATCAGGCTTATGCCATGCGAACCTACGGCGAGGCTGTTTATACGCACCGAAACGTCGCCTTCCGCCAGCAGCGGCCAGCGGTCCCGCACCGGATTCAGCGCCAGGGGCGTGCTGAGCGGCAAACTCACGCGGTCCCGATAGACGCCTGCTCCGGAATCATACATAAGAGCCAGGTCGAGGGAATGCACCGCTTCGCGTCCGGCGTGTTCCGCCAGGTGATCCTCGCCAGTGAGCACGGAGAACGGGTTCATATAACCGCCGGGCGAGACGTCGAGAGGCATGATCTCTATTTTGTTGTGGTAGGTGAAGGGCATCCAGGCTTCCGTCTGCGCAGCGATGGAAGGCGTGATGGTGGAGACGTTCCAGGAAGTGTGCGTGGCCACGCCGTCGGCCATCAGCACGGCGGAGCCGAGACTCAGCTCCTGCTCTGTTTTGTTTCGGATGAGCAGGCTGCCCTCCAGGGAGCCGTCCTCCACGGCAGACAGGGCATACAGCCGGCAGAGGATGTTCGGCGATTCCGCTTCGGCCAGCACCGTGCCGGAACGCGGGGCGATGGCCCGCACGTCCGCATCCCGCAGCGAAAAGTGCAGGGGAATGTCTTCGTCGCTGCCGTCAGGCCATCTGGCGGTCATCATGCAGTCAGCGGTAGTGATTGCCTCGAAGTCAGTCAGGTCAATCGTGGGAACGACGATGAGGGCCTCGCCGGATTCCCCGGGTTCAATCGGATCCATCCGCCAGCTATCGTTGACGCTGCGCGTGCCGTTGAGCACCAGGCGCGAACAGGAAACGCGGAGTTCCCCGCCGGATCGATTGACGACATTCAGCCGCATCCTGACACAGGGGCTCAGCAGGGATTCATCAATGGAAACGCTGAGCGTCGCTTCCAGGTCGTCCGTGATGACGCGGGGCTCAACGGCCACGTCCGTCAGGTTATGATTTTCGACGGGCACCGGCGGGCTGCAGTAGCTGTTCTGCTGCACGTCGGTCACTTCGAAGATGGCCCGGAACTGCGCGCCGGACTGCTGCGTGTCAAAAAAACGGAGATGCCAGCGGCATGGCAGCGTGATGGTTTCCATGGCGAAGCCGTCGGCGCCATAATCCTCCCATTCCGAAAAGGCCGGCAGCACGCCTTCCGCCTGGGGCAGCTTGCGCAGGAGGTATGAAACGCCCATCGTCTGGTAGTTTTCCTCCGCAAAGGCAATGCGGTTGGTGTAGGTCTCGGTCGCTTCGTCCCACACGCGCGTCCTCACGACCACCAGCTCGTCGGGGTCGCTTTCGGACGGCGCGCAGTTGTAAAGCACTGCGCTGTGGGCGCTCATATCGTCCAGAAGCGCGCTGAAGATATCCCCATTCCAATAATGCGCGAGAATAAGGCACGTGCCGTCGTCCGCAAGCTGATAGCTGATGGGGCCGCAGAGCACCTGGCCGGCATCGTTCGTCATGTAAAGCGTCTGCCCGGCGTAGGAGGCCGTGAGCAGGCCGTTTTCATCCAGGACCGCGGGGCTGATCGCCACCGGCGCGCAGGGTATGTCGCTGCTGTCCGCGAACGGATTGGCCAGCACGATGAGCTGGGCGGAGGCGAAGCTGTTCGCCTGTTCCGGCGTCAGCTGCAGCGAGAAGAGGTTGTTGTCCTGCTCGTCCAGGCCGGCGTCCGAGGCGGTGAGCGATGTCCATTCGGCCAGCTCCGCGCCTGTGAGCAGCGAGCCAAAGGCGTTCAGGTAAGCCGCATATCCTTTACTGAAGGGCAGGGCGGCGTAATCCTCTCGCCATGACTCCTCATATTTCCGCTTGTTGACGAAGGGGTGGTAGACCGAGAGCCCTCCGGCGCCTTCTTCGCTTGAACGGCTGTAAACGACCGCCTCGTCTATGGCCGCCTTCAGGGCCTGCGCGTCCTGTCCGTACCGGCTGACCAGGTCGCCCAGGTCCACCAGGTCGTAGCCGTCTTCCCCGACGGCGCGCACCGCCTTGCCGAATCCGGTTGAACTCATGCGCATCCCGGACAGGCGGATGAAGCTCTCCGCGTCCATGGATTCGCTGATCGGGGCGAATACCTTATCCATGGCCTCGATCATGGCGTCGGTCTTCGACAGGTCCAGGCAGGCCAGCGTCAGGATATCCCCGGAATCCTCCAGCCCCTCGAAGTACGCGTCCACAATCCGGCGGCCGGTCTCCGCGCCGCTTTCATCCGATCCGATGCCTTCCAGGAAGGAATAATTCCATCCCTTGGCGGGCTCCGTTTCCTGGGAGGCGATCATATATGACGCGTAAGGAGAGAGCGCTGCTGCCACCTCAGCCGAACTCATCAGGCAGGCGTCGAATCCGATCCAGCTCAGCTTGCGGGGCAGCGCCGCGTCATCAAGAGCCCTGACCAGCTCGTTGAGCGACAGACAGTCCATCGAGAAGATTTCATCCCAGCATACGCCCTCCAGGGGTCCGCCGCCATGATCCCACAGGATGAGCGCGTATTCCTCCGCGGGGTGGTTTTCCATGCCGTAAGAGAGCAGTTGCGTAAGCGTTTCGGGTTCTCCCATGCTCATGGAGTCGGAATGCCACACGGCCCGCATGCCGCGTTTGCCCACCTCGCTGATGTAAATCTGCGCGGGATCATAGCCCATGCTCCAGTGGTTTGAGCCGCCCGTCATGATGAGCACGGACACCGAATCCACGTCGAAGCCAGAGGACAGGATCTCCTGAATGTCCGCTGTCGCCGAGCCATAACCGCTTTCGAGGTTGCTCCCGCACATATAAACCATGAGCGTGAGGCGCTTTTTCCCCGACGCGCCGGCATGCTGCGCCAACAGCAGGACAAAGAGGAGCAGGAGGGGAAGCGCGCGGCGCAGTAGTTTCATCTTCACACACTGCCTTTCAGGGAAAACGCTGGAATGGCTGCGGAATGGCGCCGCCTCGGGCCGGATTCCGCGAACCAACCGGGTTTTCTTCTCTGCCAAGGGCATTATACCAGAAACGCGGGCGCTGTTCAACCGCCACGATCCCGGGCAAGAGAAAAAAGGGGGCTGGATAATTGCCGGGATCAATGGTATACTTAATCCAATCAGGCGGGAACGGCAGCGCAGAGAGGAAAAGACGGACATGGCTTACGTTTATGAGACGCATATGCACACCTGCCAGGCGAGCGCCTGCGGGAGGTCGCCCGGCAGGGATTACATTCAGAAATACATCGACGCGGGCTACGCCGGCATCATCATCACCGACCACTTCTACCGGGGCAACTGCGGCGTGGACAGGACCCTGCCCTGGCGGGAGTTTGTCAATCGCTTTTGCGCAGGCTATGAGGATGCGCGCAACGAAGGCGAGCGGCTCGGATTTTCCGTGTTTTTCGGCTGGGAAGAGAATTTCGACGGCGACGAATACCTGATCTACGGCCTGGACAAAACCTGGATGGCGGCGCATCCGGAGATGCCTGCCTGGACGCGCAAACAGCAGTATGATATCGTGCGGGCAGCCGGCGGCTGCGTCGTGCAGGCGCATCCCTTCCGCGCCAGGAGTTACAACCATACGATTTACCTTTCCCCCGCGCTTTGCGACGCGGTGGAAGCGTTCAACGCCGGCAACGAACCGCGGTGGAACAGCCTGGCCATGCGCTATGCCGCCATTGTCGGCCTGCCCGTCACCGCCGGCTCAGACAACCACTGCGCCGATACGATGCAGCCGGAAAGGCTGGCCGGCGTGGTGTTTGACAGGCCGCTTGCCGGCATAGGCGACTATGTATCCGCCCTCCTGGAGCGGCGGGCCTTCGGCCTGCAGCTGCCCGGCCCGGTGCCGGAATGGACGGAAGATATGACGCCGGACCTGCCCGGCAGGTGGCTGGACGAAAACGGCCGCGATACCGGCGCGGATGTGATGGATATGCTCAGGCACGGCTGACAGGGAAAACAGCGGCCTGTATCGCCCTGCAAATACGCGAGCCGGGACAGCATTTGCGCTGTCCCGGCTCGATGCGTCATTGACTGGCTTCAGCGGTACACATTGGGCCCTCCGGCGATGACCGGGTGGGGCCGCCGGCGAAGTGTTTCTCTCAGATAGACGATGTTGCAGAAGCCGCCGCGCTCGGGCATGTAGTTTGCCCCGCGCTTCAGCGCCAGCAGCGCCATGCCGCCCCGCGAAGGCGTTTCAATGGCGTCGTCCCGGCCTGCCAGGATGTCCTCGCACAGCCGGATGCCGTCGTCGATGATGCTGTTCGGCATGGGTGAGGCGCCGTGCCCGCCGTACATGACGTCGAAGGCGTCCTGGCAGGTCTTGAAAAATTTCAGGCTCTGCAGGTACTCCTCGATGCTGGTTGAACCGCTGAGGTTCAGCAGCGTGTTGGGATTGCAGGCGTCGCCGCTGAACACGATGCGCCGGGCGCGATCCAGAAACACCACGGTGCCGCAGGTGTGGCCGGGCACCTGGATGACTTCCAGACGTGCGCCGCCCAGGTCGAAGACGTCGCCGGTGTAGATGGGATAGGTGCGCACGGCGCAGGCCGGCGGCACGTCTGCCAGCGTGGCAGGGCAGCCGTTGCCCGGATCACCGGGCGAACGCCGGCCCATTTCATAGTCCAGCCGGGCCTGGCGATCTGTGTGCATGCGGGTGTACAGCAGGGCGATATCGTCGGGATTGATGTAGCATTCGCCGGTCTCCCACGCCATGCCGGCATGGTCGATGTGGCCGTGGGTCAACGCCAGGCTCACAGGCAGATCGGTCAGCTCACGCACAAAGGCCTTCAGGGAGCCCACGCCCGCCAGCCCGTCGACGAGCAGCGCGCGCTCGCTGCCTTCAATGAGATAGCAGTTCTCCCCGCCATAGCCCATGATGCGGGTCACGCCGGCCATGACGCGGTACGCCCTGTAGAATTTGCTCTGAACGTCGGGTTTCGGGGCTTTCGGGAGACGTTCCATGGCCTGTTCCTCCCCGGCTGCCGATCAGAACCAGTCGCCGTAGCCCATGTTGATCAGATTGTCACGGCTGATCTTCAGGCTGTCCAGCGGATCGCGGTCGTAGGTGGAATCCTGCTCGATCAGGAAGTACTCGCTGCCGCCCGCCAGGCCGGCGTCGATGCACTCTTTGATGGGCAGCGTGCCCTCGCCGACCTCGGCGAACTGGATCGCACCGTACATGGGGCTGACCATCTTCACTTCGATGCCCAGTTCCTTCAGCTTCTTGCCCAGCTGCATGGATTTGCCGAAATCGAAGTCGTCTCCGTTCACCACGATGCGGTAGTCCTTCAGGTGCAGCAGGCGGATGCGGCCGGCATAGCGGTTGATGATGCGGATCGGGTCCTCGCCGCCGGCGTGGATCCAGTGGATATCCAGCTCAAAGCCCATGTTGGTGCTATCCTTGATGTGGTCCAGGATGTACTTGCCGTCCACCTTCTGGAACTCCACGGAATGGTTGTGGTAATAGTAGTCGATGCCGTCTTTCTTGAGCTTGTCGACATACTGGTTCGTCTCTTCGCAGAAGCGGATCATGCCTTCCTTGGTGGCCATCTGGGCGATGGGGCCCATGCCCATGCGCAGCATGTTGCAGTCCAGCTCATGCAGGTCATTCAGGATCTTGTCATAATCGTTCTGCAGGCATGCCATGCCGGGGCGCATGGGCGTGATGCCGGTGTTGATGGCCGCAACCTTGATGCCGAAATCCTTCTGGGCGCGCTTGAATTCGGCCACGTTTTCCGGTGTCATGGGGATCTGGCTGATTTCGATGCAGCGATATCCCAGTTCGTGGCAGCGCTTCATGGTCTCATAGATGCCGTTCTTCTCGATGACAGAGCGGATGGTGCTCAGCTGAATGCCGATAAGTCCCTTCTTTTCCATGGTACGACGCTCCTTTCAGTTTGTGCCTTTACAGCTCGCGCAGGGGGAATTTGCCTTCGGCGGCGATGCGCCTGTTCAGTTCGGACATATACAGCGCCTCGTCGGCGGGCATGTCGATGGTCTTGTCCAGCCAGGCGGAGAGCTGGGTGGCGTTGGCAAGACGCACGCCGTTGATGCCTTCTTCGCCGGGCGCCAGCAGCGGTGTGCCGCGCAGGATGTGGTTCGCGAAGTTCTCCATCACGCCGCCGTGCTGCGGGCCTTCGCCGGGCACGCCCTCGATGACTTCGGTCTCGTTCGCCTTGCCGCCGGCGCTGTTGCCGCGCATCAGCATCATGGCCTCGCGCATGTCCATGTTCTTGTTCACGTAGTCTTCGTCGTAGGCGAAGCGGATGATGGTCGCCTTGTTGTTCTCCACCACGATCTTGCCCTTGCTCAGGTCGATCTCCAGGCGGTTGGTGCCCATCATGTCGTGGGTGCAGGTGACGAACACGCCGGTGGAGCCGTTGGCGTACTCCGTGAGGATGGTCACGTCATTCTCGACCGCGATGTCGCGATGCGCGCCGTTGATGCACTTGGCGGTCACCTTGGTGGGAATGCCGCAGATCCACTGCCACAGGTCCAGCTGGTGCGGGGCCTGGTTGACCAGCACGCCGCCGCCTTCGCCGCCCCAGGTGGCGCGCCAGTCGCTGCTGCGATAGTAGGAGTCCGTGCGCCACCAGCTGTTGATGATCCAGTTGGAGCGGCGGATCTCGCCCAGCTCGCCGGATCGGACCAGTTCGCGCACCTTGATGTACAGCGGATTCGTCCGCTGGTTGAACATGATGCCGAAGGTGAGCTCGGGATGCGCCTGCGCGCAGGCGATCATCTTGCGCACGTCGCTGGCGGCCACGCCCGCAGGCTTTTCAACCAGCACGTGCTTGCCGTGCTCCAGCGCGTAGATGGCCACTTCATGATGCAGGTAGTGGGGTACCGTGGTGATCACGGCGTCCACCTTGTCGGAGCAAACCAGCTCCTTCCAGTCGCTGAAGAAGGGAATGTCGGGATACTTCTCCCTGAATTCCTGCTCCTTCTTGGGGTCCCAGTCGCAGATGGCGCCCACAACGACGTTGTCCGGGACGTACTGCGGCGGCCTGCCGGGGAAGCTGGGCTGCGTGCCTGTCAGCAGGCGCGTGTAGAGACCACCCTGCTGCCCCAGGCCGATGATACCGAGGCGAACCTTGTCCATAGAGATACCTCCATTGCCATAGTCGTTCAACAATGCCACCAATAATCTTAACATGAATAGTATATCATGTTTTTAACTGCAATTGAATTGCAAAAATGAGCAAATAGATTGCGATTCTGCGCATTTCTATGGAGGAGACGTTCGGAATCATGGCAAATCTTTTTCATTATCGCGGCGGCGATCTTCTCATTCACCACAGCGTCAGCGAGAACCCGCTTGCGGTTTCCGCCCTGCCGGACATGCATGTGCACGAATACCACGAGGTGCTCTACTGCATTTCGGGCGACTGCTCCTTCATTGTCGAAGGGAGGGAGTATCCGCTGCTGCCCGGCAGCGCAATGATCATGCGGCCCGCGGAAGCGCATCGCGTGAAGATCAACAGCAACGCCGCCTACGAGCGCATCGTCATCAATTTTCCCGATTCGCTGATCGAAGGCATCGATCCGCAGAAATTGCTGCTGAAGCCGTTTTGGAGCCGCAGCCAGGGCAGCCTCAACCTGCATTCTTCCCCTCGGATCCGCTCCATCATGGAGGCGCAGTTTGCCCCGCTCCGCAACGCGCCCCGGGGCGACGAGACCTTCCAGCCACACCGGGATTACGAGATGCGCCTGTCGCTGCTCATCGGGCTCCTGGCCTTTTTGAAGGAGCTGAATCACGAGTTCTCCTCCCTCGGCCAAGCCGCCCAGGGCGGCGCTGCCGCCGGCCGTTCAGAGCTTTTGGATTACGTAAATGAGCATCTGTTCGACCGGGAGCTTTCGGTGAACATGCTCAAGGATAAGTTTTACCTGAGCGTTTCCCAGCTGAACCGCAGCTTCAACCGGCTGACCGGCGCCACCGTCCGCGAATACGTGATGGCGAAGCGGCTCATCCAGGCCAAGCTCATCATCGAGGCCGGGCGTCCGGCCTCAGAAGCCTGCGAAGCCTCCTGCTTCAAGGATTATTCCACGTTCTACCGGGCATACAGAAAGAGATTCCTCGTGCCGCCCGTCCACACGCGCAAGACGTCCGCCTGCGTTCGGGATGAGCCGGCCGACCTTGAGTACTGACCCGTGAGTATACTTTTCCGCCCTTGCATTTGCGCGCCGCCTGTGCCATAATAGCGGCAGGAAAGCGCGGCGGCGTCCAAAATGCAGTGCGGCGCAATGGGTTGGCTGAAAGGCAGGACAGGCGTTATGAAAATCTATGTGGCGATGCCCGGGGGAGAGGTTCGGGACAGCTTCATTCCCAAAGAAGTGCGCGAGCAGGTTGAGAACCTGGGCGCGGTTCGCTGGAACGGGCTGGAGAGAAACCTGACGGAGGATGAGCTGGCCGGCGCGCTGGGCGACGCCGAGGTGTGCGTCACCGGATGGGGCAGCGCCCCATTTACGCGGAAGGTGCTCGCCGCCGCGCCGGCTCTGCGCGTCATCGCCCATACGGGCGGCACCGTGGCCACGCTGGTCGACGACGCGGCTTACGACAGGGGCGTCCGCGTGCTGAGCGGCAACGAGCTGTACGCCCAGTCTGTGGCGGAGGGCACGATTGCCTATATCCTCGCCTCGCTGCGGCGCATTCCCCAGTTTGCCGCGCAGGTGCAGCGGGAGGGCTGGTCTCAGCCTGGCTGGACAAACGAAGGACTGATCGGCCAGCGCGTCGGGCTGGTGGGGTTTGGGGCAGTGGCGCGGTACACCGCGAAGCTGCTGCGCGCCTTTGACGCGCGGATCATGATATGGGCCGATCACGTGACGCCGGAGGAGGCGGCACCCTACGGCGCCGTCAAGGCATCGCTTGAGGAAATCTTTGAGACCTGCAAGGTGGTCTCCCTGCACCTGGCGCGCACGCCGGAGACCTATCACATCATCGACGAGCGGCTGCTGGGCCTGCTCCGGCCGGACAGCCTGCTGGTCAACACGGCGCGCGGCGCCATTGTGGATGAAGCGGCCATGGCGCGCATGCTGCGCGAAGGGCGCTTTCGCGCCGTGCTGGATGTCTACGAGCAGGAACCGCTGCCGCTCTCCAGCCCGCTGCGGGGGCTGGAGAACGCGCTGCTCATTCCGCACATGGGCGGGCCGACGATGGACCGGCGGCCCTTCGTCACCAGGGCGCTGCTGGATGTACTGCCGGCAGCGCTGCGGGGAGAGGAGACCCGTCTCGACATCAGCCGCGAGGCTATGCGCCGCATGACGCGCTGACGGACGCCGGCGTCAGCCGCCGGCCGGATTCATGCGGTCCGCCTCGAACACGTAGATGTTTCCGTAGCTCCAGTTGTAATCGCTGCCGTTGTGGCGGTCGAAGGTCATCATCACGTATTTCACGCGGCTGCCGCAGGGCACGGGAATCAGCGTGCCCCAGCCCCGGAAACCGCCGTCGTCATAGTCAAATTTCAGGCAGGTATACTTCGAAAGGTCTTCGATGGGGTGCAGGTGATACTGTGCCCTTTTGTCAAAATCGGATCCGCAGAGCAGATACATCCGCCCGGCGGCGCGGACGAAGGAACCGCCGGTGTTGTCCCCCTCAATGACGTGATCCACGTGCGTGAAGCCGTCGAATGGATTGTCGGACTCATACAGGAAATAGCGGTATTTCGGTCGCTTTTCGCCGCAGTCAACCAGGCGGCATATGCCCAGGAGCCATTTGCCCCGCGCCTCGTCGTAGGTGAGGTCCGGGTCCTCGTCGCCGAACTTGGCATAGAAGAGCCGGTCGTCGCTGACCACCGCCCGGTCGATCGCCCCGTCGACATCCTCGGCGCCCAGCGAATCCGCCGTGCCCTTCACGCTCTGCTCAAAAGGCATCAGCTCGACGTCCAGCACGTTGACGCCGTGGCGCAGGTCGGCGAGGCTCCTGCCGCGGCACAGGACATGCCCGTGGGAGAAGGAGCACGCCCACACATACCACTGGCCCGTCTTCCGGTCAAACACCGCGCTGGTGGCCACGTCGGAACACCACATGCCGTCCCCGGCGTCGAAGAAAATGGCGCCTTCCATGCGGAGATCGTCGGTAGATGGGTTCCAGGAGACCACGCTCTGGAAGCCCGCGGCCTGCAGGCGGGATGAAAGCGTCATGAAAAGCCGTCCGTTTTCCATGCAGGGCTGGCCGTTTTCATAGCGCATGCACTTCATGTCCGCGTGGCTGATGCCGCCCTCGAGGTAGAACGACGCCGCGCACTGAACGCGCTCGCCCGGCGCGAGGGACACATAAAGGGCTGCCGTCGTGCGGGTGAACACGTCGTAGGAGATGATCTTTCCATAAGCAGGCAGCTGGAATGTGCCCAGGTATTCGGGCTTCCTGCCCTGGGCAAGGTAGATGTCGAAGCTGCGTCCCCGGCAGGTGACGATGAGGCGCGTTCCCGGCGCGAAGGCTTTGCCGCTCTTCAGCAGGCGCTCCTCGCCGTCGCCTTCCATCGAGCAGCGCACCGCCAGGCCCTCCGGGTCTTCCCGCAGGGTGATCAGCAGCCGGGGCAGGCTTTCCGGGCTGACGCACAGGCCGACGCCGCTTTCCACGCCCCGCAGATCCGCCTCGTCCAGTTCAAAATCGTATGTGGCGTAGGGGAAGTGCTGCCCCAGCAGCCGCGCCTTGCAGAGCGGTTTGTCCGTCCTGTTTTCAACGCGGTAGCGCGCGTCGGGCAGGCTTTCGGTCAGCGCGCTTCCGTTCTCGTTTGAGAAAACGACGGGATACGGCGCGCCGCGCCTGTCTCCGATCCAGTCCTTATAACAGCTCATTTCACCAAGCGGCAGGCGCAGCGTCTTGTAGGGATTGATTGAAAAGCGCCGCCTGAAGGTCATTTCCTCGATGGTATACATGGCTTTCACTCCTTTGCCGATCCTTTATGGTTTATATGATAAACCAGTCCTTTCGCGCCTGTCAATCCCGGAAAAGAATCTTGCCTTTTTCGCGCGTCTATGGTAACATTCACTCAGCCGCAAATGTGCGCAGCGGACGGCACGGCGGCATGGGGAGGCAGGAAACGCATGAACGGACAGCAGAGGATGAGGGAAATCCTGGCGCATCGCAGCGGACACTGTGGCTTCTGGCACGGCAATCCCAACCCGGCCTGCAGAGACGCGCTGTTTGCGGCGTTCGGGGTGAAAAACGATTTTGAAATGGGCCTGAAGATGGGCGATACCTGCCGCTGGGTCATGCCGGAGGGCAACGGCATGTGGAACCACCCGGAGGGCAAGCCCATGATGGATGTGCTCGGCGGGAAGCCCCGCGTGAGCCTGGGACAGCCCGGGGTATTCGCGGAATGCGAGGACGTGGCCGAGGTGGAGGCCTTTGACTGGCCGGATGAGAAATACGTCGATTTCACGGGCACGCTGGCGGCCATCGAGGAGACGCGGGCGGCGGGCCAGGCAGTGCTTTCCGGGTCATGGAGCTGCTTTTTTCACAACGTGTGCGATTTCTTCGGCATGGAGAACTACTTCGTCAAGATGTACACCGACCCGGACGTGGTTGAGGCGGTCACGGAGCATGTGGCGGATTTTTACATGCGCGTCAACGAACGGCTGTTTTCCGTGGCGGCGGATAAAATCGATCTGTTCTTTTTCGGCAATGATTTCGGAAGCCAGCGCGACATGCTGATTTCACCGGAGCTGTTCGACCGGTTCGTGATGCCCACCTTCGTGAAGTTCACCAACCAGGCGCACCGCTTCGGCATGAAGGTGCTTCTGCACTCCTGCGGCTCCATTGAGCGCATCATTCCCCGGCTCATCGACGCGGGCGTGGACGCGCTGCATCCCATTCAGGCGCTGGCGGCCAACATGGACGCGGAGACGCTCTCACGCAAGTATAAGAACGATCTGGTGTTCGTGGGCGGCCTGGACACCCAGCGGCTGCTGCCCTTCGGCACGCCGCAGGAGGTGCGCGACGAGGTGCGGCGCCTGCGGGACCTGTTTGGGGAGAGCTATGTGGTTTCGCCCAGCCATGAGTCCATCCTGCCCGGCGTTTCCGTGGAAAACCTCCAGGCCATGGCGGAGGCCGCCGCTGAATAAAGACGAGGGTTATGCGGCTTCCGGAAACGGCGCCGCCGGAAGAAAAAGCATCCTCAGACCAGAGGATGCCTTTTCTTTATCTGTGGGTTCGGCTTTGCCTGCCCGGCCCAGGAGGGTTTCCATCAATCCCCGAGGGTATCCAGCATGTCGGCCACGTCTTTCAGCTGGGCCTCCGTGTCCAGACGGAAGCGGAGCACCACGCGCCGGGAAGCGTTTGCGTCGTAGTTGCCGTTTTCATCGTACACGAGATCGTTGCTGGAGCGCCCGGTGACGCTGACGACCTGCTTCAGCCAATCCCGTTCCTCCGCGGTCAGGCCGGTCTGCTCGGCGAAACGGTCGTCCATGATGTAGCGGAAGACGGCCCACGCGCGGTTCTGCGAGAGGTACATGTTCTGGGTGAAGTCGCCGGCGGCGTCCGCGTGTCCTTCGATGACAATGCTGGAGAGATATCCGCTGTTCTCCTGCTTCATCATGGTGCGCACATAGGCGGGAATAAAGTTTCTGAGGAAGTTGCGGCTCGCCTCGTTCAGACGGAATTCGTTGGATTCGAAGGTCGCGTTGCCCTCGAACACGATGGAACCGTCCGGAGCCACGCCTGCGTCCGTGATACCCATATCCTGGAACAGGCTGCCGAATTCGGTGACGATGTTGCCCTTGACGGCCGTGACGGTTTCAATGTCCTGCCTGGTGTTTTTGACCGCGGCCATTTTGGTTTCCAGAACGGCCTGGGAAGCCTCCAGCTCGGCCTGCGCGTTTTCAAGCTGTTCCTGCGCCAGCGCCAGCGCCTGCTTCTGGGCTTCCAGCGCCTCCTGCGCTTCGGCCAGATTCGCTTCCGCCAGGGCGTGAGCGCTTTCGGACTGGGAAAGGGCCTCCTGGCGGGCGGTCAGGTCGGCTTCGGCCGCTTCCATCTGTTCCCGGGCTGCTTCCATCTCCGTCTGCCGGGCATCCAGGTCGGCCAGGGAAGACGCGAGCGCTTCCTGGCTGGCGGTCAGGGCATCCTGCTGCTCAGAGAAGGCGGCCAGCTGTTTTTCCAGGTCCTCTTTGGCGGCGGCAATTTTCTCCCGTTCCGCAGAAAGTTCCTCCTGGTTGGCGGATACTTCCGCTTGGGCGGCGTCGATGTCCGCCTGCCGGGCGTCCAGCTCCGCCTGCCGCTCGGTGATGTCCGCCTGTTCTTTTTCAATTTCCGTCTGGGCGGCTTCAACCTCCGCCTGCCGGGCGGCAATCTGTTCGCGGCCCGTCTCCAGCTCGGCCTGGGCGCTTTCCAATTCTTTCCGGGCCTCAGCCAGCGCTTTTTCCGCTTCGGCGACAGCTTCCTGATCGGATTTGAACAATTCCTCGGCTTCTTTCAGCTGGGCCTCGCGCTTTTCGATTTCCGCCTGGGCCTCGTTCAGCTCCGTCTCCCGGCTGGATATGTCGTCCCGGGCTTTGGCGATCTCGTCGTGATTCCTGGTCAGCTCATTCTGTGCGGTTTTCAGGCTCTTGTACTGTTCGACGATTTCCGCAAAGGAGGGATCCGCCTCTTCCAGCGCGGCGAGTTTTTCCTGAGCGGCCTGTAGCGCTTCCTGCGCTGCCGCAAGCTGCTCGTTAAGTCGGGCGGCTTCGTCCTCGTCCGTTTCATCCTTTGCGGCTTCCTCCAGCAGGGCAACCTGGGCTTCGGCAAGGCGAAGGTTGTCCAGCAGGACGGAAATGGTCTGTTCATAAGCCGCGGCAGTCCCATCCTGAGATTTTGCAAGCTCGTCGCGGAGCCGGTCGTTGTCGGCTTCCAACGCCTTGATGACGCCGTCGGTTTCCTCATCGGTGATTTTGCCCTGCGTCAGGCTTTCGGCAAGCTTTTCCAGCTCGACAATGCGGTCGGCGTCTTCTTCTGTCCTGGCGGTCAGCTCCGCAATGGCAGCGGCGTCTTCCTCAGCCTTCGCGCTGAGCTGAGCGATGGCCTCCGCGTCTTCCTCGGCCTTCGCGTTGAGCTGAGCGATGGCCTCCGCGTCTTCCTCAGCCTTCGCGCTGAGCTGAGCGATGGCCTCCGCGTCTTCCTCGGCCTTCGCGCTGAGCTGAGCGATGGCCTCCGCGTCCTCTTCAGACTGTTCGGTGAGGCTGGCGATGGTCGCTCCATCGGCTTCCGTTTGGGCCGTCAGCGCTGCGATCGTGTCCGAATCGGTCTTCGACTGAGCAGAAAGGCCGTCAATCGTTGCCTTGTCGGCTTCAGCCTGTCCGGTCAGCTCCTCGATGGCAGCCTTATCGGCTTCGGCCTGTCCGCTGAGCTCCAGAATGGTTGCCGCATCCGCCTGAGACTGCGCTTCAAGCGCGGTGATGCGCGATTCGGCTTCCGCAATGGTTGCCCGCGCGGCCTCCTGGTCAGCCTGTTTCTGATGAATGGTATACCCCAGTCCTCCGCCGAGTCCGAGCACGGCCGCGATCAGCGCGGCGCCGCAGGCCTTCACTTTGCCATTCATAAAACACCCTCCGATTGCAACTGTCGCATGTTGGCAGGCTTTTCTGCTTTTTACGATTACACCTTTATAATATATTATATCGGAAATGTTGCTGTACATCAAGTGTTAACACGAAGTTTTTGGAAAAACATTTATTTCGCCGGCAGGGGTTCGACCAGTTCGTTTCGCATCGCCCTGTCATACCTCCGTAATACACAATTCATCATTTTGTCTTTGGCCTTTCGGCTGATAGGGTTCTCTCCCGCGTGGTATAATGGACGCGGAAACGGAGCGGGGGAGATGCGGAAACGTTTCCCATGGCCAACGCTCGCCCGCCGGACTTGACTGCTGAAAGGAGCGCAGAGCATGTATTATACGATGCTGGACTACTACCTGAAGCTGTTTGACTCGGGGAAGAGAGAATTTGCCTTCCATGCAGAGAATCTGGCAGAATACGCCGTCTGGAAGAAGGCCCTGAGGGAACGTCTGGCGGATATTTCCGGCCTGGACCGCTGCATCCCCTGCGAGCCTCTCCATCAGCATGTGAGCACTGAAACAGTTGAGGGCTTTACGGCGGAATACCATACGCTGCAGACGGAGCCCGGCGTCGTCATGCCGTATTATCTGCTTCGCCCCGAGGACAATGCCGGCATGGTTCCGGCAGGAAAGCGGCCGGCGCTGATCGTGCCCCACGGCCACGGCGGTGCAAAGCGCCAGGTTCTGATCCATCAGAGCCGGTTTATCCGCGAGGCGCTGGAGGACGGTTTCATCGTGGCCTGCCCGGACGAGCGCGGCAGCGGGGAGCGCCGCGAATTCCCGGAACAGGGAGACGAGGCGGCGCAGGCGCGGAGCAATTCGCACAGGGAGCTGTCCCAGCTCGGGCTTAACTTCGGGCGGACGGTCATAGGCGGGGCTGTCTGGGACCTGATGCGCCTTGCCGACCGGCTGCTGGACGAGCCGGAGGCCAGCGGGTTTCTGGCTTGCGCGGGCATGTCGGGCGGCGGACAGCAGACACTGTGGTTCTCCGCCATGGACGATCGGGTCAGCGCTGCTGTCACCAGCGGATATTTCTACGGCGTGCGGGATGCCCTCATGGAACTGCCGCAGAACTGCGCCTGCAACTATGTGCCGCATTTCTTTGAGACGGCCGATATGGGCGAACTCGGCGCCCTGATCGCCCCGCGTCCGTTCTTTGTGGAGAGCGGCGCGGATGATCCGCTCTCCGGCAAACGCCGCGTCGCCAACGTCACGGAGCAGCTGGATGTGACTCGGGCCGCTTACCGGCTGTTCGGCGCGGAGGACAGGGTGAGGCATTCCGTGCACGACGGCGGCCACGAATGGCGGGGCGACGGCATGCGCGAATTCCTGCGGCAGGCAATGGGAAAATAATACGGCGCCGCGGAGCGCCGATACAATCAGGAGGCCATTATGCAGCTCAAGGACAAAAAACTGAATTTTCTCGGAGACAGCATCACCGAGGGCGTGGGGACGAGCGCCCCTGAAAAGAGATACGTCGACATCATCGCCGCGAAGACGGGCGCCCTTTGCCGCAATTATGGCATCAGCGGCACGCGGATTGCCCGTCAGCAGCGCCCGACCACGGACAATCCGCGTTTTGACCTCGATTTCTGCATGCGCGCGGAGGAGATGGACCCAGATGCGGACGCGGTGGTCGTGTTCGGCGGAACGAACGACTTCGGCCACGGAGACGCGCCCTTCGGCACCCTGACGGACCGCACGCGGGACACCTTCTGCGGAGCCATGCACGTGCTTTGCCAGACGCTGCTGACGCGCTATCCGCACAGCGAGATCGCCTTCATCCTGCCGCTTCACCGGCACAACGAAGACGACCCCTGCGGGGACAACAAGCCCGCTCCCGTCGGCGTGCTCAGGGATTACGTGGACGCCATGCGCCAGATCCTGGAGTACTATAGCATTCCCGCGCTGGATCTTTACGCCGCGGGCGGGATGCAGCCCGCCGTTCCCGCTGTGCGGGCGGTCTACATGCCGGATGGCCTGCATCCCAGCGACGAAGGGAACGCCCTCATTGCGGAGCGGCTTATCGGCTTTCTGCAGGCGCTGTGACATGACGAGGAAAGGCTGATTCGATGGCGATCAAACTGGCATACAGGACGAAAAGCGCGGCCGCTCTGAAGGACCTGCAAAAGGTCTTCTTCTGCGCGTCGGAGCGCGACAGGGAGAGATACTTCGACAGCATTTCGGAGGATCTTTTCCGCGCCCAGTCAAATATCTCCGTGTGGTATCCGGAAGGTGATATCACAACGCCGGAAGAGGAGGAAGCATATCTTTCCGATCTTTCTGAGATGAATCTGTTCGCGGTGCCCGTAACCGGGGAGTTTCTGGCGACGGAAAACCGCGCGCGGATCATGGAATTTGCTTTCGCGGTGGAGCGGCACATTCCGATCCTGCCAATCATGCAGGAGCAGGGGCTGGAGGCGCGGTTCAACGCGGTGTGTGGAAACCTGCAGATCCTGAACAAAGATGATCCGGATCCCACGGCGCTTCCTTATGAAGAGAAGCTGAAGCTGTTTCTCGACACCGTTCTCCTGAAGGATGAAACCATTGCGAAGATTCGCCAGGCCTTTGCCGCCTATATCTTTCTGAGCTATCGGAAGAAAGACAGGAAACATGCCCAGGAAGTGATGCGGCTGATCCACAAAAACCCCTTTGCCCGTGACATAGCCATCTGGTATGACGAGTTCCTGACGCCCGGGGAGGATTTTAATGAGTCCATACGCGCGGCCTTTGAAAAGAGCGGGCTGTTCTCCATGGTGGTTACGCCGAATCTTCTGGAAAAACCTAATTATGTGATGACGACAGAGTATCCCATGGCGAGGGAAGCCGGGAAAAGGATTCTTCCCGTTATGGCTGTACCCACGGACGGCGAGGCGCTTCAGGCCTGCTATCCCGGCCTTCCGGATTCGATTCCATCGGACGAAAGGCATGCCGACCTCATCGAGGGGCTGATTCGGGAGGCCCTTTCGATCCGCCGGAATGACGCGCCGGAGCACAAGTTTTTTATGGGCCTGGCCTATCTGTCCGGCATCGATTTGGAGACGGACCACGAGAAAGCCAGGCGTCTCATCACTGAAGCGGCCGAAGCCGGCGTGGATGAGGCCCTGCTGAAACTGGTCTCGATGTATGAGACCGGCCAGGGCGTCGAAAGGGATTATGAGAAGAGCGCTTTTTGGCAGCAGAGGTATGCAGACGCGTTGGAGAAGCGCCTTTCATCCGGGACGGCGGATAAGAATCTGCGATACGCCTTTTTCAGGGCGGCCAATAAATCCGGCGCGAAGTGGGCCAGTCTTTACCAATACGATAAAGCCTGGATTATGTTCCGCAGAGCTCTGGCCGTGGATACGGAAGAAATGACATCCAAAGAACGGATCGCATTGCTGGAAACCTGCCTGTTTGCGGCGAGTATCGCCGTCAGGCAGAAGGATTTTCCGGTGGCTGAATCCTTCCTCCCACAGGCCGAAGCGCTCAGCGAAGCCGTTCATGCTTCGATGAAGGAGGTGGAGGAGAAGAAGAGAGGCTCCGCCGACCAATCCGATTTCGTCCTGCTGATGTACCGGGCAGAAATCATGCACATGCGCGGCAGCATCAGGCAAAGGGAAAAGAAATGGACGGAGGCCATTGCGTTTTACAAAGAGGCGCTTCCGCTCTTTCTCGAGGCGGTCGAGCAGGAAACAAACGCCCAAAAGCCCATGTCGAAGCGGTTGATATACCTTTATGGGGAACTGGCTTTCTGCATTTTTGAAGCGGACAAAAAATCGGCGGAGAGCCTGAATGAAGCCAAGGAATACAGCCTTGCCGGGATTGATTTGGCAGATCGGTTGATTGCAGAAAACATTTCCCTCGGGAAGGAAGAGTATACCATACTCGCCCAAACCACGCTCATGCAGGTTTATGCCGCCCTGGGAGAGCTGGATGAGGCGGAAAAAACGGCTGTCAATCTGCTTGAAATGGCGGAAGAGCGCTGCCGGGAAGAAGAATCCATTTTTGCGATGCGCCATCTTTCCAGCGCCCATGCGCTGATATCCACCGTGGAACAGAAAAAGGGCGATTTGAACGCTGAGGCTGAACATCTGCGCATTTCGCTGGAATCGGAAGAAAAGATAGGGAAGATGATCGGCGTACAGCATGTGGCGCTGCAGCTGAAAACCTACTACAGGAGACTCGCGGAGATCGCGGCCGATCTGGGAAAATGGGAAGAACACGGTGTTTGCACTGAAAGACTGGAACAGGTCGCCATGGCGTATTATCCGAACGACGGGCAGCTTTTCACCTGGCTGGGCACTGCCTGCTGCATGCGGAAAGACATTGGAAGTCTCCTCAGGGGATACGAATGCTGGTGCCGGGCGATAGATCTGAACCCGAAAAACAAAACGGCATGCGCGAGCCTGGACAGCGCGGGAAAGCAGGTGAACGAAGCGCTCATCGCGCTCCGAAATGAGAAGAACGCCGGGACGTTAAAAGAGGTTTTTGACCGCCTGAAGACACTGGCTGATGCGCACCCCGACCGGGCCGGCGCGTTATGGCTGCGCGATCGGGCCGAATCCGACTATGCCTATCTCCTCAGCGTGCGAGATGATCTCGAGAGCAAAGAGACGGCGTGCGTGCTTTTTGAGGATCTTGCGGCACGCCGCCCGAACACGCCGGGATACGCGGAGAACCTTCGCATCACCAGAGCGCAGGTGGCTATGCGGTATTACAGGCAAGCGGAACAGGGCGACCGGCATGCAGCCGGTATCGCGTATGAGCTGTATCGCAAACTGGCAGAGGCATATCCTGACAGGGAATACGGAAAGAACGCCGCTTATGTGAAAAACCATTTCCTGACATGAAGCATCGGCGCATTATTCCCGATAAGCGCCGAAACAGAAAGGAACGGGCAGGAAGATGAAAGGCAGGATACTCAAAGAGTACGTCCGATATATCGGTGAGAGCGGTATCAACATGTTCGGCATCTGCGTCCAGCAGCATGGCGAGTTGCTGGACGAGTTCCGCTGGACGGCGGACGAGCCCCATCCGCTCTATTCCATGAGCAAGAGTTATGTGAGCATCGGTGTCGGCATCGCGATCGACGAGGGACGCTTTGCCCTGAACGACACGGTCGTTTCCTTTTTTCCGGAGCTGCTGCCGGAACAGGTCAGCGGGTATGCCGCCGAAATGACCGTTCGGGATCTGCTGATCATGGCCAGCGGCGTCAGCCGGCCGGCGCTCATGAACGGCGAAGAAAACAGGCCCGGGGAGACGGACTGGGCGAAAGCCTTTCTGGCCGTCGTGCCGGATACGCAGCCCGGCAAAACGTTCGTCTATGATTCCGGCTGCACCTACATGCTTTCACGCATCATTGCGAAAACAACGGGACAGGATCTGCTGGACTACCTGAAGCCCCGCCTGTTTGATCCCCTCGGCATTGAAAACCCGGAATGGGATAAGTGTCCGCTGGGCTACTCGCTGGGTGGCTCCGGCCTGCGCCTGAGGACCGCGCAGAGCTTGCCCTTCGGGCAGATGCTCCTGCAGGGCGGCGAGTGGGAAAACAGGCGCATCGTCTCTGCGGACTGGGTCAGGGAGGCGACCTCCTTCCAGATCGCCACCGACGGCTGCGGCTTCTTTTACGACAAGTCTCTGGGCTATGGCTACCAATTCTGGATGGCCCGGATGGGCGCCTATCGCGCGAGCGGCGCGCACGGGCAGGGCTGTTTCGTCATTCCCCACAAGGATGCCGTCATCACCTATAACGCGCGCACGCCGGACATGCAGTCGCTCCTGGAAGGCCTGTGGGAGATTGTCATACCACAGCTGTGAGGCTGCGGCACAGCCATTGAAAAGCCGCTGCTTCCCTTCAAAAACAGGGGCTTTCGGGCCCGGCGAGACAGCGTTACATCCCTGTAATATATAATTCATCATTTTGTCTTCACCGGTTTGTCTGGCGGGTCCTGCGCGTCCATGCTATAATGGGCTTGTAGCGATAGCCGGAACACCGGGCTGAAAGGCGGATTGAACGCATGAAGAAACCCAACATTGTTTTTTATTTTACCGATCAGCAGCGCTGGGATACCATGGGCTGCTATGGGCAGAGGCTGGACATTACGCCAAACCTGGACAGGATCGCCGCCGAGGGTTGCCGCTTCGACGGCGCGTTTACCTGCCAGCCGGTGTGCGGCCCCGCCCGCGCCTGCCTGCAGACCGGACGCTGGCCCACGGAAACGGGCTGCTTCCGCAACGACATTGAGCTGCCGCAGGACGTCCCCACGCTGGCGGGCGCGCTGAACGACGCTGGTTACCGGACGGCTTATGTGGGCAAGTGGCATCTGGCCTCCAATCGCGACAAAGGCCTGCTCAACCGCACCGGGCCCATCCCGGAGGCGCTGCGGGGCGGCTATTCCGATTACTGGATGGCCGCGGACGCGCTGGAGTACACCTCTCACGGCTACAACGGCTATGTGTTCGACAAGGAAAACCGCCGCGTGGATTTCACCGGCTACCGGGTGGACTGCATCAACAGCTTCGCCGTAGACTACATCCACCGGCAGGATGGCGAACAGCCCTTCTTCCTGTTCGTGTCGCAGCTGGATCCGCATCACCAGAACGACCACAACCGTTACGAGGGGCCGGACGGCAGCAAGCGTCGCTTCGCGCAGTACGACGTGCCGGGCGACCTGGCAGGCCACGACGGCGACTGGCGCGAGAACTTCCCGGACTATCTCGGCCAGTGCCAGCGCATTGACGAAAATGTGGGCCGGCTGGTCGACGCGCTGATCGACCAGGGCCTGTGGGAGAACACGGTTTTCATTTATACCGCCGATCACGGCTCGCATTTCCGCACGCGCAACCAGGAATACAAGCGCTCCTGCCACGACGCCTGTACCCACATCCCGCTCATCGTCCACGGCCCCGGCTTCAACCGCCGCGCGGTCATCAAGGAACTGGTGAGCCTGATGGATATGCCCGCCACGATCCTGGACTGCGCCGGCGCGCCGATCCCAGCGGGCTTCCACGGGCGTTCCATCGCTCCGCTGGCGGCGGGTGAGGTGGAGAACTGGGAAAACGCGGTGTTCATGCAGATCAGCGAAAGCCAGGTGGGCCGCGCCGTACGCACGCCGGAGTGGAAATACTCCGTGCGCGCGCGGGACAAGAACGGTGTGAAAGATATGGACGCCGCCGTTTATACGGAGGACTTCCTGTACGACCTGGCGCGGGATCCGCACGAGCAGGCAAACCTCGTCGCGGATCCCGAATACGCCGCGGTGCGCGCGGACATGCGGGCGCTGCTGCTGCGCAAAATGGAAGAGGCGGGCGAGGCCCGGCCGCAGATTCTCCCGGCGGAGGGATGAGCGTTCACAGGAACACATGAAACCGGAAAGAAATAAAAGGCGTTGGCAGGAAGAATGGCTTGCTTCCTGCCAACGCCTTTGTCCTGCCCGTGCTTTGCCGCAGCGTCATCTGGTGGCTTCAAGCAGCTGATCCACGGGCGTCAGGGCGACCTCCGTATAGCCCTTCTGCGCGATGGTGTAGCTTACATACTTGTCGCCGAACACCAGCTGCGGATGCGGATCCAGGTGATAGGGCGAGGGATTGTCCCTGGGGGCAATCGCCGGATTCTGCGTTACGATGTAGACCTGCCTGCCCGTCGCGGCGTTGTAAAAACCCACGCGGGAGGGCGTGCCCCGGTAGAACACGTCGTTCTCGTCATACACGTAGAAGTCGTCGTGGATCGAGGAGAAGGCGTGCCAGGCCCGCACCGGCGCGTATACCTTGTGCTCACCGGTTTCCAGGTTGATGCCGGTGACGCCGTTGTTCCCCTCTCCGGACGTGTACTTGCAGTAATAGAGGATTTTTCCGTCCCGGCTCCACCATTCATGCGTGGCGCGCTGCCCATCCAATGGCGGATACATCGTTTCAGTGCCGTCCCGCATCATGGTCCACAGGCGCATGAAATCGCCCTTCTCATCGTAACGGATGCGGTTCATGGTGTTCGTGGCGTTGTCCGTCCAATGATCCTCGGCGTACAGCACGAGATCGCCGTTGACCGGATTCAGCTGCGCGTGGTTGCGGCAGAAGTCATATTCACGCCAGACGCGGAAACTGCCGTCCTTCAGCGAAAGCGTGCCCAGAATGAAATGATCGCCGCTGCGGGCGTCAAGGAAAAGCTCGGCCTTGTCGGGCGTATAGGTCATGTGCGTGGCAAGGCTGGTGGGCTTCCCATATTTTTTGAGCGCTTCCGGCACGGGGCAGAGTTTTACGAGCGGCTGATCCGGCTTCGGGCTTCTCCTGAATATGCCCTGATGCCCGCCATAGATGGCATCGCCCGTGTCGGTATCCACCAGCGGGCCGCCAATGAATTCCGTTTCAGGGAAGCAGCGCACCTCGTCGTCCTCGAAGTCGACCACGCCCAGCGTCCTGTACATGGCCGGCGGATTGGAGCAGTAGAACCACAGGAAACGGCCGGCATCGTCCATCGCGCGGTTGACAAAATAAAAGCTCTGCTGCTGGAGGGCAACTTTGGTTTTCAGCACGTAGCTCTTCACGCCGCTGACGGGATCGACAAACAGGTCAAAGTGTTTTGATGTTTCCGGCGTATACATGATGATTCCTCCCGTTTGGCGGATTGTTTTCATAAGAATAGGGGACCGCCGCAGGTTTTTCCTCCCGCGGCAGTCCCTTCTCAGGCCGGTATTGGATTAGTTGCCCAGCGCTCTGTCAAGACCCTGCTGATAGATCTTGATGTTTTCCTCAACGCCCATCGCCTTGATCTCATCGACGAAAGCGTCCCAGTTCTCCATGGGCTCGATGCCCATGATGAACTTGTCGAGCATTTCACCGCGATAGGTGTCCAGCTCGGCCTCGCGGGCGGTCATAGCCTCGTTCTCGGCGTCGGTGAAGCTGATGGCCTCGATCCAGTTGCGGCGGATGAAGTCGTTGTCCGCGTACAGCTTGGTGCCGACGCGGGTGCTCTCCTGATAGTCGTACTGGTTGAAGTTGTAAACCAGCTCGTCAGCGCCGTCCTTCGGCTCGTCGCGGGTGCCGACCGGCTGAATCTCACGGGTGGAGGACTTCTCAACGTACTCATCGATGGAAACGGGCATGCCGTCCACCATCTCGTAGGAGTAGCCTTCAATGCCCCAGTTCATGGCGTAGAAGCCTTCCAGGGAGAAGCAGTAGTCGAAGTAGTCCAGGATGCGCTCGATGTATTGGCTGCTGGCAGCAATGGCGCAGCTCCTGTCGCGGACGCGCGGATAATGGATGGTGGTGTTGCGCAGGCCGGTCTCAGGGCTCTGCATGGGGCCAACGGCCATCACGCGGCAGTCGTTGTTCTGCACGGTCATGAAGTCCTTGTCAGCCCAGTTGCAGCGGGTCATGTTGTCGTGGGTGGCGAACACTTCGCCGGCCAGAACCTTCTCAGACCAGATGGTGGCGTCGGTGGTCGGATACTCCTGGTCGATCAGGCCTTCGGCGTACCACTGGCGGGCCAGCTCGACGACTTCCTTGAAGCGGGGCTCCAGAACGCCGTACTTCACGGTCTTGCCATCGAGGTCAACATAGTACTCCTCCTGCATGCAGTCGGAATAGCCGCCCAGCAGGCGATAGAGGATGCCGGCCCTCTTATAGCGGGTCATGTAGGGAATGTAGCCCTCATCCTTGGCCTTGGTCAGCACATCGTGCCACTGGTCAGCGGTCACGAGATCGTCATAGCCCAGGCCCCAGGCTTCCATCAGGTCCTTGCGGACGATCAGGATGTCGCCGATCAGGCGGGTGGCCAGCATCGGAACGATGCGGTTCTTGCCGTCGTCGGAAGGCAGGTAGCTCATCAGGTACTCGTCGGTGTAGATGGTGTTGTACAGGTTCTCATAGCGGGGATTGTCGATGATGTAGTCATCGAGGGGGGCCCACGCATCGGGATACTTCTTCAGGGAAGCGGGCCTGATGCAGACGATGTCGGGCAGGTTGCCGGAGGCCATCATCAGGTTGTAGCGCTCCTGGGAGTTATCCTGGGGAACCAGCTCGTACTCGATGTGGACGCCGGTCTTCTCGGCCAGGAACTCATGCAGCGGGTCATGATCGAAGTCCTCTTCGATGTGATTGGGATGCATGGGATACCAGTACTTGACGGTGACTTCTTCCCGGGTGTCATCGGCCGCAGTGAATGACACAACGGACAGCGCCATGGCGACCACAAGGGCCAGCACAAGCAGGTTGCGGATTTTCCTCATAGAAAAGTCCCTCCTTGATTTATTCTTCAAGCGACAAGCGCCGCTTAAATTCCGTGATGTGACAGCAGGCGTCGTCAGCCCTTCACCGAGCCGACCATGACGCCCTTCACGAAATACTTCTGAACGAAGGGGTATACGCACAGAATGGGCAGGACGGCCACCACGATGACCGCGAACTTGATGGTGTCGGCCACGAGGTTTTCGGCTTCCGTATCCACGGCGCCGGAGCCTTCGACCAGGTCGCGCACCTGGTTCTGGAGGACGATGGTGCGCAGCCACAGCTGCACGGGGAACCGGCCGCTGTCGCGCAGGTAAATGACGGCGTTGAACCAGGCGTTCCAGTGGCCCACCGCATAGAACATGCCGATGGTCATCAGCGACGCGGTGGACAGGGGGAGGATCACCTTCCAAAGCGTCTGGATGTCGGTGCAGCCGTCGATGGTGGCCGCTTCCTCCAGCTCGACCGGGATGCCCTGGAAGAAGGTGCGCATGATGATCATGTTATAGGTGCTGATCGCGCCTGGAATGACCATGACCCAGAACGTATCCAGCATTCCGTAGGAGCTGATGATCAGGTAGGTCGGAATCAGGCCGCCGCTGAAGAACATGGTGAAGGCCACGAAGAACGTGAAGACACCGCGCCCGTAAAACTGCCTCCGCGAGAGGGGATATGCGCCGCAGATCGTCATGAGCAGGTTGATGCCGGTGCCGATCACGGTGTAAAGGATGGTGTTCTTGTAGCCGGTCCAGATGTGCTTATACCGCACGACCGCCTTGTAGGCTTCCAGGTTGAAGCCGATGGGGTAGAAGCTCACCCGGCCGCGGGACACGGCGGAGTTATCGCTCACGGAGGAAGCCACCACGTTCAGGAACGGATAGAGCATGACGATGCACAGTACGATCATGAAAACGACGTTGAACCATTCAAACGCGACGCGGGAATTGCTCTTTTTCATGTCATTCCCTCCCTTACCACAAGCTGGTTTCAGAGAACCGCTTGGCCAGCGCGTTGGTCGTGGCTACCAGAGTCAACCCGATGAGGGAATTGAACAGGCCGACCGCAGCGCCGAAGGAGTATTCCGCGTTGATCAGGCCGCGGCGATAGACATACGTTGAAATGACGTCGGCCGTCTCATAGATCGCCTCGTTGTACATCAGCAGGATGGTCTCGCTGCCCACAGAGAGCAGCTCGCCCACGCGGAAGATCAGCATGATGATGATGGTGTTGGAAATGCCCGGCAGCGTGACGTGCCAGGTTTGACGGAGGCGGCCGCCGCCGTCGATTAGGCAGGCTTCATACAGCTCGGGGCTGACGTTGGTCAGAGCGGCGAGGTAAATGATGGAGCCCCAGCCGATGCCGCGCCATATGCCCAGACATGTATAGAGCGTTCTGAAATACTTCGGATCGCCCAGGAAGTAGGTGCGCGTTCCGCCGAAGAACTCCACGAGGTTGTTGATCAGGCCGTTGCTGACCGAGAGGAACTGCACGAACATGGACACCAGGATGACGGTGGAAATAAAGTGCGGCAGGTAGCTGATGGTCTGCACCACTCGCTTGAACGGGCCGTCCTTCTGTTCGTTCAGAAGCAGTGCCAGGATGATCGGGGCGGGAAAGCCGAAAATCAAACCGTAAAAACTGATCAGGAAGGTGTTGCGGATCAGCCGGAAAAAGAAACGGGATTGAAAAAACTGAAGGAAGTACTTGAATCCGACCCATTTGCTCGCCCAGATGCCCTTGAACACATTGTAGTCCTTAAAGGCGATGACCAGGCCGAACATCGGCGCGTAAGCGAACATGATATAGTATATTACGACCGGCAGAAAAAGCAGATACAGGTATTTGCTTTTCTTGATATGGTACCATGCGCCGTGCTGATCCAGGTGACGAGTCGCGCGGCTCGCTGCCGAACTCATTCCACATTCCTCCCAACCGGTTACAGGGGGCGCTGCCGGACGGACCGCGCCACCGGGTGCTGTTCCTGACTGCCTTTACGCCGGACGGTCTTCCTGAAAAGCGTCAGTTTTTAACCAAATGATAAGTGCGTTGACACATTACTTCCTGTTTATTATACTACTCGGTCATTAATTGTGTCAAGGAAAGAGTTTTTAACACTGCAGATACACGGCCTGCGCGACAAACCGGCGAATGCGCTCAATAACCGTAACCGGCCGGCGGCGCGGGTTTCTCCGAAAAGCAGTTGAATAAATGCCGGAAGGCATGTATAATGTCGGGTGGGAATACGGGAAACTTTCGGGCTGAAACAGCGGGAAACGCGGTGGCGTGCGCCGCAGAACGGAGAAGTGTATCATGAGCAAACTGGCGGAACAATTCACCAAACTGAAAACGTCCATCGGCGGCAGCCGTGAAAAAACCGGCTTTGAGTATACTTTTGGCATGCCGGAGGAGGAAGTCAACCGCATTGCCCCGCCCAGCCGCATGAACAGGCGCATTCTGGCCGAGCTGGAATACGCGCTGCATGTGAGTGAAGCCAACGGCGGAGCCTTTGAAGGTGACCTGGGCCGGGCGCTGGAGTTCCTTTTGAAGGCGCTGGAGGCGGAAGGCGTGCTGAGCGACTCTGCCTGCGCGCAGGCGGAGGAACTGCTTGCGCCTATGGCGGAGCTGGCGAAATCCTACAAGCTGTTCCTCACAGGGCACGCCCACATCGACATGAACTGGATGTGGAGCTATCAGGAGACCGTGGCGGCCACGCTGGCCACCTTCCGCACCATGTGCGACATCATGGACGAATATCCCGGTTTTACCTTTACTCAGTCACAGGGCTCGGTATACCGGATCGTGGAGCAGTACGACCCCGAGCTGATGGAGCGCATGAAGCGGTATATCGGCGAGGGACGCTGGGAGGTAGCCGCGACCAACTGGGTGGAGCCGGACAAGAACATGCCCTCCGGCGAGTCGCTGCTGCGGCACATCGAGTATACCCGCCGCTACCTGCGGGAAGCCTGGGGCGTGAAGGACTTTGACATTGACTTTGTGCCGGACACCTTCGGCCATGCGCAGACCATTCCGGAAATCGACGCCTTCGGCGGCGTCAAATACATGTATCACTGCCGCGGCAACGCGCGGGAGGAACTGCTCTATCGCTACCGCGCGCCTTCCGGCCGGGAGATCATGGTGCTGCGCGAAGCGAACTGGTATAACGCGGCGATCACGCCGCAGATTGCGTCCGGCCTGATGGAAGTGGTGAAGCGCTCGTCGGGCCTGAAGGCAGGCATGGTGCTCTACGGCGTGGGCGACCACGGCGGCGGGCCTACCCGGCGCGATGTCGAGCGGGCCATGGATATGATGACCTGGCCCATTTATCCCACCATCCGCTTTGGCGGCCTGCGGGACTACTTCCGCGAGGCGGAGGCGGTTCGGGATGCGCTGCCCGTGGTGGCGGAGGAAATGAATTTCTTCGCGCCGGGCTGCTACACCACCCAGAGCCGCATCAAGCGCGGCAATCGCAGGGCTGAAGCCGCCTTTTACGACGCCGAAGCGCTGGCGGCGCTGGCAGAGCGCCACACTGCCTATCGCCTGCCGCAGCGGCAGGTGGAGGAAGCCTGGCGCGACGTGCTCTTCACGCATTTTCACGACATCCTCACCGGCTCCTGCGTGCAGGATTCCCGCGAACACGCCATGGGCCTCTATCAGGGCGTGGCGGCGGTGACCAACACGCAGATGGAAAAGGCCATGGCGTCGCTGGCCCGGGCCGTGAACACAGCGGATATGCCGGTCCTGCAGAACGTCCAGCCATGGGAAAAGGCGCAGGCCGCGCGTTACGACAGCCAGTCCGAAGGCGCGGGCGCGGGCTACGGCATCGAGCATTTCACGGGCGTTCCCGCAGCCGAGCGCGGCAGCGGCCTGGTGCGTGTGTTCCATGTGTTCAACACGCTGACAGAGGCGCGCACGGGCGTGGTGGAGCTGACGGTGTGGGATTATACGGGAGATATGGCCCGTGTGCGCATTCAGGATGGGCAGGGCAACGAGCTGCCCTGCCAGCTGCTGGACAAGCGCTTGCAGAAATACTGGGATCATCGCTATTTCCGCGTCCTGACGCAGGTGAGTGTTCCCGCCGTGGGCTATGCCACCGTTGTGCTGCGCCAGCGGGAAGCCGCGACGTATCCCGTATTCCTGCAGGACAGCGAGCAGACCGCCCGCTTCTATGACGACGTGACGCTGGACAACGGCGTGGTCCGGGCGGTGATCGACGCGGCCACCGGACGCGTCAGATCCTTCATGGATCTCAGGGACGGCGTGCAGCTGCTGCCGGAGGGAGAGACCGCGGGACTTCAGGTTCTTGACACCGAACGCCGCACCTCCAGCGCCTGGAATATCGGCCGCACGCTGAAAGACACGCCGGTGGATCGCTGCGTCGAACTGGTGAAGACGGAGAAGGGCCCGCTGAGGCAGAGCGTGAAGGCGACCTACCGCGTGCCGGGCGGCTGCCGTGAACCGTCCGTGATCGAAGTGGATTATGCGCTGGAAGCGGGCAGCCGTGCGCTGCGCGTCGGCATCCGCGCGGACTGGCAGGAACAGGGCGGCGAGACGATTCCCGTGCTCACGTGGCGGACGCCGGTGGCGCAGCCCTGCGGCCGGTTCCGCTACCTCATTCCCGCCGGCAGCAAGCTGCGGCCCGCTCTGAACAACGACGTGCCCGGCATCGGCGGCGGCGCGGCGCTGCGGGCGGACGGCCGCGCCATAGCGCTGGTGAGCGACTCCAAATACGGCTATCGCGGCGAGGCGGACGCCCTGTCGCTGACGCTCATCAACAGCGCCGTGAGTCCCGATCCCTATCCGGAGCGCGGCATACATTTCATTACGGTGTGGCTGGGACCGGGCCTTGACACCGCACAGGACTTGCAGACCTTCACCGACGAGCTGAACCATGGCCTGTTCTATCAGCCAGCCAACGTGCACGGCGGCGCGCTGCCGCCCAGAGGGGGCCTGCTGGAGCTGGCCGGCGGTTCTGCGGTGGTGACTTCCGTGCGCATGCAGGATGGAGCGCTGCTGGTCCGCGGCTATGAAACGGCCGGCAGGGACGGCGAAGCGCGCATCAGGCTTGGCGCGCCTGCGAAAGCTGCCTGCCTCGTGGATCTTTCCGAGCGCGGCGCCATCGGCGAAGCCCGTCTCGAAGGCAGCGACGTCGTCGTCCCGATGAAGGGGAGCGGCGTCTGGAGCGTGAAGATTACATTGTGACAAAGTGAACGCGCCCACATTGGATAATTGAAAAGGGGGAGGCTCGAGGGCCTCCCCATACTATTCCGTTCTTATCGATTATTAGTCCCGCAATGTTACTTCTTCGGCTCCAGGTAAGGCAGGGAGTCATAGTCCGGGATATCGGCGAAGTAGAGATTGACATAGCCCTCAATGTCGGAGGCGTACAGCACGTGTTTCCCGTCCGGGGTGAAGCAGGGATGCGGGTGGGAATTCTGGAAATAGAAACTGGAATCGTGCATGCACAGCACCCGCGGCGCGTCGAAGCGGTCGCCTTCGCGCCGGATGAGCTTGATCGCCTTGCCGGCGTCGGTGACGATCATGTTGGTATCCAGCGAGAACACGTGGTCGGGGGACTTCATGGGCCCGTTGAGGGCCTCGATTTCCCCGGTGCCGTCGTAACGGATGAACCCGGTGTAGGTGGTGCGCACGGGATTGCCGGGCGTGGGCACATGCACCTGGTAGCCGACGGTTTCGCCGTCCTGCAGCCAGTATTCGTGGCCGATCATTTCACCGTCCTGCTTGCGGGGACGCAGCGGACTCACATCGCCGGTGTTGACGTTGAGCACCCACATGCGGTTGTCCACGCGTTCCCACGGGCCCTCGTGGCAGAAGGTGAGGATGCCGTCCAGCGTGGGCGAGGGATTGATGTGGCCGACCCAGCACTGCTCTTCCCACACTTTGCGGGCCGCGCCGGTTTCCAGGTCGATCTGGAGAATGATGCAAAGCGGCTTGGCCTCGAAGGTTTCCCGGAAGCCGACATAGTTGGCGCCCATGCGGGTGAAGATGCGGTGGCTCAGGTCTTCGGTCAGGCCGATATAGATGTATTTGCCGCCGGCGCCGGTGATGCCGCCTCCCGCGTTGAGAACGCCGTTGCCGGAACAGAAGCGATCGTCCTTGGGTGCGATGAAGATCGGCCGCACGGACAGATCGTCCAGGCTCAGGCCGTACAGGCAGCCGTTTTGCCAGTAGTAGGTCTCGTTGCGCTCTTTGTTGACGTGCTTGACAATGCGCGCCGGCCCAAGGCGCCTGTTGGAGAAATCGGTCAGCTGGGCGATCTCACCGCTTTCCAGGTCAAACGAAAACAGGTTGGTCACATTCTCGCGATCAGAAGTGAAGATGAATTTGCGGTTGTCATCGAACCACGCGTTTTCGGTGAAATAGGGGTGGACGCTGTGGCCCTTGTAGTGGGTCAGCATGTGCACGGTGACGCCGCTGACACGGTCGACATAGGTGATGCGCTCAGACGGGTAAATCCTGTATGGCTTCATGACCAGACACCTCGCTCCTCAGCTTTTTTCGTGGATAGTATAACACGCTTTGACGGCGGATGTCAAAGCGGATTCCGGCCGGAATGATTATGCCTGCACAAAAACTTCGCGAATCGGCGGCCGCTTCTGCGCGGAAAGAATTCTCGCCGGCCGCGGTCCATCCCGGCGGGATTGTTGTTTTTGGCTCTCCTTTGTGATACACTGTCGATGGCAGGCTTTCCCGCCGGAGGTGACAGCGATGACCTATGCCCTGCTGAAGGACAAATGGATGCGCTTTTTCGACATGCGGTCGGACGTGAAGACGATGATCCAGGTTTACTACACGCCAGGCCTGGGCCCCCGGCCCTGGCCCTATGCGGAGCATGAGGAAGAGCGCGTGAGATGGGCGCTGGAGCGCTATGAGAGCATGCTCAGGGCCCGCGAAGTCGCGGAGGACGATCAGATTCCCTTCCTGTCGCCTTACACGGGGACGGAAATCTTCGCGCAGTCCTTCGGATGCCCGGTCTACTGTTCGGGAACCAACATGCCCTTTGCCCTGCCGAAGATCCACGCTGCAGAGGAGGTTCGCTCGTTGAGGGTCCCTTCTGCCTTCGCGCCGCCGTTGGAAAGGGTTTTTCGGATTGCCCGGAGGCTGCGCGGCCGGTATCCCGAAGCGCTGCTTCAGCTGCCCGACATACAGAGCCCCTTTGACATTGCTGCGCTGATCTGGGAAAAGGGCAGCTTTTACGCCGCCTGCATCGATGAGCCGGAGGCCGTTCTCGACCTGTGCCGCAAGGTGGAAACGCTGCTGGTCAAGTTCCTGGACGCGTGGTTCCGGGAGTTTGGCACGGAATATATCGCGCATTACCCGGATTTCTTTGCCCGGGGCGGCCTGACCCTGTCCGAGGATGAGGCGGGAGCCATTTCGCCGGCCATGTTCAACGAATTCTGCATGCCCGCGCTTCAGCGCCTGTCGGCGCGTTACGGCGGCATATGCGTCCACTGCTGCGCCAACTCGGAACGGCAGTGGGACAATTTCGCGCGCATCCCCGGGCTGAGGCTCATCAATCTCAACCGGCCGGAGGAATCGCTGAAGGAGGCGTACGTGCGGTTTGCGCCCGTGGCCGCGCAGATGCACGCCTGGTGCGGCGACGGCGATCCTTCTCCCGCCTGGGCCGGGCACATTCCCCGGGACGCCCACGTCGTCCTGTTTGCTTCCGCCTCGTCGGATGAGGAGGCGCGGCGGAAGCGCGACGCCCTGGCTGGCGCGCGCGGATGAATCTGGCCGCCATCACCATGCGGAAAGAGGAGGAGCGTTATGATATCCTATCTGATCGTCGGCTCAGGCTACAGATCGGAATACTATGCCCGCATCGCGGCGAAGCACGGCGAGCTGTTCCGGGCGATGTTTTTATGCCGTTCGCGCGAAAAAGCCGAAGCGGTGTCGGCGCGCACGGGCATCAGGGCGACAACGGCGCTGGAAGAGGCGCTGGCGTTTCAGCCGGACTTTGCGGTCATTGCGGTCAGCCGGGATCATATGGCGGATGTCGCCATCGAATGGATAGAACGCGGGTATCCCGTCGTCACGGAGACGCCCGTGGGCGCTTCCCGTGAAGAGCTGGAGGCGCTGTGGGCGCTGAGCCGCGACAGGGGCGCAAAGATCGTCTGCTGCGAACAGTATCACCGCTATCCGATCCTGGCGAACGGACTGGCCCAAGTACAGGCCGGCCGAATCGGACGGCCCGTCTCCGCCTACCTGTCACTGGCGCACGACTATCATGGCATCAGCCTGATCCGGCGGATGCTCGGTACGCAGGGCGAGGCCTGCACCCTGCGGGGCGAGCGCACGGCCGGTGAGGTCGCCGCCACCGACTCGCGGTACGGCGCGATTCTGGATGGCTCCGTCGCGAAGGAGGAAAGGGACGTCGTGCACATCTCTTTCTCTTCCGGCAAGACAGCCGTTTACGATTTCGCTTCAACGCAATACCGCTCTTTCATCCGCGCAAGGCACCTGACTGTGCGCGGGGAGAAGGGGGAGTGGAGCGACCGCATCATCACCTGTGTCGGCGCGGACAACGAGCCTGAAAGGATTTTCCTCATGCCTGAAATCTTCCCGGCGTATCGCCGGCTGGACACGCAGGCGCTCCGGGATATTCGCAAGACATGGGCGCCAGAGCTGTTCCTCGACACGGAGCAGGATGAATTCGCCATCGCTTCGATCCTGCTGGATATGGATGCCTATCTGAAAGGCGGCCCCTCGCCCTATCCGCTCGAGGAAGCGCTGGACGACGCCTGGTTCTGGCTGAAGCTGAACGAGGCTGTCAGGAATCCCTGGGCGGCCGTCACGACGGGGGACGTGCCCTGGCGCGAGAAGGAAGCGGCAGGGAAAGCGGGCAGAGCGTGAGAGGAAGCCAGACAGGGCGCTGGCCTTTCCGCTCAAACTGCACGGAGTCTGTATCGGCGGGGGTGTTATCACGAATACCTATGTGCCGGAATATTATCCGGCCTTTCACTGCATTGCGTCGCGATGCCGCAATACCTGCTGCGCGGGCTGGGAGATTGATATCGATGAGGAAAGCCTGGCCCGCTATGAGTGCTTGCCGGGCGCGTTTGGCGAGCGCGTGCGGCATTCCATCGGGCTTGAAGGC
The DNA here is from genome assembly GCA_001603025.1 of Clostridiales bacterium Firm_10. Taxonomy (GTDB): domain Bacteria; phylum Bacillota; class Clostridia; order Christensenellales; family Aristaeellaceae; genus Firm-10. Next base: position 829 of record LVAP01000007.1, on the reverse strand, counting down.
ACGCCGCATTATATCCTCACGGAAGAAGAACGCTGCCCGCTGCTCAACCGGGATAACCTCTGCGAGCTGATCCTGCGCGAAGGCGAAGGCGCGCTCTGCCAGATTTGCAGGGATCATCCGCGGTTCCGGAACTACTTTTCCGGCCGGGTGGAGATGGGGCTCGGGCTGGTCTGCGAGGAGGCTGCCCGCGTGATACTCTCCTGGCCGCGGCCGCTCCGTCTGATCCGCCTGGAGGGCGACGACGCCGAGATCCTGACGGAGGATGAACGCTATCTGCTTGCCCTGCGGGAAGAATGGATTGCCTCCATCCCGGATGAAGGCCCCCGGGCCCGCCTGCTGGAAACGCTGATCTTCCGCCATCTGCCCGACGCACTCTACGACGGCCGCCTGGAGAAACGCATCAGCTTCATCAGACGCGCGTTCGCCGGAATCGTCGGCGGCTGGACAGACGGCAGCCTTTCCGGGCTCATCGAGCGGGCGCGCAGTTTTTCCGACCGCGTCGAATATGATGACGAAGCGCTTGAAAGATGGATCGAGGGGAAAGAACCTCAAATGGTTTAATATCCTTCGCGTGGTGGCACGGGCTGCACGCATGCGGTTGAGCTATCCTAGCGGCGTTTTCCCCGCCTCATGAGGGCGGCGGCTAACGCCGCGACGCCGGCAATGGCCAGCAGCATGGCCAGCACGCCCAGCGCAAGCCCGCCTACGTCGTTGATCCGGGTCAATATACCCAGCAGGCTCATGGGCGCGGGAGTGGGTGCGTCGGTGGGCGCGGGAGTGGGCGCGTCGGTGGGCGCGGGAGTGGGCGTGTCGGTGGGCGCGGGAGTGG
>LVAP01000075.1 GCA_001603025.1 Clostridiales bacterium Firm_10 | reverse complement strand
CCCTGCGCCTGCCGCGCCGGCCCGTCCGGCTCCCGCGGCGCCTGCCCGTCCGTCTGCCGGCGCCGGCAGACCTGCCCGGCCTGCGCCCGGCGGCAAGACGCCCGGCCCGCGGCGCTGATTCGCGCATAACCGCATAATAAGAGACAGAGCCTTCGCTTTATTGCGAGGGCCCTGCTTTTTACTCCAGGTTCCTTAAACCGGTGAACAGCTCGTCAAACGATTTCAGCCCCATGCAACGGCCGAAGGAAAGACTTCTGTTCTCACCGAATTCCAGGAGAAAGCATTTGGTCAATTCCTCCACAGTCTGTTCGAGCGCGCTCATGAACTGTGTCATGGCAAATCCCTGCGCCGGGCTGTTTTCCTGAAAGCAGCTCATAATGAGCGATTCCGTGACCTGGTCCAGCGGATACATTTTCAGGTGCATCAGCTCATGGGCGATGACCTCCTCAGGGTTCTCCTGCTTTGGCGAGGCGACGTTCAGCATCAGCACGGCTTTGCGGTCATCGCAGTCGATTTTGATGTCTCCTGTCTTGCGCCAGGCGGGATCTTCAACAAGTTCCAGCCGGACATCCCACGCGGGAACAACGCGCAGCTTTCGGCACCACTTTTCAAACAGGGCGCTCAGCGCCTGCCTATCCATAGTCATTATCACCTCAATACCGTCCCATCTTTTCGAGGGGCAGGTTTTCAAATCCGGGGATCGCTTTCAGTGCGGGCGCGTCGTCACGCAGGAGGAATTCGCCGGGCATGAAACCCGCCTCCTCCTCGGATGTGAACACCGCGTTGCCGGATACGTCGCTGAACCGCGCAACGTCCGGCCGGATGACGCCAAGCTCGCCACCTGCATCGATGACGATGTTGCCGCTTACCCGGCTGTTTGCCGGATTGACGGGGAAATCCGGATTATCCGGATCGCCGAAATCCAGCGATACGCGGGCCAGAGCAGGGTAGCGCTTCGCCCAAACAGCGGAACGATAGGGAACGCGGCGCAGGCGCTGCCACATGCAGCCCGTTTCATAGCTGATCACAGCGGCCCGCGCCCATCCATTGCCCACGAAGGCGTCACGGCCGCGGTCGTCATACTTGATGCCCGTGCCGCAGTTCACGACGATGTTGTTGCATATGGAATTGTCGCGTCCGCCGCCGACGAGGAAGCCGTTTTTCTTCACGTTGATAACCAGATTTCCATAGGCGCTCTGGCCGGAGAGCATGTCGTCAAAGTAGATGCCGTCCGGACGGAATTGGCCGCTGCCCACGTTATACAGGCAGTTGTAGCGGACCGCGCAGCCCTGGCCTGCCCAATCCTGCCCGGAATAAATGGCGCCTGCGTCGGAAGAATGCAGCACCACGTCGTGTATGACGTTGTATTCCAGCACGTGGTCGTTGCCGTAGTAGAGTATGGCGCTGTGAGGCGAATTGTATATCTCGTTGTGTGAGCAGATATTGCCCACCCCATCCAGACGCACGGCGGGGTTATACGTCATGTACACCTCGGCCCAGTCGTGAATAAGGTTGTTGTCGGCGCGGTTTTCGCCAGGCTTCAGGATATCCCGGTCGCCACCGGACAGGTGGATGCCGCCGCGGCCGGTATGCGAGATGTCGCACTCGGTCACGAGGTTGCGGTATCCCTTCACGTCGACGGCGTTGCCCATTACGCCGTAAACGGTCAGCCGACGCAGGATGTTGTCGTCGCCCGCGACGACGATCGCGTCGGCCCGGGTGCCCTTGAGGGTGAAGCCTTCAAAGGTGATGTGGTTCACGCCTTCAGCGCGAATGATGCTGTTTTGTGTGAGGGTCATCTCGACGCGCGCGCATTCCAGCGATTCAGGCGGGTAGAGGTAGAGCATGCCATTTTCGCGGTCCAGATACCATTCGCCTGGCGCATCCAGCTCGTCCGGCACGTTGCAGAAGAAGTACAGCGCGTCCTTGCGCGCGCCATAACGGCTCACGTATTCGGGAAAGAAGGCGCGGTGTTCCAGGTCAAAGCGGGCCACAGGGGTGGAGGAATCCGCCCAGTCATGATAGAAATAGCCGTAGGCCCAAACACCTTCCAGGCTTTTCCAGGTTTTCAGTCGGGCGGTGGTCTCCTTGTCCATGATGTACTTTCCGCCCCGGTGATTGCGCCGCTCATCCCAATCGTAATAGTAGTTCTGCTCGGGAAATTCAAAACAGTCGCCGACATCGGCTGCTGCGGCCAACTTCAGGAACCCTTCGTTGGGATAACGGGCAAGCGTCATGCGTCGGCCGTTCACAAACAGCTCGCAGTTTTCGCCGGGCTGCCAGGAATCGTATTTCTTCTCCGTCCCAAACGCGCCGATGGGGCAGACGGGTCCCCAGTCTGCCGCCGTAAGGCCGAGGCGGGTCAGGTCGATCTGAACGACGCGATCCTTCGCCTCACCGCGCAGCCGTTCGCGGATCTCATCGGGAACCGGCCCGAAATCCTCGGCACGCAGGGTGACGCCGCCGTTCAGGATCACTTCGCCGTCGCCCCAGGCCCGGTAAGTCACCGGACAGGCCTCGCTGCCGGAATCCTCTGCCGTGAGGCATATGCCGGGCGTACGGTATTCGCCCGCATGGACGCACACGGTTACGCCGAGGCGGTCCGCCTTGACGGCACGCACGGCTTCCACGGCGCGCTCCAGGGTGGCGAATGGATGCGCGGCGGAGCCGTCGGCTTCGTCGCAGCCGTTCACCGCGACGTGGAAATCGCCGGGAACAATGGAATAAGGCGACGCGCGATAATGGCTGAGTCGATTGGTAAATGACATGAAGCATCACTCCCGCGTTTGTTTTCAACTTCATTATAAGCAAACTCGCGGGGCGTGTCAACGGCGGCCTGTAATTGACTTTTCCGGGCCTCGGCCCTATACTGTATGTAATTGGAAATGAATCGGAGGAAAGAGGAGAGGACAATGCCAGGCAAGAGCATTCTCATCACAGGCTTCGATCCGTTTGGCGGCGAAACGATCAATCCCGCATGGGAGGCGGTAAAGCGCCTGCCTGAAGAAATCGGATCGTTCCGGATCGATAAGCTGCAGGTGCCGACCGTCTTCGGTCGGGCCGGCGTGGTCGTGCTGGCGCGGGCGGAGGTTTTGAAGCCGGATGCCGTGATCTGTGTGGGACAGGCAGGCGGCAGGGACAGCGTTACGCCCGAGATGGTGGCCGTCAATCTGCGATACGCGCCCATTCCGGACAATGCGGGAGCCAGACCGCTGGACGAGCCGGTTGTGCCGGGCGGCCCGGCCGCTTATTTTGCCACGCTGCCGGTCCGCGCCATGGCGGAGAGAATATCGGCAGCCGGGGTTCGCGCCGCCGTCTCCTATTCGGCAGGGGCCTTTGTGTGCAACGACCTGATGTATACGGCGCTTCACCACTTCGCCGGAACGGGCGTGCGCGCGGGTTTTATCCATGTTCCGTTCCTGCCCGAACAAGCGGAGGGAAGAGACGCGCCGTCGCTGCCGCTCACGGACATGGTGCGCGCGCTCATGGCGGCACTGAGAGCGCTTGAGGAGGAACTGTAATGAGGTTTCTTCATAACGCTTTCACTTTTTTTCATTGCGCTTACTCCCGCCGCATGTTATAATGAAGCGGGAACCAATGTTTGAGGGCTATGGAAGGCAGAGAAAGGAGCAATTCACGAATGAAGAAGATTGTTGCGCTGTTGCTTGCGGCCATGCTGCTCATGTCCTGCGCTGCGCTGGCGGATCAGGCAGAGGGCCTGCAGAAGGATGTCGTCGTGCTGTTCACCAGTGACGTGCACTGCGGCATTGACCAGGGCTTTGGTTATATCGGCCTGGCGGCTGCCCGCAAGGCGATGGAGGAAGCCGGCAACTATGTGGTGCTGGTTGACGACGGCGACGCCATTCAGGGCGAGCCTTTGGGCACGATGACCACCGGCGAAGCCAGCATCGAGCTGATGAATACCCTTGGTTATGAAATTGCCATTCCCGGCAACCACGAATTCGATTACGGTATGGACCGCTTCCTTGAGCTGACAGGCAAGGCAAACTTCCCTTATATCAGCTGCAATTTCAATAAGGAAGGCGAGCTCGTGTTCGATCCCTACGTCATCAAGGAATTCGACGGTGTCAAGATCGCGTTCGTCGGCGTGACCACGCCCAAGACGCTGACTTCCTCCACGCCGCGCTATTTCCAGGATGATGAGGGCAACTTCATTTATGGCTTCTTCCAGGACGAAACCGGCGAGGGCGTTTATAACGCCGTGCAGAAGGCCGTTGACGACGCCCGTGCCGAAGGCGCGGACTATGTCGTTGTGATGGGCCACATGGGCAATGAGAGCGAGTGCGAGCCCTGGACCTACGCGGACGTGATCGGCAACACCACCGGCATCGACGCCTTCCTGGATGGCCACAGCCACGACACCGATCAGGTGGTCATGAAGAACAAGGACGGCGAGGACGTGTATCGCAGCGGCTGCGGCACGAAGATGGAAGGCATCGGCTGGCTGCGCATCGCCAAGGATGGCGCGCTGAGCACCGGCGTCTATCTGTGGACCAATAAAATCTCCGCGCCCGAACTGCTGGGCCTTGAGAACGACATGAACGCGGCCATCGAGAACGCGACGGCTTCCCTCAACGAAAAGCTGAACGAAGTGGTTGCGAAAACTGCTGTGGATCTGGTTATCAACGATCCGGAAGCGGTCGACAGCAACGGCAAGAAAATCCGTATCGTGCGCCGCGCCGAGACCAACCTTGGCGACCTGTGCGCCGATGCCTATCGCGATCAGTCCGGCGCTGACATCGCCTTCGTGAACGGCGGCGGCATCCGCGTCGATATTTCCGCGGGCGACATCACGCTGAACAACATCCTGAAAGTGCATCCCTTCGGCAACGCCATGTGCGTGATCGAAGTGACCGGCCAGCAGATCCTCGACGCGCTGGAGTGGGGCGCGCATGCCATCCCTGGCGAGAACGGCGGCTTCCTGCAGGTGTCCGGCCTGACCTACGAGATCCACACCTACATCGAGAGCAGCTGCACGCAGGATGAGAACACCATGTTCTCCGGCGTGGCCGGCGAGTATCGCGTGAAGAACGTCATGGTTGGCGGCGAACCGCTCGACCTGGAGAAAACTTACACGCTGGCCTCCCATAACTACATGCTGAAGAACGGCGGCGACGGTTACAGCATGTTTGCCGGCGCCAACATCCTGCAGGATGAGGTGAAGCTGGACAACCAGGTGCTGATCGACTACATCACCGGCACGCTGGGCGGCGTCATCGGCGAAGAGTACGAGAACCCCTACGGCGAAGGCCGCATCATCGCCGTGGAGACGGCGCCGGAGAAGTGATTCCCTTAAGTGAAACGTGAACAGCCCTCGACGCAAAGCATCCGTGCCGCAGAAGCGGCACGGATGCTTTTGTCATCGCCTGGATTGTCGGAAACGCGTCATGAGCCGCCGACGGGTTTTTCGGCGTCGGGCAGCCAGACCCGGCGATAAACCCTGAAGAAGTAGATGTTTTCCGCAATGGCGGTGAGCGTCCAGCTGAAGATGTAAAGCAGATACAGCGACTGGATGGTGCGGAAGTGCGCGAATACGGTGAATACCCAGATGACGCGGAATACGCAGGAACCGAGGAACACGAACACCATCGGCACCACGCTTTTGCCCAGCGCGCGGGAGGCAGAGATGGCGCAGTCCATGAATGCGGAAAAAGCGTAGGAAAAGCCCATGATACCCAGACGGTTCAGGCCAGCTTCGATCACGGCGGATTCAGTTGTGAACAGCGAAAGAAACTGCCGGCCGAACACAAGAAGAAGCGTGCCCAGCAGCGCGCCGGCTCCAAAGGAATAGGCCAGACTGTAAAAGTAGCTTTTGATTACCCGGCTGCGATTGCGCGCGCCATAGTTCTGCCCCATGAAACTGGCGCACGCGCCGTAAAACGCGGCCATGACATCGTAGACCAGCCCATCCGCGTTAGCGGCGGCGGAGTTGCCTTCCACCATCACGGCGTCAAAACTGTTCACCCCGGTCTGAATAAACAGGTTCGCCAGTGCGAAGATGGCGTTTTGCAGACCGGAGGGCACGCCGATGGCCAGCACCATGCGCGCCTTTCGGGGTGTCAGGCGCAGGCAAGCAGGAAGCAGGCCGATGCTCGTCTTTTCGCGCAGCAAGGCGGCCATGATCAGCGCTGCGGAAATATACTGGGAGATAACCGTGGCAATGGCCACGCCCGCCACGTCCAATCGGCACACGATCACGAAGAACAGATTCAGCACCAGGTTTGCGGCGCCGGCGATGGCGAGGAAGACCAGTGGACGCCGAGTGTCGCCCATGGCGCTCAGCACGGCGTTGCCGAAATTGTATACCGCCAGCGCAGGCATGCCGAGAAAGACGATGCGCAGATACAGCGTCGCCCCGTCAATCAGCACCTCTTTTGTGCGCATGAGTTCGAGAATGCCGCGGGAGAACAGCAGGCCCACGGCCAGCAAAGCCAGGCCGATCATCGGGCACACCAAGGCGGAGGTGTGCACCGTCTCGCGCACATCTTTTTCCGTTTCCGCCCCGAGGAATCGCGCTGTGACGACGTTCACGCCGCTGCCGATGCCGATCAGAAAGCCTGTGAAGAGCGACACGAGGATGGCCGTTGAACCGACGGCGCCCAATGCCTCAGGTCCGGCAAAACGCCCGACAACGGCGATGTCCGCCATGTTGAAGAGCACCTGCATGACGTAGGAAAGCATCAGCGGGATGCTGAAGAAGAGGATTTGCCGCCCCAGCGGGCCATGCGTCAGAGCGGCTGTCTGTTTGTCCATGATAACGCCTCTTTCGTCATTCGTGGGTTGTGAGAAGAGTCAGCGCATCCGGCAGGCTGTCCACGGCTCGGCGGATGAACACGGGATAGAGGTATTCTTCTTTCACCCGTTCAAACGTGAGCCATTCGAAGGCGTTCGCACGCCCGTTCGAGCCGTCGCGCAGCGTAAAGGTGTCGCCGCGCTCGGGCAGGCCGGTTTGCGATACATCAACCAGCCAGTAAATGCACAGTTCGTGAAAGCGTTCGCCGGTCACATCCTCGGTGAAAAACGACTCGTTCATCCAGAGAGGCCGCACGATGTCCGCCTCGATGGCTAACTCTTCGCGCAGCTCGCGCCGAAGCGCGGCTTCCGCCTCCTCATGGAGGCGCACACGCCCACCCGGCAGGTAGTAATAGGGTGAGACGCCGTCGCGCATGGCAAGCAGTCGGCCGCGGTCAACGATGACGGCGCACACCCTGTAATTAAAACGACCGCTGTCTGTTTTAAATGTGACGTCCATGGGACTCCTTTCGCATTCCGTTCGGTAAGGCGCGGCGCGCCGGCTAAAAGCCCGCGCAATGATAACCGCGCGGGCTGAGAAAGGCGTTTAGAACCATTAGACCAGGGTGAAAGGAGACTTTGGTCTGCCTTGACCGGGACGTTCCACGGGATAAAGGATCTTAAGCTGATTCACGCGGCTCTGATATGCCTTCTGGCGCTTTTCCTCCAGGAGGTGGGCCTTGATTTGCTCCGAAGCCTGATCGAAGGAGATGGGCTGGCTGTCCTTTTTGTCATCCAGGCGGATGATGTGCCAGCCGAACTGCGTCTTGATCGGTTCGCTCAGCTCGCCCACGTTCATCGAGAAGACGGCGCTGTCGAATTCAGGCACCATCTGGCCACGGGTGAATTCGCCGAGGGAGCCGCCCTGGCGCGCGGAAGGGCAGGAGGAATGCCGGCGGGCGGCGTCTTCGAACGATACTGCGCCGGATCTGATCTGCGAGAGGATATCATTCGCCTTTTCCTCGGAATCAACCAGGATGTGGCTGGCGCTCACTACGGGCTGGGCGGTGAACTGATCGCGGTTCTCATCGAAGAATTTACGGGCTTCAAGATCGGTCACGGTGACGGAATCGAGCGCCTTGCTGATGGCGTACTGGGTGAGCAGCTGTTCCTTGACGCGCTGCAACTGTTCCTTGAAGGCGGGCTCACGCTCGTAGAGATTGCGCATGGCGTCGGCCAGGAACAGGCGCTGGGCAATGAGCTGGTCGAGAATGAGCGCGCGGCCCTCGGCGGACTGGTAAGCCTGTCCGCGCGGGCCCATCTGAGCGATCATCTCGTCGATATCAGAATCATAGATGGCCTTGCTGTTGACAATGGCCAGGGGCTGCTGGGATCTTTCCATTGCGTCATACGCTCCTTTTCGCGTTATTGGAATCAGTCGCCGATTGATGTGGCAGGTCTGCGCCGGATGTGGATTTGTCCATGGGATCCGCGCGCCTGATGGACACCTGCGCCTCAGCGGCACTTTATTCAGTTTAGCCGATTTTCACGGCGGCGTCAATCGGCTGACGAAAAACTTTTCCTGAAAAACGGGAGAGTTTCGGAACAATCGCTCCGGCCGGATGAAAAACGGAATGAAATCGTTCTTTTCCCACCGAATGATCTGAGGCCCCGGCATCTTTCTGCCGGGGCCCGTGCTTTACATGAGGAATTGCAGCCTGTCCGCGTCGCCTGAGCGGAATTGCAGGGCGTACAGGTCGTGATATATTCCGCCTTTTTCCATCAGCTGTTCGTGCGTGCCCTGTTCGGAAATCTCACCGTTCGCAATGACGACGATCTCGTCCGCGTTTTTGATGGTGGACAGACGGTGGGCGACCACCAGCGTGGTGCGGCCCTTGCACAGCTCGTCCAGCGCCTGCTGAATGAGGATCTCGGTGGTGTTGTCCAGGGCGCTGGTGGCTTCGTCCAGGATGAGGATAGCGGGGTTTTTAAGGAACACGCGCGCGATGCTCAGCCGCTGTTTCTGGCCGCCGGAGAGCTTCACGCCGCGCTCGCCGATCTGCGTGTCGTAGCCGTTTTCCAGGGTCATCACGTAATCGTGGATATTGGCGCGCTTCGCCGCCTCGACGACCTCGGCGTCGGTAGCATCCAGCCGGCCGTAGAGGATGTTTTCACGGATAGAGCCGTTGAAGAGGAACACGTCCTGCTGCACGATGCCGATGGAACGTCGGAGCGATTTAAACGTAATGTCGTTGATGTCCACCCCGTCGATGAGGATGCGGCCCGACTCGGCTTTGTAGAAATTCGGGATGAGGTGGCAGATGGTGGTTTTACCGCCGCCGGAAGGGCCGACGAGCGCCAGTGTCTTGCCCTTTTCGATGTTCAGGGTGACGTTGCGGAGCACTTCCTTGGTCTCGTCGTAGGCGAAGGAGACGTTCTCGAGCTCGATATGGCCCTGCACGTTTTCGAGGTCACGGGCGTTCGGGTTTTCCTTTTCGGGCTCCTGGTCCATAATTTCCAGGAAGCGCTCGAAGCCGGTCACGCCGTTCTGATACTGCTCCATGAAGCCGATGAGCGTGTTCACCGGGCCGATGAACTGGTTGACCGACACGATGAAGGCGGAGTAGTCGCCGAAGTTGATCTTCCCGTTGTAGAGGAAGATGCCGCCGGCAATGAGGATCACCACGTTGAAGACATCCGTGATGAACGAGGTGGAGGAGTGGAACTGGGCCATGGCCTTATAGGCCTTGCTGCGGGCCGTGACGAACTGTTTGTTTCCATCCTCGAATTTTTCAGACTCTTTGTCGGCGTTGGTAAAGGCCTTAGTGACGCGGATGCCGGAGATGGAGCTTTCCAGGGAGGCGTTGATCACGGCGATGCTCTTGCGGCTTTCCAGGAATGCTTCGCGCATCTTCTTGCGGAAGATCAGCGACACGGCTACCAGCACTGGCACGCAGGCGAACACGATCAGCGTGAGCGGCACGCTGATGGTGCACAGGTAGATGAACGAACCGATGATCATGATGCCGCTGATGAGGATGTTTTCCGGGCCGTGGTGGGCGAGCTCGCTCACATCCATCAGGTCGTTGGTCATGCGGGACATGATCTTACCGGTCTCGTGGTCGTCAAAGTAGGAGTAGGGGAGCGTTTCCAGCTTGTTGAACATATCCGAGCGCATCTGCGCCTGCATGCCGACGCCCATCACATGGCCGTAATACTGCACGAAATAGCGCATGAGCATGCGAAGGATGTACAGCGCCATCAGCGTGCAACCGTAAATGACCAGCATCTGGAACTTCTTGTTGGGAATGAGGTCATTCAGCATTCCGCGCGAGAAGATGGGATAGACCATGCCGATCACGGAGATGATCAGCGATGCCAGCATATCCAGCACAAAGATCTTTTTGTGGGGCTTGTAGTAGGCGATGAAACGTTTCAGCAAGGGAAACTGCCTCCTTTTGTAATGGTGACGCCGTTACGGCTTCCGCGCTGCCCCGCATCCAACCTGCTCCGCAGCGTCGCAGTCCTTCCGGATTTGCGGTTCCTCGGCCAGCTTGTGAAGGGCTTGGGAGAGGGCCTCGAGGGGTGCCCGGCACAGGCGGTAGTGGGTGTAGTAGCCATACTTCACGCCCTCAACCAGCCCGGCGTCGCGCAGAATCTTCATGTGCTGCGAAACGGCGGATTCGCTCAGCCCCAGCATCAGCGACAGCGCGCGCACGCAGTAAGTGCGGCGCGACAGCAATTCGATTATTTTCAGCCGCGTGCCGTCCGACAGCGCCTTGAACAGCAGGACATCCATGCGCGGATCCTCCTTTCAACCAAAGTCCGCGGCTATTATACACCTGGGATTTGATTTAGTAAATACTGAAATGATTAAGTGGTTTATAAAGTGAAAATGAAGATTTCGGGACATAAAAAAAAGCGCCGCCCGCCCGCATGATTGCGA
>LVAP01000074.1 GCA_001603025.1 Clostridiales bacterium Firm_10 | reverse complement strand
CGGTCAGTTTCGCCTGCGGCAGCGTGCGTACGGTCCAGGCAGCCAGCGGCGTTCTGAACAGAAGGCGCTGCAGGCGCGGCGTGACAAAGCGCGGGGCGTTAACGTCGTAGGCCACGAAATCGGGCCGCGCCACGGCGTTGAACAGAAGAGCCGCCATGCAGAATGCCGGGACCGGGCTGACCGAACCGCGGTAGCCCGCCATGCCGCACACCAGCTGGCCGCGCACGACGGCGGGCGCATTGCGCCGGAACCAGCCCACGATCAGCGGATTGAAGGATTCCACGATGTATTCGCCGGGATAATCCCGCAGGGCGTCCATGAGCGCGCGGCACAGCGCAGCGTTTTCCCGGCCGTTTTTGAGCTCGATCAGCAGCGGAACCCGGCCGTTTACGCGGGCGAGGACCTCGCCAAGCGTGGGCACGCGCGCGCTGTCTACCCCCGCGAGCGGCATGGCGCGCAGCGCTTCGAGGGTTACCTCCCGCACGGCCCGGCTGTCTCCCGTGAGACGGCTGAGGTCGTCGTCGTGGAAGACCGCCAGCTGGTGATCGGCCGTGAACTGCACGTCCAGCTCAATGCCGTAGTCGGCGCGGCAGGCCGCTTCGAACGCCGGCATTGTGTTTTCCACCACACCCTGCGCCGCGTCGTGCAGGCCGCGATGGGCAAACCGCTGCCCCCGCCAGCGCGTCATGCGGCTGTGGTTCAGGTTTGGCGCGGTGAGCAGCAGCGCGAGCCCCGCCAGGATCAGCAGCGCAATCAGCACGGGCATAGCTCAGTCCTCCACGTCGTAATGGTCGAGCAGCTGCTTCGCGGCGCCGGGGCGGTTGTCGCCGTGCTTTACGAACAGCATCGTGACGAAGGCGAGCGCCACCATGCCCGCGGCGTAGGGGAACAGGGTATGGTAGCCCACGTGCTCAAGCAGCCAGCCGGAGAGGATGGGCGTGAGCACCTGCGCGGCCATGGAGAACGTGTAGTAATAGCCGGTGTACTTGCCCACGTCACCGCTGCGGCTGATTTCCACCACCATGGGATAGGAATTCACGTTGATGGCCGCCCAGGCGAAGCCGATCACCACGAACAGCACGTACACCGCCGGGCTGAAAGCCTTCACGAAGCCCGCCAGCGCGAAGCACACGGCCAGGATGGCGACGCCTGTCAGAATCATCTTTTTGCGGCCGATCTTCGAGGAAATGATGCCCACCGGGATATAGGACAGCACCGCGCCGACGGTGGCGATCATCAGGCAGTTGGCCGCGCCGGACACGGTGTCGCCCCACACGGCGGTGTAGTAGCGCGAGTAGGCGGTGGTGACGGCGTTGTATCCCATGAACCACAGCGCCACGGAGCAGAGGATGAGCGCCAGCGAGCGCATCTTGTCCGGCGGCAGCTTTTCGCCTTTCCCTGCCTCTTCCCCGGGTTCCGAATCCGCGTTTTCGCGGCGCAGCGCGTTTTCACGCACCGTGACGACCAGGGCCGCCACAGCCACCACCATCAGCGCCGCCACGGCGAAGAACACGCCGCCGTAGGCGTTGCGTCCGTCATCGCCTGCCTTCACCAGCAGGCTGATGGCCGCCAGCGCGTATACGCCGCCCAGCGCGCCCATCAGGTTGATGATGGCGTTGGCCTTGGAGCGCAGCGGCTTGGGCGTGACGTCTGGCATCAGCGCCACGGCGGGCGAGCGGTAGGTGCCCATGCTCACCAGCAGCAGGCCCAGCGTGACGATGAACAGCGGGAAACGGCCGGGCGCGTCCGCGTGGGAAAGGATGCCGATGAGGAGCGCTGAGCAGGCCGTGCCGCCCACGATGAAGGGCATGCGCTTGCCGAGCTTCGTCTCCGTCCGGTCGGAAAGGCGCCCGAACAGCGGCAGCAGGAACAAGGCGAGGATGTTGTCCGCCGCCATGATCCAGCCGGAAACGCTGTCCCGGATGTGGAAGGTATCGCGCAGGATCAGCGGGATGACGGTGTCGTACATCTGCCAGAACGCGCAGATGGAGAAGAAAGCCAGGCCGATGAGCAGCGTGCGCTTGGTGTTCAGCTTCATGCGTATCCATCCTTCGTTATGTTATCTCCTGCTCTATTATAGCCGCCGCAGCCTGCTTTGTAAAGATTTGTTTCCGGATGAATTTGGAATGAGACGGGTATGCGCCGCATGGCAGAGGCGCGGCCGGCGTAAGCTGAACGGGAGGGGAGGCGGAGTCGTGAAGAAGGTGATTCGTCCGCTGGGCGCCCTGGCGTTCCTGGCGCTGGTTTGCCTGGATCCGGCGAACGCCGCGGCTTCGGCGCGGGCGGCGCTGACCACGTGGGCGGAGCGGGTCGCTCCGGCTCTGCTGCCCTTCCTGATTGCCGTGCCCGCGCTGACCTGCGTGGAATCGCGCGCGCTACTGGGCCGCGCGGCGGGCGGCGTGATGCGGGCGCTGAAATGCCCCGCGGTGTTTGCGCCGGCCTGGATCACGGGCCTGCTCAGCGGCAGCCCGGCCGGCGCGGCTGCCCTGGCGGGCTGCGCGGAAGGCGGCGGCAGCGGCGCGCTGCTGCGGTGCGCCGTGGCGTCCTCCGGCGCGAGTCCGGCGTTCCTGCTGGGCGCGGTGGGCGCCAGCCTGCTTCAATGCCCACGGGCCGGGTGGACGCTCGTCGGCGCGCAGGCCCTTTCCGGGTTCGCGACGGGGCTGCTGATGCGGCCTCTGCCGGACGGCGCGCGCCGCGAGGCTCATGCCGCGGCGGCATACCACCGCGAGCCGGTGATGCTGGCCGCCATGCGTTCACTCCTGGTTGTCGGGGGTTGGATGGCGCTGTTTTCCGTGCTGGCCGGGCAGTTGGCGCGCCTGCTCGGCGCGGCGTGGGAGGTTCCGCTCCGGATGCTGCTCGAGCTGAGCGGCGGCTGCGAGGCGGCGTCGTCGCTGGAGCTGCTCTTTCCGGAGAAGATGGCGCTCCTGGCTGCCGTCGCCTGCGTGGGCGGCGCCTCGGTGTGCGCGCAGAGCCTGTCGTTCCTGCGCCCGCTGGGGGTGAAGCCCGGCGCATACCTGTTCTGGAAGCTGGTGCAGAGCGGCTTCTGCGCGCTCTGTGCCTTGCTGATGACGGCGGGTTTGCCTCCGGTCGCCGTGCCGGCAGACGCCCCGGCCGCCGCGCTGTGCGTGCTGCTCATCCTGCTGGCGGCCTTCGCGATGAAGCGCCGCCGCTCCCGCCGGCCTATCGCTTGGCGTGGGGCCTGAAGAGCAGGGCGGCCAGCAGCCCGAACACGATGGCGGCGGTGATGCCCGCCGAGGTGCGCACGAGACCGCCCGTGACCGCGCCAAGGATGCCGTCCGCGTGCGCGCCCTGCATCGCGCCCATGGCCAGCGAGTAGCCGAAGCCCAGCAGGGGCACGGTCGCGCCGGCGCCGGCGAAGTCCACCAGCGGCTTATACAGCCCGACAGCCGTGAGCGCAACGCCGGAGACCACGAAGAGAACCAGGATGCGCGCGCTGGTGAGCGCAGTGTGCATCAGCAGCGCCTGCCCGACGCAGCAGATCAGCCCGCCGACGACAAACGCCTTGAGAAGGGAAATCAATGTGTCCGCCATATCAGTCGTCCGCCTCCAGTGCCGCGGCATATGAAATGCCGGGTATACTCTCGCCCTGTTGGCTGCTGGTAGGGCTGAGCATCGCGCCGGACGCCGCCACCAGCACGCGCCGCCAAGCGCCTTCCTCGATTCCGCGCAGCACATAGCCGCAGGTGACGGCGGCCACGCAGCCGCAGCCGCTGCCGCCCGCATGCGGGTCCTGCTCCTGCGAGAACAGGCTGGCGCCGCAGTCGACCAGCTTTTCTCCATCCGGCGCCGCGCCGCGTTCCGCAAGCAATTCCATGAGGATGTCGCGGCCGATCCAGCCCAGATCGCCCGTGAACACGCGGTCATAGTCGCCGAAATCGCGGCCGGTGTCCTCGAAATGCGCCGTGATGGTGTCTGCGACAGCCGGGGCCGTCGACGGCAGGGACCATGAGATGGAGCGGACTGTATCGTGGGAATGTTCAAAAAACCTGATGAAAAGCATCAAAAAATGTTGACAATGGGGGTTGACAGGTTCCATGCCGCATGGTATAATCTTTGCAACCGTTGAAGGAGAGTGAGTACCTCTTCGAAGGCACGACACAGCGAGCTGCGGACAGTGTAAGCGCAGCGCGGGCGCGGAGATGGGAATGGACTCCTGAGGGCGAGCGGAAAACCGGAAGGCGAGTATGCGAGACGGAGTGGGCGCTCCGAAAACAAGGGCCGGCGTATGATGGTGCGCGCTGTATTTTTATAGCCGCCAGGCGTACGCGCAGAGAGGGCGTCGAAAGACGTCAAGCAGGGTGGCACCGCAGAAGCATCCGCTTCTGTCCCGGCAAATGAGCGGGACAGGAGCGTTTTCTTTATCCCGCTGGGCAAACCCGAACCGGCGACCTCAAAGACGAAAGGAGCAATCACCATGGCAAAGAACGAAATTCCCTACAAGATTTACCTCTCTGAAAACGAAATGCCGGCCCAGTGGTACAACGTCCGCGCCGACATGAAGGTGAAGCCCGCTCCGCTGCTGAATCCGGGCACCCACCAGCCCATGACCGCCGAGGAGCTGGGCGGCGTGTTCTGCGAGGAGCTGGTGAAGCAGGAGATGGACAACGACAACCGCTTCATCGCCATTCCGCAGGAGATTCTGGATTTTTACAAGATGTATCGGCCCTCGCCGCTGGTGCGCGCCTACTGCCTGGAGAAGAAACTGGGCACGCCCGCGAAGATCTATTACAAATTTGAAGGCAACAACACCTCCGGCAGCCACAAGCTGAACTCGGCCATCGCCCAGGCGTATTACGCCAAGAACCAGGGCCTCAAGGGCGTCACCACCGAGACCGGCGCGGGCCAGTGGGGCACGGCGCTTTCCATGGCCTGCGCTTATCTGGGGCTGGACTGCAAGGTGTACATGGTCAAGGTATCCTATGAGCAGAAGCCCTTCCGCCGCGAGGTCATGCGCACCTACGGCGCCAGCGTGACGCCTTCCCCGTCGGACACCACCAACGTGGGCCGCAAGATCCTGGCCGAGTTCCCCGGCACCACCGGCAGCCTGGGCTGCGCCATTTCCGAGGCTGTGGAAGTGGCGGTATCCACGCCCGGCTATCGCTACGTGCTGGGCAGCGTGCTGAACCAGGTGCTGCTGCACCAGTCTGTGATCGGCCTGGAGGCCAAGATCGCCATGGACAAATACGGCATCAAGCCCGATGTCATCATCGGCTGCGCGGGCGGCGGCTCCAACCTGGGCGGCCTGATCGCGCCGTTCATGGGCGAGAAGCTGCGGGGCGAAGCGGACTATCGCATCATTGCCGTGGAACCGGCTTCCTGCCCGAGCTTCACCCGCGGCAAATTCGCCTACGACTTCTGCGACACCGGCATGGTGTGCCCCCTGGCGAAGATGTACACTCTGGGCTCCGGCTTCATCCCGGCCCCGAACCACGCCGGCGGCCTGCGCTATCACGGCATGAGCCCGGTGCTCAGCCAGCTGTATCACGACGGCTATATGGAAGCCCGCGCCGTGGAGCAGACCAAGGTGTTCCAGGCGGCGGAGGAATTCGCCCGCTGCGAGGGCATCCTGCCCGCCCCGGAGAGCAGCCACGCCATCCGCGCGGCCATGGACGAGGCGCTGAAGTGCAAGGAGACCGGCGAGGCAAAGACCATCCTCTTCGGCCTGACCGGCACCGGCTATTTCGACATGGTGGCCTATGAGAAATTCCACGACGGCAAGATGACCGATTACATCCCCACCGACGCCGATCTGGAGAAGGGCTTCGCGGGCCTGCCGAAGGTGGACTGACGGGCATGTAAAAGGACAATGCGGGCCGCCCGGCGAAGCGCCGGGCGGCCCTGACCATAAGGAGGCAAGCGGTATGAACGTTGAGGAAGTTCTGGGCGCGTTCTATGCGTCCAAAAACGAGGACGAACGGCTGGCTTCACAGAGCGGCGCGGTGGAGTTCCGGGTGACGACGGCCTATATCGACCGCTATCTCAGGCCCGGCGGCCGGATCATGGAGATCGGCTGCGGCACGGGGCGCTACGCGCTTCACTACGCCCGGCGGGGCCACCGCGTGACGGCGCTGGACCTGCTGGAAGGCAATCTGGCGGTGCTGCGCGGCCACATGCGGCCCGGGGACGATGTGGAAGTCGCCCAGGGCAACGCGCTGGACCTGTCCCGCTGGCCGGATGAAACCTTCGACGTGACGCTGCTGCTGGGCCCCATGTATCATCTCTTCACGGAGGCGGACAAGCTGACGGCGCTCCGCGAAGCGCTGCGCGTGACGAAGCGGGGCGGGCTGCTGTTCGCCGCGTACTGTCAGTTCGACGCCTCGATGGTGCAGGCGGTCTTTTCCGGCCGCAAGCTCTTTGACTTCGTCGTGGACGGCGGCCTGCTGGACGAGAACGCCTGGCTGCCCGTCAGCAATCCCGCGGGCATATTCGAGCTGTACCGCCGGGAGGACGTGGACCGGCTGGACGCCTCCCTCGACGCCGAACGCCTCCACTACGTGGGCACGGACATGTTCACATATTACCGCCGGGACGACATCGACGCCCTGGACGCGCGCCTCTACGAAAAATACCTCGCCTACACCATGAGCATCTGCGAGAATCCGCATCTTGTGGGCGCGTCCAACCACACGCTGGACATTCTGCGCAGACGATAAGCTCCCGCCCGGCTACGCTTTCTTCTCAAAGCTGTGCCCGCACTTGGAGCATTTCACCGTCACCTTGCCCACGCCGCGGGGCAGGCGCAGCTTCATATGGCACTGGGGGCAGGAGAAGTAGACGTACTTCTTGCGGTTTTTGAAGCGCGTCACAGCCTGCATGACGGGCGTCTTGACCTTGGCCCAATGCGCCATGAACCACTGGTTTTCGGCGCAGCGCCTGGCCTTGTTGCGGGAGAGCAGCCGCCAGACGGCCCATGCCCAGGAGGCGGTGCTCAGCAGGCTGAACACCGGAGTGGCGCCCATGCCGCTTGCGAATGCGCCGGCGAGGCTCAGGATGACAGCCGCCCAGATCATGAAAAGGCCCAGCTGATCCGCTCCATAGCGCCCCTGCATGAAGCGCTGTACACCCGCCTTGAACCGATACCAGAATGACTGCATGTTCTTCCCCCGCTTCCCGGATGATATCTCATTCTAGCACACAATTTTCAACTGTGTGTGACCGATTATGCGGCGGATGGAAAAAATATGTTAAGCATTTGATTGAATGCCGTTTGAAATATTCAGTTCATAATTCAGTGATACAATGAAAGAAACATGAGGAAGGCGGGAGGCGTGCGCGGTGTACGGCTATGTATCGGTCAACCGGCAGGCGCTGTCGGACGGGGAGTTCGCGCGCTACCGGGCGTATTATTGCGGCCTGTGCCGCGCGCTGCAGCGCCGTTTCGGCCAGCTGAGCCGCCTGACCCTCAGCTACGACATGACCGTGCTGTACCTGCTGCTCTCCGCGCTGTATGAGCCGGAGGGGGAGCAGGGGAAGGCGCGCTGCGCTCTGCATTTGCTCAGGCCCCACGCCTACGTTTGCGATGAGTGCGCCGACTACGCGGCGGACATGAGCGTCGTCCTCGCCTGGCACAAGGCCGCCGACGACTGGCAGGACGAGCGCCGGCTGGACAGGCTGGCCATGCGCCGCGCGCTGGCTCCGGCCTACGGGCGGGTGAAGGCGCGCTGGCCGGAAAAGTGCCGCGCCATCGACGAAGCGGTGGCCGAGAACGCCCGGCTCGAGCGGGAAGGGCTCAGCGACATCGACGCCGCGGCCAACGTCACCGGCCGCATCATGGCGGCGGTGTACACCTGGAAGGATGACTTCTGGGCGGAGGATCTCAGTCGCATGGGCCGCGCGCTGGGCCGATTCATCTACCTGATGGATGCCTACGATGACCTGCCCGGCGACCTGAAGGCGGGCCGGCCCAATCCGCTGGCCGGCATGAGCCGCCGTCCGGACTGGGAGGATGAGATCCGCGATATACTCACGCTGGAGATGGCGGAGGTGGGCGCGCAGTTTGAACGGCTGCCCATCGTGCGGGATGCGGACCTGCTCAGGAACATCTTCTATTCGGGCGTGTGGTGCCGCTATGTTGCGATTCAGAAGGCGAGGAGCGACCCGAAGGCGCCCTCGGCGGGAAAGGACACGACAAAATGACAGATCCCTATCAGGTGCTTGGCGTATCGCGCGAGGCATCGCAGGATGAGATCAAAAAGGCATACAGAAAGCTGGCGCTCCAGTATCATCCGGATCGGAACAACGGCTCCAAAGAGGCCGAGGAGAAGATGAAGGAGATCAACGAGGCCTATGCCATGCTGACTGATCCGAACTATAAGCCGAACAATGCCGCCCACGCCGGCGGTGGGGGCGGCTATGGCAACCCCTACGGCAGCTGGGATCCCTTCGGCGGCTTTGGGGGCGGCGCGTACCAGGGCGGCTGGCAGCAGGCGGCTTACGACAATGAGCCGGCTGAGCTCAAGGCGGCGCGCAATTACGTGATGAACGGCTACTACCAGCAGGCCCTCAACGTCCTGAACGGGATGAGCGCCCGGCCGGCCGAGTGGTATTACCTGAGCGCGCAGGCCAATATGGGCGTGGGCAACCGCGTCACCGCCCGGGAGCACGCCAGGCAGGCCGTGGCCATGGATCCGGACAATTTCCAGTATCACATGCTGCTGCAGCAGATTGAGTCTGGCGGGCAGGCTTACCGCGCCCACGGCCGCCAGTTCGGCATGCCCACGGCGCTGTGCGGCAGCCCCTGCTTCACCTGCATCGCCATCAACTGCCTGTGCAACTGCTGCTGCGGCGGTATCCGCTATTGCTGACGAAAGGACAATGAACGTATGATTCATTTTGAAAGCGATTATCTGGAAGGCGCGCATCCGAAAATCCTGCAGCGCCTGGCGGAAACGAATATGGAACAGACCTCCGGCTACGGAGAGGACGAGCACTGCGCCCGCGCCCGCGCGCTGATCGCGGAGGCGTGCGGCGTCCAGGCGGAAGCCATTCATTTCCTCGTGGGCGGCACGCAGGCCAACGCCACGGTGATCGACGCGATCCTGCGGCCGTGGCAGGGCGCGGTGTGCGCGGCTACGGGCCACATCAACGTGCACGAGACGGGAGCCGTCGAGGCCACGGGCCACAAGGTGCTGGCGCTGCCCTGCGAGGGCGGCAAGCTGAGCGCCGGGCAGGTGCGCGCCTGTCACGCCGCGCACTGGAACGACGCCACCCATGAACACATGGTGCAGCCGGGGCTGGTGTATATTTCCCATCCCACCGAGAACGGCGAGCTGTACACCCGGGCGGAGCTGACGGCGCTCAGGGCCGCCTGCGACGAAGCGGGCATTCCGCTGTTCATCGACGGCGCGCGGCTGGGCTACGGACTGGCGGCGCCCGGCACGGACGTGACCCTGCGCGATGTCGCCGCGCTGAGCGACGTGTTCTACATCGGCGGAACGAAGGTGGGCGCGCTGCTGGGCGAGGCGGTGGTGATCGTGAACCCCGCGCTGCGCCGCGATTTCCGCTATATGATCAAGCGCCACGGCGCCATGCTGGCCAAGGGCCGCCTGCTTGGCATCCAATTCGAGACGCTGTTTGAGGACGGGCTGTACTTCGATATCGCCGCCCGCGCCGTGAATATGGCGATGCGGCTGCGCCGGGCGTTTGCCGACAGGGGCATTCCCTTTTACGCCGAATCCGCGACAAACCAGCAGTTTCCCATCCTGACGCACGCGCAGCAGGCCAGGCTGGCGGAGAAGTATGTCTTCTCGCACTGGAGCCGCGTGGACGACCACCGGGACGCCGTGCGCTTTTGCACCAGCTGGGCCACCACCGAGGAGAACCTGGCTGCCCTGATTGCCGATATCGCCGCGCTTTAAGGCACCAGGTTCAGCGCGTCCTCGGGACCGGGCACGTTTACATAGGTGTCCGGCACGCCGCCCACGATGATGGACTCAGCCACGGGCACGTAAGTGCTGGCGGAAACTGAATCTGCGCCGGTGGGAACGACGATGCGCATCACCACGCTGGCTTCGAGCGAGATTTCATGGCGCGTTTGGTTGATGCCGGCCGATTCGAACGAGGTGACAAAGCGGGTGGACACCGCCCCGACCGGAACGATCCGCACGCGGATGGATGGGCCTGAGCCGCTGAACAGGCCGACGCCCAGCGCTGCGCCCAGCGGCAGCGATACGCCCTGGTCAGCCAGCATGTCCAGGTTGCGCTGCGCGGCCAGGGCGGCTTCGGAGGAGATGTCGTTCATCAGCACGGCGTTGGCCTCGATCATGACCACGCGCCCCTGTGCGTCCCTGCTGACGCGCATGAGGTCCCCGTAGGTCACGGAGGAGCCCATCACCTCCGCGATGGCCTGGTTCATGGCCTCCACGGCCAACTGGCGCGCCCTGGCCTCGGCCATGCTCACCAGGATGGGGCTCATGTTGCGCACGCCCAGGCCGAACAGGAGGGCGGGAATGAGCAGGACAGCCGGCAGGATGAACGCCAGCCGCCGTTTTTTCACGGAACAGTTGGATTTTGCAACCATGCTCTCAACGCCTCCGTCAAAAAGATGGGATCAGGGCATGCTTATGCCGGAGCGGACGCGGTTGTGCGCGTTCTTCTTCAAAAAAACGTGCAAACGCGCGAAATGTGTGCTATAATATCTGTGTATGCCCAAACGGCACATCCGGCGGGAGGATACCAATGCAGAACAACAGGAACCAAACAGGAAAGAAGCGCAGCGTCAGCGCGCCTCAGCGCTCGGTGTTCAAAACGCGCACCAAGGAGCGCAACTTTGTGCTGGAGGTCATCATGACCACCGCCAAGCTGTTCTTTGTGGTGACGCTGCTTGTCGGCGTGGCCTGCACCGGCCTGGTGGTGGGCGTGGCGAAAGCATGGGTCGAAACCATGCCTTCGCTGGACCTTTCCGCCTTCGACGAGCAGGCGCAGACCTCCTATATCTATGATAAGAACGGCGATCTCATCACCGACTTCAAGGGCTACGAAAACCGCGTTGAAGTGGATTACGACGAACTGCCGGCGTATCTGGTCAAGGCGGTGGTCGCCATTGAAGACCAGCGCTTCTGGGATCACAACGGCGTGGACCTGCGGCGCCTGGCCGGCGTATTCGTAAACTCGCTGGGCAGCAATTCCGAAGCCCTTCAGGGCGGCTCCACCATCACCATGCAGCTCATCCGCAACACCATCCTGAGCCAGGAGCAGACCATCAAGCGCAAGCTGCAGGAAATCTATCTGTCCATCGAGCTGGAGCAGCAGATCACCAAAGAAGAAATTTTGGCTGAATACCTGAACGTGGTGTACTTCGGCGGCTCCGACTACGGCGTGAAGGTGGCCGCTGAAGACTACTTCGGCAAGGAGCTGGACGAGCTGAGCCTGCGCGAGTGCGCGGCGCTCGCCCGCATCGTGCGCAACCCCAGCAAGTATAACCCGCGCAAGTGCTACTACAGCAGCAACAAACCCGAGGTCATTGAGGAAGGCACCGACTGGGTGCTCGCCCAGATGAACCAACAGGGCCTGATCAGCGATCAGGAATACCAGCAGGCGCTGGGCGAACGGCTGAGCGTGATTCAGTATTCCAACAATACCAACACGGAGATTCTCGATAACCTGTACTACGTCGAATACGCCATCTACGACGTCGTGACCAAGATGCTGCGCGTGGAGAACCTGGAGGATAACCGGACGAACCGCCGCCTCATGGAGAGCAAGCTGCGCACCGGCGGCTACCGCGTTTACACCTCGCTCGATCCGGGCCTGCAGGACGCCGTGCAGCGCGTGGTCACCAACTGGGACCGCTATCCCCGTATGCGTTCCTCCGCGGACAGCGTATACAAGGCTTCGCTGGGCAACGGCGAATACCTGGAGGTCGTGCAGCCGCAGGCGGCTGTGACCATCATCGACTGGCGCACCGGCGAAGTGGCGGCCATCGTGGGCGGACGCGCGACGCCCACCGGCTGGAAGCAGACGCACCGGGCCTACGGCAGTTTCAGAATGCCCGTCGGCTCCTCCCTGAAGCCTCTGTCGGTTTACGGCCCGGCCTTCGACCTGGGCAACTCGCCCGGCTCCCCGGTGCTGAACCTGCCCATCCAGATAGCCGGATGGGACAGTGAAACCGGCTTCCCGACCAACTATGAGGGCGGCGCGTACAGCGGCGTGGAAACGCTGCGTGTCGCCATCAACCAGTCCCACAACACGGCCGCCGCGCAGGCGCTGATGACCTACGTGGGCATTTCCAACTCGATCGAATATCTCAAGCGGCTGGGCATCACCTCGGCGACGGCCACGGGATCGGGCCTCGCGCTGGGAACCTCCAGCATTTCCACCGTGGAGATGGCCGCGGGCTTCGCGGCCGTCGCAAACGGCGGCGTCTACCTCGAGCCTGTGGCATTCTCCAAGGTGTGCCGCGCCGATGGCAGCGTGTATATCGACGCTTTCGACGAGCAGATCACTCGCCGCGCGTTCAAGGAATCGACGGCGTGGATGCTGGTTGACGTGCTGATTGGCTGCTGCGACCCCAACATTGAAGGCTCCACCGGCCGGCAGGCCAACTTCGGAAACATGACCGTGGCCGGCAAGACGGGCACCAACTCGGACTATCGAGGCGTGACTTTTGCCGGCATGACCGGCTATCTGACCGCCGCCGTGTGGATCGGATCGGAAAACTACGCGCCTCTGGTCACCGGCGCGTCCGGCGGTTCCTATGCCGCGCCGCTGTGGGCCGCCATTATGGAGCGGGCGCACAACTACCTGGGTTATACGGTCGACCAGCCCATCCGCAGCCGTTCGGCGGCCTCTGTTGGCTTGATGAAGGTGGAGGTGTGCGGCGTGTCCGGCATGGTGCCGACCGACGCCTGCCGCCACGACATCAACGGCTACGGCACCAACACGGACTACTTCCTTTCCGGCACGGAGCCGGTGCTGAAATGCAACATGCACCGCATGGTGCGCCTGTGCTCCGTCAGCAAGCGCGCGCCGTCCTCCTCCTGCCGGGAAACGGCCTATTACGGCGTTATCTACCTGCCCGAGGGCCATCCGCTGCGCTCCGGCGTTTCGACGGTGGTTCAGGAGTATTTCCCCGGCGCGTCCACCGAGAAGGACACGGCCGCCATGGGCCGCTGCACCGTGTGCGCAAACGACGGCAGCAGCATTTACTCCTATGCGGAGCGCTACATCCGTCGGGTCACGAACCTCCTGCAGGATCCGCGGCTGGACGATGAGGACCTGATTGAGAAGCTGGAAACCACGCTGGAGAAGCTGAACGCGGCCATGATCAACGAGGACCTGGACGCGGTGCAGAAGCACACGATGACGCTGCGCAGCTACTACTACGCCATCAGCAATTCGCTGAAGTAAACCGCACAGGAATGAAAAAAACGGGAGAGGCAGGATGATGCTTCTCCCGTTTTACGCCGGATGAAACCGGAAGACGACAGGCAGGGGGACGATGTTCATGTTCAGCGATTTTGACCGGGCCATGATGCGCCTGGCGCTGCAGGAGGCCGAAGAGGCGCTCTCCGCGGGCGAGATTCCCGTGGGCGCGGTGCTGACCCGGGGCGGCGAGGTGATCTGCTCCGCCCGCAACACGCGCGAGGCCGCCCGGGATCCCGCTGGCCATGCGGAGATCAACGCCCTGCGCGAAGGCGCGCGGCGCCTGGGCGCGTGGCGGCTGAGCGGCTGCACGCTTTACGTCACGCTGGAGCCCTGCTGCATGTGCGCGGGAGCGATCGTGCAGGCGCGCGTCGACCGCGTGGTGTTCGGCGCGTATGATGAGCAGGCCGGCTGCTGCGGCAGTCTGTACCGCATCACCGAAGATCCCGCCTTCAACCACTTTGCCGTCGCCGAAGGCGGCCTGATGGCGGAGGAATGCGCGCGGGTGCTGATGAAGGGGATAAAGCGGGCGTGAGATCGCAGAAAACGGGACCGCCGGTCTGGCCGGCGGTCCCGTTTCATCATGCCTTTTTGTCCTGCCGCAGCATCTGCTTCAGGAACTGCCCCGTGTAGCTTTCGTCGATTGCCGCCAGCTGCTCGGGCGTGCCCTCGGCGATGATGACGCCGCCGCGGTCGCCCCCCTCGGGGCCCAGATCGACGATCCAGTCCGCGATTTTGATCACGTCCAGGTTGTGCTCGATGATGATGAGGGTGTTGCCGCCGTCCGCTAGCTTCTCCAGCACCTCGTTCAGCCGCGCCACGTCCTCCATGTGCAGGCCGGTGGTGGGCTCGTCCAGCACATAGATGGTGCGGCCGGTGGACTTGCGCGACAGCTCGGTGGCCAGCTTCACCCGCTGCGCCTCGCCGCCGGACAGGGTGGTGGAGGGCTGGCCGATCTTTACATAGCCCAGGCCCACGTCCACCAGCGTCTGCAGCTTGGAGGCGATGCGGGGCAGGGGCCGGAAGAAATCCAGCGCCTCCTCGCAGGTCATCTCCAGCACCTCGTAAATGTTCTTGCCCTTGTAGCGCACTTCCAGCGTCTCGCGGTTGTAGCGTCTGCCCTTGCACACGTCGCAGGGCACGTACACGTCCGGCAGAAAATGCATCTCGATCTTCACGATGCCGTCGCCGCTGCAGGCCTCGCAGCGCCCGCCCTTCACGTTGAAGCTGAAGCGGTTGCTGCGGTAGCCGCGGGCTTTGGCGTCCGGCGTGGCGGCGAACACGTCGCGGATGAGGTCGAAGACGCCGGTATAGGTGGCGGGGTTGGAGCGCGGCGTGCGGCCGATGGGGGACTGGTCTATGGCGATGATCTTGTCCAGCTGCTCAACGCCCTCGATGCGGTCGTGATCGCCCGGGCGCTCTTTGGAGCGGTTGAGCGTGTGCGAAAGCGATTTATACATGATCTCGTTCACCAGCGAGCTCTTGCCCGAGCCGGACACGCCGGTGACGCAGGTGATCACGCCCAGCGGGAAGCGCGCGTCGATGTTCTTCAGGTTGTGCGCCCGCGCGCCGCGCACGGTGATCCAGCCGGACGGGCTGCGCCGCATGGCGGGCGTGAGCACCTTGCGCCGGCCGGAGAGGTACTGCCCGGTGATGGAGGCGGGATCGGCCATGACCTGCTGCGGCGTGCCGACGGACACCACCTCGCCGCCGTGGCTGCCCGCGCCGGGGCCGATGTCCACCAGGTAATCCGCGGCCAGCATGGTTTCGGCGTCGTGCTCCACCACGATCAGCGTGTTGCCCTGGTCGCGCAGGTGGCGCAGTGTGGCCAGCAGCTTCTGGTTGTCGCGCTGGTGCAGGCCGATGGAAGGCTCGTCCAGGATATACAGAACGCCGGTGAGCGCCGAGCCGATCTGCGTCGCCAGCCGGATGCGCTGGGCCTCGCCGCCGGACAGCGTGCCCGCGCTGCGGGAGAGGGTGAGGTAATCCAGACCCACGTCCACCAGGAAGCCCAAACGTGCGTTGATCTCCTTGAGAATCTGCCGGGCGATCATTTGCTGCTTCTCGGTGAGGGTGAGGCCGGAGAAGAAATCGCGGCTTTCGCGCACGCTCATGTCGCTGGCCTCGGCGATGGATTTGCCGCCGATGGTCACCGCCAGCGATTCGCGGCGCAGGCGACGGCCTCCGCAGTCCGGGCAGGGAGACTCGGACATATAGCTGCCCAGTTCATCCTTCATCATGGTGGAGTTGGTTTCGCGATAGCGGCGCTCGAGGTTGGGAATGACGCCCTCGAAGGGCGCGGTGAATGAGCTGGTGCCGCGTTCGCTCCTGTACTCGATCTTCATCTTCATGTTCTTGGTGCCGTAGAGCACCACATCCAGCGCTTCGCGGCTGAGCTCCCGCACGGGGGTATCCAGCGAGAAACCATAGTGCCGCGCCAGGGCCTGCAGGTAGGTGTTGGCCATGCTGCCGCCCTCGTCGCTCGAGCGCCAGCCGCTCACGTTCAGAGCGCCCTGGTTGAAGGAGAGCGAGTCGTCCGGGATGACGCTTTTCGGGTCGACGCGCTGCAGCATGCCCAGGCCGGTGCAGGTCGGGCATGCGCCGAAGGGATTATTGAAGGAGAACATGCGTGGCGTGAGTTCTTCGATGGAAATGCCGCAGTCCGGGCAGGCGTAGTTCTGCGAGAACAGCATGTCCTCGCCGTCAATCACGTTCACCACCACCAGCCCGCCGGAGAGCCGCATGGCCGTCTCGATGGAATCGGTGAGGCGCTGCTGGATGTCAGACCGGACGATGAGGCGGTCGATGACCACTTCGATGGTGTGCTTCTTGTTCTTGTCCAGGTCGGGCCGCTCGGTGATTTCGTAGATGATCCCATCGATGCGCACGCGCACGTAGCCCTGCCGGCCCATGTCATCGATGAGCTTCACGTATTCGCCCTTGCGCCCGCGCACCAGTGGCGCCAGGACCTGTATCCTGGTGCGTTCCGGCAGCTTCATGATCTGGTCGATGATCTGGTCCACCGTCTGCTGCCGGATCTCGCGGCCGCACTGGGGGCAGTGGGGGATGCCCACCCGCGCATAGAGCAGGCGCAGGTAGTCGTGGATCTCAGTCACGGTGCCCACGGTGGAGCGGGGATTATGCGAGGTGGTTTTCTGGTCGATGGAGATGGCGGGGCTGAGGCCCTCGATGGCGTCCACGTCCGGCTTGTCCATCTGCCCGAGGAACTGGCGGGCATAGGCGGAGAGCGATTCCACATAGCGCCGCTGTCCCTCGGCGTAGAGCGTGTCGAAGGCCAGGGAGCTCTTGCCGGAGCCGGAGAGCCCGGTCATGACGATGAGCCTGTTGCGCGGCAGCTCGAGGCTGATGTTTTTGAGATTGTGGACGCGCGCGCCGCGGACGATGATTTTGTCGATGTTCATGAGTACCTCACAGATGACTTAGAGATTATGGTTGGTTTCAATATATCCTTGCGTCTTTTGAATCAGGTCGTGGAGCGCCGGTTCATCAGGGATGGTTTTGTGTCCTTTATCGATCAGGTAATGGTATTTTTCCATGAGATAGGCCTGATCGATCTGACTGGCCAGCGGAAAGAAAGCGGCGTTGTCGGCTGTATCCAGGCATTTTATGATTATGGCCGTCGGGCCTAGCGTGGCGCAGCGGTCGATGGAATCCCTGCTGCGCGCCAGTTTGTCGGGAATGGCTTCATTGTTGGACAGCGCTGCGACGGTATTTGCTGTGTCGGGCCCAAATTCACGTTCAATGGCTTGAAGCGGACAGTCTGTGTCCTCCAACAGGTCATGCAGGACAGCGCCGATGATGACGCTGTCCCCGTAGCCCAGTTCAAAAGCCCTGTGCGCCACGCGCAGACAATGCAGATAGACAGGCTTGCCGCTGTTATGACAGCTTCTATTGAAATACTCCGCAGCGAACAACAGCGCCTTATTGATCAAAATATCGTTCATATGGCATTCCATTCACAATATGGGCATGTTAGGCCATGTCTGCTTCAGTTTTGAGTATCGTTTTATGGGAAACTATTTCCCCGCCAGAGTGGGCTTGGCATTAGCCGTTTCCATTCCTCAACCTTCATGGCGATGCCTCCCGATGGTTCCGCCGCGTACGGCCGGAACCGGTCATTCTTCGCGTTTCCTGATGACGTCTGAGACGTCCTGCAGGGCGATGAAGGCCTCGGCGTCTATGTCGTGGACGATCCGCCTCAGCTTGTTGATCTGGAAATGGTTTACGATGAAGTAAATGATTTCCCTGCTCTCCCGGGAATAGCCGCCAATGGCGTTCACAATGGTACCGCTCGACTGGAACTCTTTGGAAAGCGCTTCCGAGATTTCGTCCGCCCGGGTCGTTATGATCATGGCGCTGATCGTCCGGTCGATGCCCTCAACCACGAAATCAACCGTCTTTGAGCCGACAAAATACGTGACGATGGAATACAGCGGCAGGATCCAGCTCCGAATGATCATGCCGCAGACCACATACAGCGTCGTGTTGAATATCATGACGAACGTGCCGATGGAAATGCCGATCCTCTTCGCGAACGTCACAGACAGGACGTCGACGCCGTCGATCGCGCCGCCCAGGCGGATGGTCAGCCCGCTGCCGACGCCGGAAATGACGCCGCCGAAGATGGCGCAGAGCAGCAAGTCCGAGCCGGCCAGCGGCGATACGAACGAAACGTCGATGGGCAGGACGTTCATGATCAGGAAGGACATGAGGGAATAGATGAGAATTGTGTAGACGGAATAGAGGGTGAACAGCGCCCCCTGTTTTTTCAGCCCGAACAGGAAAACGGGCACGTTCAGCAGGATGAGGAAAACGGACAGCGTGAACTGCGGCGGCGTCACCTGGTCCAGCAGCATGGACAGGCCGGAGATGCCGCTGTCGTACAGCTTCACGGGGAACAGGAAGATCGTCACGCCGAACGCATTCACGACGCCCGCCACAGTCAGCAGCAGGAGGTTGGAGATGCGCAGATCCTTCAATTCTTTCAGGAAGCCCAGCCCCGCCTTTCGCTTGGCCCTTCTCTTTTTTCTTTTCATTGTTTATACCTCGTCAGCCTGGTTTCACAGCCCGAAACGCTCGCAAATCATCGCCGCGACCTCCTCCGGCGGGAGGTGCGTGTTGTCGATCCTGATGTAGTTTTCAAAAGGAATTTCGCCTTCGTTGCTCACCAGCCGGGCGATTTCGTCGCAGCGCAGCAGGTTCTCCTCGGAGAAGGCCAGGTTCCGCTTGGATGCCTTGTGGGCCAGGCGGTTCTCCGTGCGGTTGCGCTGCAAGCGCACCGCCTGATCGGCCACCAGCTCCACCCAGTACACCTCGGCGCCCTGCCGCTCGAAGATGTCCGCCACATGGGTGATGTAGTCCCAGTCGCTTTTCTGATCGAAGGCCCACATGTAGGTGAAGATCATGCCCGGCAGGTCGCTCTTTGCGAAATTCTCGAACACGACCTCCCGCAGCCCGTCGATGACCTTCCCCTCGAACCGGCCGAATATCTCGAGGACAGGCTCGATCATCATGTGGTTGTGGAACAGCCGCAGTCCCGTCCGCTTCATCAGTTCCTGGCCGACCGTCATCTTGCCCACGGCCCCGCTCCCCGCGATGATCACCAGCTTCATGCCTTAGCCCTCCTTTTCCTTGGTGGCCATAATTCCCGGTTATTACTGCGAATGCCTGTGCGTCATCTTCTGGCGCGTGCGGCGCTTCTTGCGGGATTTCTCCGCGCTCTCCATGGGCGCCTCGCCCCGGAGCGCCAGCAGCTGGTCGCGGAGCCGGGCGGCTTTCTCGAAATCGAGGCGCTCGGCGGCCTCCAGCATGCTCTCCTCCAGCCGGGCGATGGTGGCCTGCTTTTCCTCCTCGCTGAACACGGAAGGCGCGGGCTCGGCCCCGGAATCCGCGGGGCGGCTGACCTCCAGCAGCTCGTGCACCGCCGCGGCCACGGACTTGGGCGTGATGTGGTGCGCCTCGTTGAAGGCCTGCTGGATGGAGCGGCGGCGGTTGGTTTCGGTGATGGCCCTGTCCATGGATTCGGTCAGGGCGTCGGCGTACATGATCACCCGGCCGTTGACGTTGCGGGCCGCGCGGCCGATGGTCTGCACCAGGCTGGTTTCAGAACGCAGGAAGCCCTCCTTGTCCGCGTCCAGGATGGCGACCAGCGCCACCTCGGGAATGTCAAGGCCCTCCCGCAGCAGGTTGATGCCCACCAGCACGTCATATTCGCCCAGACGCAGGCTGCGGATGAGCCGGATGCGCTCCAGCGTCTCCACGTCCGAATGGAGGTATTCCACGCGCACATCCATTTCCTTCAGGTAGCTGGTGAGGTTTTCCGCCATCACCTTGGTGAGGGTGGTCACCAACACCCGCTGCCCGGTCCTGACCACCTTGCGGATCTCGCCCAGCAGGTCGTCCACCTGACCGGTGGCGGGCCGCACGATGATCTCCGGGTCGATCAGGCCGGTGGGGCGGATGATCTGCTCCACCACCTGGCTGGCCCGCTCCAGCTCGTAGGGGCCGGGCGTGGCGGACACGTAGATCACCTGGTGCACCCGCTGCTCGAATTCATGGAAGCGCAGGGGCCGGTTGTCGAAGGCGGAGGGCAGCCGGAAGCCGTATTCCACCAGCGCGCGCTTGCGGGCGTAATCGCCGTTATACATGGCGCGGATCTGCGGCACGGTCACGTGCGCCTCGTCGATGAACACGATAAAATCCTTGGGGAAGTAATCCAGCAGGGTGAAGGGCGGCTCGCCCGGCTCGCGGCCGTCGAAGTAGCGCGAGTAGTTCTCGATGCCGGAGCAGTAGCCGATTTCGCGCATCATCTCAATGTCGTAGTGGGTGCGCTGCTCCAGCCGCTGGGCCTCCAGCAGGCGGTCGTTGTCGCGGAATTCGTTCAGCTGTGTTTCCAGGTCCGCTTCGATGCGGCTGAGACAGGCGTCCAGCTTCTCCCGGGAGGTGGCGTAGTGGGAAGCGGGGAAGATCATCACGTGCTTGAGGTAGCGCCGCACCGAGCCGGTGACCGCGTCGATTTCCGAAATGCGGTCGATCTCGTCGCCGAAGAATTCCACGCGGATGGCGGTGTCCTCCGAGTTGGCGGGGATGATGTCCACCACGTCGCCGCGCACGCGGAAGGTGGAGCGCTTGAACTCGAAGTCGTTGCGGTCGTACTGTATATCCACGAGCTGGCGCAGCAGGTCGTCGTGGTCCATGGTTTCGCCTTCCCGCAGGGAGATGGACAGGCCCTCGTACTCCGCCGGGTCGCCCAGGCCGTAGATGCAGCTCACGGAGGCCACGATGATCACGTCGCGCCGTTCCTTCAGCCAGGCGGTGGCGCTGTGGCGCATGCGGTCGATCTCATCGTTGATGGAGGCGTCCTTCTCGATGAAGGTGTCCGTGGAAGGGATGTATGCCTCCGGCTGGTAGTAGTCGTAGTAGCTGACGAAGTAACCCACGGCGCTGTCCGGGAAGAACTCGCGGAACTCGCCCGCCAGCTGCGCGGCCAGCGTCTTGTTGTGGGCGATGACCAGCGCCGGGCGCTGGGCCCTGCGGATGATGTTGGCCATGGTGAACGTCTTGCCCGAACCGGTGACGCCCAGCAGCACCTGGTCGCTGAGGCCGTCCTCCAGCCCCTGCGCCAGCTTTTCGATGGCCTGCGGCTGGTCGCCCTGCGGTTCGTATTTGCTGTTCAGCTCAAACATAGCATTCCTCCGGAAATAAAGCGATTATATCTATTATATCATACCGCCCGCGGATAATCAATCGCGGCCGCCATATTTCGCGCGCTTCCGGCGGCGCAAAAGGTGTTTGACTTTCGCGGCCGTGCAATCTATAATGAATGGCATGGAAACGGGCGCGGGGTTTTGTTTTACAGCCCCAGGACACAGCGGCGGAGGGCATGAGCATGTATTCGTATGACAGGCAGCGCATAGAGGCGCTCAGGCGGCCGGCTGTGGAACCGGTGATCTGCTACGACGGGTTCCACCTGGCCTTTTTTGAACGGTGGGCGGAGAACGGGGCGCTGCCAAACGGCGAAGCCCGCTATGCGGACGCCTACGCCTGCGCCTTCAGCGGGCTTGAGCCGGTGATCGACGAGGGCGAGCTGATCGTAGGGAAGGCGTCGAGGCCCCTCGCGGCCGAGGCGGCCGCGCGTTGGGAAGCCGTTCGCGCTGCGCAGGCCGATCCTCTGGATGTGCGCTTTGGACAGGATTCCCACATGGCGGTCGACTATGAGCTGCTGCTGCGGGAGGGCACGGAGGGGATCGAGGCGCGCATTGAACGGCGGCTCATGGACGAAACGGATGAGAAGAAGCGCAGGTTTTATGGGCTGTGCATCGCCTGCCTGAACGCCGTGGCGTCGTTTTCCGACCGCTATGCCGCGCAGGCCGATGCCCTGGCCGACGCCTGCGGCGACGATCAGCGCCGCGGGGAGCTTCGGGGACTGGCGGCGATCTGCCGTCGGGTGCCGCGGCGGCCCGCAAGGAGCTTTCATGAAGCGGTGCAATCGGCGCACTTCCTCTCCTTCTGCCTGTCGCTGAACCCATATCGCTATTTTTCGATGCAGCAGTTCCAGCTGGGGCGGCCGGACCGCTATCTTTATCCCTTCTACCGCGCGGACAAGGACGCGGGGCGCCTGACCGATGAAGAGGCGCAGACGCTCATGGACTGCCTTGCCATTCAGATCAATAACCGCGTGCCCCACGGATTGTCCAGCGGCTATATGCTGGGCGGCCGAGACCGGGAGGGCCGCATCGTCGCCAATGAGCTTACCGCAATGGGCATGCAGGCGGTGGACGACATTCGCCTCGTGTATCCTTCCGTGGGGCTGTGCTGGACGGAAGGCATGCCCTGGCCGCTGCTGGACCAGGCGTGCGCCATCCTGTCGCACGGCCGTTCGCATCCGGCTATCTTCAACGACGATGTGATCAGCGCGGGCCTCATGGAATACGGCGTGCCGGCGGGCGAGGCGCACGACTATATCCACAGCACGTGCGTGGAGATCACGCCCGTGGCGGCAAGCAATGTCTGGGTGGCCAGCCCTTATACGAACATGGTGCAGCTGCTGCTCGATCTGCTGGATCGCGACTGGGACAGCTTTGACGCGCTGAAGGAGGCGCTGTTCAGCCGCCTCGACGAATCCATTTGCAGGAACTTCCGGGAACAGAACGAATACCGCCGCCTGCGCGCCGAACGCACGATCAATCCGCTCCTGTCGTGCTTTGTGAACGACTGCCTGGCGCGGGGCGTCGACATCGAGCAGGGCGGCGCGCGTTACAACTGGATCATGCCCAGCTTTGTGGGCATGGCGAACCTGGTTGACTCGCTCGAGGTTATCCGCACGCTGATCTTCGAGCGGAAAGAGCTGACGTTTGCATCGCTGCGCGCCATGCTGGCCGCCGATTTTGGGGACTGCGAGGCCATGCGGCTGAAAATGCTGAACGGCGTGGACAAATACGGCAATGACATAGACCGCGTCGACGGCCTCTTCAGCATGATGGTGGAGCACATCGTGGCCGAGTGCCGCCGCTATACGCCCATGTTCGACGGTTCGCGCCTGATTCCCAGCGTTTTTTGCTGGGTCATGCACGAGCGGTTTGGTCGCATGACCGGCGCTTCGCCGGACGGGCGGCGTGCCGGCTTTCCGCTGGGAGACGGGTCCGGCCCGTGTCAGGGGCGGGAGAAGAACGGCCCCACGGCGTCGATCCTTTCCAGCACCAAGTGGTCGCACAGGGAACTGATCGGCGGCGTCGCGGTGAATATGAAGTTCTCAAAAAAGACCTTTACCGCCGATTCCTGCGCGAAGGTGGCCGCGCTGATCCTCACCTATCTGCGCCGCGGCGGTTTTGAAATGCAGGTGAACGTGGTCGACCGCGATACGCTGCTGAGAGCGCAGGCCGAACCGGAGGCCTACCGCGACTTGGTGGTGCGCATCGGCGGCTACAGCGACTATTTTGTGAAGCTTTCGCCGCAGATGCAGGCGGAGGTACTGCTGCGCACGGCGCACGAGGTGTAGGCGATGAAGGGGATGATCTTCAACGTTCAGCGCTTCTGCGTGCAGGACGGCCCGGGCATCCGGACGACGGTGTTTTTCAAGGGCTGCCCGCTGCGGTGCGCGTGGTGCCATAATCCCGAATCCCACCGGCCGCAGGCGGAGATCCTCTACAGCGAGGAGAAGTGCATTCGCTGCGGGGCCTGCGCGGCCGCCTGCCCGAAGGGCCTGCACCGCCTGGACGGGGAAGGCCACAGCTACAGCCGCGCTCTCTGCGACGCCTGCGGGCGCTGCGCGGCGGCCTGTCATGCCGGCGCGCTGGAGCTGTGTGGCCGCGAGGCGGACAGCGGCCAAGTGGTGGCTGAAGTGCTGCGGGACGCCGCGTTTTTCCGGGAGAGCGGCGGCGGGATGACGCTCTCCGGCGGGGAACCGATGTTCCAGCCGGACTTCGCCCTTGAGCTTGCCCGGACGGCGCGCGCCGCCGGCGTTCACGTGTGCGTGGAGACCTGCGGCTGCTGCGCCTGGGAGGCGCTTGAGCGCATGATCCCTCATGTCGACCTGTTTTTGTACGATTTCAAACTGGCGGACGCCGCCGCGCATCGCCTGTATACGGGCGCGGACAATGGGCGGATCCTCGCCAACCTGGCCGCGCTGGACGGGGCCGGCGCGGCCATCGTGTTCCGCTGTCCGATCATTCCGGGCGTCAACCTGACGGACGCGCACTTTGACGACATTGCGCGCCTGGCCTCGGCGCATCCGGCCATCTGTCAGATCGACCTGGAGCCGTATCACCCGCTCGGCCTGGAAAAAGCGAAGCGGATGGGCCGGAGCGTCCCGTTTGCGCAGGACGGGTTCCTGAACCGGGATGAGCTCGGGCCGCGTGCCGCCGCGCTGCGGGCGCGCGTGCGTGTGCCCGTCACCATTCAATGAAGCCGTCACTGCTTCCGGGAAGATCAAAAGGCGAAAAAGATACCTGCGGCGGAGACGCCGCGTGAATTTCGGATGAGGCGATGACATGAAGATCAGAACAATGCCCATGGATTATGACGAGGTTATGAAGCTGAAGCCCTTCGCGCATAAGCCGCCTCGCCGGCCGAACCTGCTTTTCAGGACGCTGGTGTGCGCCGCCGCATCGGGAGAGCTGAAAAAGGCGCGGTTCACCTGCCGGTCAGTGGACATGGAGAAGGTGGGCGACGGCCCGTATCTCATCCTGATGAACCATTCCAGCTTCATCGACCTGATGATCGTCTCGAAGGTGATGTATCCGAAGCCATATGCCATCATCTGCACTTCGGACGGTTTTGTCGGCAAGGAAGGGCTGATGCGCTCCATCGGCTGCTTTCCCACCAACAAATTCGTGACCGATTTGCAGCTGGTCGCTGACATGCGCCATGCCCTGACCAGTGAGAAGTGCAGCGTGCTGATGTATCCCGAGGCCAGTTACTCCTTCGACGGCACGGCGACGCCGCTGCCCAGGGGGCTCGGCGCACTGCTGAAGCGGCTGGGCGCGCCGGTGGTGGGCATTCTCACCGAGGGGGCGTTTCCCCGCGATCCGCTGTACAACGGCTTGCAGAAGCGGGATGTCGCCGTGTCCGCGACGGTGCGGGGGCTGCT
This sequence comes from Clostridiales bacterium Firm_10, assembly GCA_001603025.1. GTDB lineage: Bacteria > Bacillota > Clostridia > Christensenellales > Aristaeellaceae > Firm-10. The sequence continues at coordinate 3,901 of LVAP01000074.1, read as the reverse complement.
GAGCGCCGAGGAGATCAGGCAAAAGAGCGTGGCGGAACTGGATTCGATCCTCGACGGCATGTTTTCCTTCGACAATTTCAGGTGGCAGGCGGAAAACGGCATCGAGATCACTGAGCCCTTCCGCGCTGACGGCCTGGAGCGCATCCTGTACAAGTGCCCGGCCTGCGGCGCGGAAGGCGCCATGGAAGGCCGGGGTACCGGCCTGACCTGCCGCCAGTGCGGCAAGAGATGGGAAATGGATACGCTCGGTCGGCTGCACGCCATGGAAGGGGAAACGGAGTTTCCGCATATTCCGGACTGGTACGCCTGGGAGCGCCGGGAAGTGCGCGGGGAGACAGAGCGCGGAACCTACCGGCTCGACTGCCCGGTGGATATCGCCATGCTGAGGGATTTCAGGGCCATTTACCGGGTTGGCGAAGGGCGGCTCGTTCACAGCGCGGAGGGCTTTCACCTGACGGGCTGCGACGGTCGGCTGGATTACCGCCGCCCGGCCGACGCCTCCTACAGCCTGTACGCGGACTTTTACTGGTATGAATTGGGGGATATCATCTGCATCGGCGATCGTGAGGCGCTGTATTATTGCTTTCCCAGGACAAAAATACCCGTGGCAAAGGCGCGCCTGGCTACGGAAGAGCTGTTCAGGCTGAAAAAGAGCCGGACCGGGCAGGCGTAACGCGCCCGGCGGTGTGCCGGAGCGGAAAACGGCGGTGCGAAGGAGGCGGATGGCATGGCGGACGGGCTGATTCTCTTTACGGATATCGGCGATACCATCATCGACGAGGGCACGGAGGTGCGCGACGTGCCGGGCGGCGTGGTCCGCCGGGCCGGATGCATTCCCGGCGCGCGTGAAACCATGCTCTCGCTGCACAGGCAGGGCATGACCATCGCGATGGTGGCGGACGGGCTCGTTCAGTCCTTTGCCAACACCATGGCGCAGAACGGACTGGCGCACATATTCGCCGCGAAGGCCATTTCCGAAGAGGTGGGCGCCGAAAAGCCATCGCCCCTGATGTTCCGGGCCGCCATGGACCGCCTCGGCCTCACGGAGGCCGATAAGGGCCGTATCGTCATGGTGGGGAACAACCTGGCGAAGGACATCGTCGGCGCAAACCGCTTTGGCATATGCTCCGTCCTGCTCGCCTGGTCTCCCAGATACCGGCACGTTCCCGAAAACGCCGAGGAGACGCCGGACTACACGATCTTCTCGCCGGAGGAGCTGCCCGCCCTGCTGGAACGCCTCGGGCGGGCGCGGGATTGAAGCCGCGCGGGCCATTTTCCCCTTGCGGGGCCTGCGCCGATCGGTTATAATTGTCACATGTCGCCGGACAGAGACAACGCGCTCGGCATTGATGAAAAAGCGAAAGGGAGTGGAACCATGGGCGAAAAGAAAATTGCCGTTCTGCTGGCAGACGGCTTCGAGGAAGGCGAAGGCCTGTTCGTCATCGACGTGCTCCGCAGGGCCGGGTTCGTATGCCACGGCGTTTCCGTGGCGGGGGAGATCGTCGAGGGTTCGCACGGTATCCGCGTGTTTGCGGATCGTCTCCTGCGGGACGTGGAACCCAATGACTACGACATGGTGGTGCTGCCCGGCGGCCTGCCGGGCGCGGACACACTCCGCGACACCGCGGCGGTGGTGGAATGGGTGCGCGATTTCGCGAATGCGGAGGGCCGCTTTGTCGGCGCGATCTGCGCGGCGCCCCAGGTGCTGGCGAAGGCCGGAGTGACGAAGGGCAGGCGGGTCACCTCCTATCCGGGCGAAAAGTATGAAACCCTGTTCACGGATGCGGACTATGTGGATGACAACCGACAGACCGGCGAGTGCGTGGTCGTCGATGGCAACCTGATCACCAGCCGCGGACCTGGCACCACGCTGCCCTTCGCCTACCGCCTCGTGGAGGCGCTGGGCGGCGATGCAGAAAAGCTCCGCCAGGCCATGCAGTACAACGCGCTGAAGGAGTCGCTGGGGCTCCGATAAGGGAAGAACATGCGAAAGCGGTGGGGCGTTATGGGCGGTGCGGGCGGAAAGAATTCACAAGGCGCGCAGGCCAGGCCCGGCCGGGGCCGGCCCGGGCTTTTCAGGCCGTACGTCTGGATCTGCCTCGGCGCGATGCTGCTCACGCAGATGCTCGTGTACTACGCCACGCGGCTCCTGCTGCCCGGCAGGACGCTCAACAGCCTGGCGACGGCGCTCGACGGGAGGATTCCCTTCGTTCCGGAGTGGATCGTGGTGTATTTCCTCTCATATGTCTCCTGGCTGGTGAGCGCGCTCTGGATCATATCGGACAGCAGGGCTCACGGCTGCCGTTTTGCCGCGGCTTACGTGCTTTCGCTGCTGCTGGCCGGCGCGGCTTTTCTGGCGTATCCCGGCACGATACAGCGGCCGGACCCCGTCGGCGCCGGCTTTTTCCCGGCCTGGGTGCGCCTGCTGTACCGGATCGACCCGCCCACCAACCTCTGCCCCTCGCTGCATGTCATGCTCAGTTATTTCTGCTGGCGCGGCACGATGGGCTGCAGGACGATCCCGGGCTGGTACCGGTGGTTCAACCTCCTGTTCCTGATCCTGGTATGCCTCAGCATTCTGTTCATCAAGCAGCATGCTGTCGTCGATATTCCCGCGGCCGTCGTCGTCGGGGAGTTTTCCCTGCAGACTGCGCGGCTGCTCAGGCCCGAACGCATTCTGGCAGGGCCGTGAGGGCGCCATTACATAAGAGAGAGGGCAAGACTCATGGAGGAACAATCCGGATTCTGGATTATGAGGCCTTTCAACCCGCTTTTCTGCGCCATCCTGGCGGCGTTTGTCTTTCTCCTCGCCGGGGCAGGCCTGGCGCTGCGCCGCAGGAGCGATCGGATCAGGCGGGCGGTCCTCGTGAGCGCCTGCGTCCTGACGCTGATCGGTTTCTTTGCGTATAAGTACGCGCTGTCCGTCGACGAGGCGTACAACGTCATCACGGCGGATAAGGGCGGTTTCAACTGGTGGGGCGAGCTGCCGCTGCACCTGTGCAACATCAATATGATCCTGATTCCCATTGCCGTGCTGACCCGGAAGCGGCCCCTGCTCAGCTTTTGTTTCTTCGTAGGCCCGCTGGGCGCCATGATGGCGCTCGCCATGCCGGGCAGCGGGTTTGGCGGATATCCGATCTACCTGCCGCGCATGCTGGGTTACTACGGCACGCATTTCCTCATCGTCGTCGAGGCGCTGGCCATCGCCGTGCTGGGCTTTTTCCGCCCGAAATTCAGCGACATCCCGAGGACGGTGCTGACGATCCTGCTCATCACCCTGGCTGTGTTCGGCGTGAACATGCTGATGCGCGCCACAGGGCTTTTTCCAAAGGCCAACTACTTCTACTCCGTCGAAACGGAGGGCAACTTCCTGCTGGAGATCTTCCACAAATGGATTCCTTATCCCTTCCTCTATCTGCTTCCGGGCGCTGCGATTCTGGGCGGTTACATGTTCCTGGTGATCTTCGGCTTTAACCTGGCCGGCCGCTTCCGCAGGCGTTCCGTGTGAATCCGGCGCGTTAACAATCTGTAGTGGCGGCGTAGCGATTTGATTACAGCCCTTGATCGAAGCCGGTCCATTGATTATAATAATATCCATATGATCGCGCGGGAAGGATCGCCGTCCGGCTGTCCGCCCGCGCGATGGTGAATCACCGCCGGCCGACGGCGGAAATCATGCTGACAAGGAGAAAAAGAATGCCCACCAGAAAGACTGTTTCAGAAGAAGAAATGACGATAAAGAACGAAACGCCCGCTGCCGCTGAGCCCGCGCCGAAGCCGGCGAAGAAAACCACCCGGAAGAAAGCCGAAGCCGCCGTGGAGCCCGCTGCCGCGGAGCCTACGCCGAAGCCGGTGAAGAAAACCACCCGGAAGAAAGCAGGGCCCGTCGCTGCCGGGCCGG